>JABMNW010000026.1 GCA_013204455.1 Acidimicrobiaceae bacterium
GCATCGGATTTTGGGGACCTGGAAGTGGAATTATTCACCAAGTCGTGCTTGAGCACTATGCATTTCCTGGCGGAATGATGATCGGTACGGACAGCCACACACCAAACGCAGGTGGACTGGGCATGGTCGCGATTGGTGTTGGTGGTGCAGATGCAGTAGATGTAATGACGGGTTTCCCGTTTAATGTTCGCTGGCCAAAAATCATCGGTGTAAAACTCACTGGTTCGCTTTCTGGATGGTCAAGTCCTAAAGATGTAATCCTCGAAGTGGCACGATTGCTTACCGTCGAAGGTGGTACGGGAGCAATCATCGAATATTTCGGTGAAGGTGCCGACACAATCTCTGCGACAGGGAAAGCAACGATCTGCAACATGGGTGCAGAAATCGGTGCGACATGCTCAGTGTTCCCGTACGACAAGCAAATGGCGAATTATCTCGCGGCAACGAGTCGTAGCGAGATAGTTGCACTTGCTGACAAAGTTTCCGCAGATCTCCGACCAGATGACGGCGCGTTATACGACCGAATGATCGAAATAGATCTGTCGACACTCAAGCCACTAATCAATGGTCCGCACTCACCTGACCGCGCTCACCGAGTCGGCACCAGCGTTGGCAAAGCAGCAGCAGAAAATAATTGGCCGCTCGAAATATCCGCCGCACTAATTGGAAGTTGCACAAACAGCTCATACGAAGACATCACTCGCGCTGCATCGGTCGCCCGTTTTGCCGCCTCAAAAGGACTTAAGTCAAAAACGCAGTTGCTAATCACACCCGGCTCCGAACAAATTCGTGCGACAATCGAACGCGATGGATTACTCGCCGACCTAGAAGCAATCGGCGCAACTGTGCTGGCAAATGCATGTGGTCCGTGTATCGGCCAATGGGAACGCTCGAAAGAAATAACGGACAAACCCAACACGATTGTCAACTCGTTCAACCGCAACTTTCCAAAGCGAAATGACGGTTCGGCAAACACATTAAGTTTCGTGACAAGCCCCGACACGGTTATCGCACTTGCACTTGCTGGGCGTTTAGATTTCGATCCAACCATCGACACAATTACGGCGCCAGACGGATCACAAGTTTCACTTGCCGCGCCAAATGGCGAGATACTCCCAAAGCAGGGCTATGTCTCAGGCGCCGACACATTTACTGCACCACCGAAGGACGGATCGGCTATTCAAGTTGTCGTCGACCCAACTAGCGAGCGATTGCAACTTCTTGAACCATTTGAGAAATGGAATGGAAACGACTTTATCGGAATGCCGGTGCTTATGAAAGCAAAAGGTAAGTGCACCACCGATCACATTTCTGCCGCTGGTAAGTGGTTGGCCTATCGCGGACACTTACAAAATATTTGTGGCAACTTGTTTGCTGGGGTAGTCAATGCATTCAACGACGCGGTCGGTGAAGGTTGGGACATCATTGACGGCCAAACTCGCACATATCCAGAAATCGCTCGACACTACGGCGATAATAAAATTCAATGGTGTGCGATTGGTGATCAGAACTACGGCGAAGGTTCTTCACGCGAACATGCTGCGATGGAGCCACGCTTTCGTGGTGCCGTTGTAATTTTCGCACGGTCGTTTGCTCGCATCCACGAAACAAATCTCAAAAAACAAGGCATCGTACCGCTAACTTTTCTAGATACAAACACTTATAACTTGATCGAAGAACGAGACACAGTCACGGTGCGCGGAATGCCACCTAAGCCGGACAAACCCGTACTCTGCATAATTAATAAACTAGATGGCTCGCAGATCGAATTCGAAGCATTGCATACATTCTCACCGGAACAAGTTGAATGGTTTAAAGCAGGCAGTGCATTAAATATCGTGCGAATGAAAGTCGCCGCTCAATAATCTAAACCGGATAAACGGGAAAGGCCCCGCGCAATGGCGGGGCCTCTCGACCTAAAACTAAGGCAACTGGGGGACCTGCCCTAGTTCTTTCGTAGTGAGCCTGGGGGAGGCTTCACTACGTATATGTCAATTATGCTACAAAAAGGGCCAGCACTCAAGGCGAACGACAAGATATCCCCTATCATTTTTAGTGATATGGAACTACGACAACTCGAAATCCTCATTTCTATTGCCGACCATGGTTCATTTTCGGGTGCCGCCAAAGCCTTAGCCACAGTGCAAAGCAATGTTTCGGCCCACATTTCGAGATTAGAAAAGGAACTCGCAACCTCACTTATCGACAGATCCAGTGGTCGGCTTACCGAGGATGGCCAGATCGTCGTCGACCGAGCACGCCGTGTACTCAACCAAATCCAAGATATTGTCGCCGATGTTCACTCGAATGAAAAAGACATTAAAGGCGAAGTACGCCTCGGTTGCATTGGAACAACTGGTCGCTGGTTGATGCCACGATTTCTTCCAGCTGTTGCAAAGTCACATCCAAACATCCAACTAATTATTTCCGAGGGCAGTACTTCTAGTTTGCTCCCCCGGGTACTGGATGGCTCTCTTGATGCCGCGATCGTCCACCTTACGATCCAAGATGACAATCTCGAATCGTTCCCGTTGTTTGCTGAACATTTAATTTTGCTGGTTCACGCGAAACACGAATGGGCAGAGCATGACAAAATGACAATTCAAGAACTGACAACGCGACCTTTACTGCTTCCTCCAAAAAATACTTCGATGCGAAGAATCTTGGATCGCGCTGCCGGATCACAACGATTAGTGCTTCAATCCCAAGCAGAAATAGACGGCGTACGACTTCTTACATCACTAGCGTTCGAGGGTTTTGGCGCAGCCATTGTGCCAGCAACAGCGGTACCTGGATGGCTCAAAGGTGAGTTCAAACGAATTGAGGTTCCAGAACTCCCCCGCCGCGTAGTTGGTTGGGTGCAACGAAGTCGGCCCTTACCTAGTAAAGCAACACAGGCCACCGCCATAGTTGCACGACAAGTCATCGAACGAACTGGTGACCGCCAACCTGGAGTACATATTGGCAAAGGTGTATTTCCTCTCAAACGATCATCGTAAGTAGCCTGAAGCGATATGACAGTTCATCTTCAGCGCGCGGTAAAGGGTGCCGTAGCCGCCGAGGTTCGTTGGCTCGAGGCGATAAGCCGACGAGTGGTGTGGGTTGATGTTGATGAATCCGTTCGTCGTGGCGCATTATCCGCAGAAGCCTCAGGCGTAATCGCTCATGCTGCCGACACTGCTCGCGAAAAGGGATTGCCACTCGTAATGGCGATTGGAAGTTCGGGCGCCGACATCGTCGGAGGTGTTGCGGCACTGCACGGGTGGGGTCAAGCCGCGAAAGCTATCGCGAAATGTTCCGGATTTGTGCCGATCATCACCGTTGTAACTGGGCCGGCAGTTTCCGGACCCGCACTCTTAATCGGCCTAAGTGACATTGTGATCATGACTAGCGACGCCTACGCATTTGTGAGCGGGCCAACAATGGTTGCCGAGTTCACTGGTATCAAGATCAGCAACGACGAACTAGGCGGATCCGATATCCACGCGAAACAAAGCGGCGTGGCGCATTTGGTTGTTGCCGATCGTGATGCCGCTTTTGCCGAAGTCGAGCATCTGCTCGCGTTCCTTCCTGACAATGTAAACGAAATTGCGAAATTGAGCGCAACGACTGATCCTGTTGATCGACTTACTCCCGAAGCGGGTGAGTTAATTCCCGATACATCAACTGGAAGTTAC
>JABMNW010000027.1 GCA_013204455.1 Acidimicrobiaceae bacterium
AACAGTGAGATGGTTACTCATCGTGTACGACTCGTCATGGCGAATAATCATTCCAAGAATTTCGCCAGTCGGAACCCACGAACGGACCCAAGTTTCCATGCCTGGTTGCGCCAGACAAATCTGATTTCGCGGGCCGTCATCGGTGTGCACATGCGCGTTTGCTGGCATCCATCGTTCGTGTGTACCCCAACCCATTTCGGCGGGGGCAACACCTTCTTCGTAGAATCCTTCAACCGACCAAGTGTTGACAAATTCGTTAACGCGTTTTGGAACATTTGTAATCTGTGTATCGCGTTCGCTGATATGAATTACTCGTGTACCAGTAAGCATTGCCAGTCGATCAAATGCGCCGTCGCTTAATGCAGATTCGAGTGCACTTTGGCGCGACCCGGCGCGACCATCTGTAAGAATTTTATTTGAGATTTCGAACAATGCTTGCTTAGCGAAATGTGATACCAAACCAGGGTTGGCACCGTGTTCGACGACCGCACTTGGTCCGTCATTCGAGCCCCACCGATTGATCATTTTTCGGATCGCTTGATGTCGCACATAAAGCGTTCGATTCAGTGGGTGTATCTCGGCCATTTTGTCGTATGGGTTCCAGAGTTCTACTGATGTATTTAGGTAGCGCACACCGTGATCGTGACACCATTCCAAAATCGTCGTGCAATCGATGTTCCAGGCGAGATCGAGCAAAATGTCGCCCGCCGAGACACGCGCTGTGAGAAAAGAATCTAAATTTTCTTGCGTGACTTGATCAATTTCATACTTGACACCGCTGGCTATCGCACTCGCGACTCGATGTCGATTATCAACAAAGTCAACAATCGTGATTGAACTTGGTTCGAGTTTCAGATCACGAACAAGTAGTGGGACAACGCATTGCGCGACAGATCCACAACCGAGCACAAGCACCCGCTTCGGGTGCGCTTGCGCGCTCACGCGTATCGTTGGGCGGAGTCGTCCTTGCCAGCGTTTAGAAGTATTTGTAACGATGTTTCGAATGCAGAATCAGATGGCATCAGCAATTTTTGCCAGTCATAGACGATGCCTTTGCGGCCGGTGAAGATCGGCTCATCAAGAATCGTCGGGTCATTTAGGTTAAACACAATTTTTGACCCTACACACATCGTCGGCATTTGTCTACTGTCTGAGTCATCAGGCAAAACTGACTCGTGAGTCAGTGACTGATCTTTGGCGAGACACACGGCGCCACTTTGATAGTCTGATGCTTCACATGTCTGACCCCCACTCGCGTCGTGCGGCCCCTCGTTCGCCCCGACGACCGCAATTTCCGCGACCGGCGGGCGAATCAAAAGAGCATGCCCGTGGCAACATTGGCTCGGGTGCCAATGTGCGCGTTGCAGTCCAAACCCCAACAGGGTTTGCGGCTCTCGGGGTTAGCGAGCGCGTAGATGCAGGATTAGCGGCTGCAGGATTCGCGGCTCCATTCGCGATCCAAACCGAGGCGATCCCGGTTGCCTTGAGCGGCGAAGATCTCTGTGGTCGGGCGAGAACTGGTTCGGGTAAGACACTGGCCTTTGGTGTGCCGATGATCGAACGAGTCACGCAACGCGCCGAACCGAAAAAACCTCGCGGACTTGTGCTGGTGCCAACTCGAGAGTTAGCCGTGCAAGTGACAGATGTCTTAGCTCCGATTGCCAGTCATTGCGGTGTGCGCGTGCTCGCGGTCTACGGTGGAGCGGCTCGCGAAAAACAAGTCGATCAACTTAACCGTGGTGCCGAGATTGTTATCGCTACGCCGTTGCGACTAATTGACTTAATGAAATCTGGCGAAGCCGATCTGAGCGATGTCGAGGTTATTGTGCTCGACGAAGCCGACCGTATGGCCGATGAAGGATTCATGCCACAGGTCGAATGGGTTTTGCGACATATCACAAAGACTCATCAAACGATGTTGTTCTCAGCAACGTTGGACGGTCAAGTTGCAACTCTCGTTAAGCGATACATGAAGTCGCCAACAGAAGTGAGTATCGATGCGCCAACAGACACGGTCGGCACGATGCGACACTTATTTCTTGGCGTGCATCACATGGACAAGAATCGTGTCGTTGTTGCAATGGCCCGCTCAGGCGGGCAGACGCTGGTTTTTTGCGACACGAAACGTGCCTGCGATAAAGTTGCGCAAGATTTAGTCGCACTTGGTGCCAAAGCCTCGGCTCTGCATGGCGATATGGCTCAAGGTGCTCGTGAGCGTTCGCTAAGAATGTTTGCCCAACGCGAGTTGAATATTTTGGTCGCCACCGATGTTGCCGCGCGAGGTATTGATGTTGACGATGTCGGGATCGTCGTGCACTATGTGCCGCCACTAGAAGTCAAGACTTATTTGCACCGCTCTGGGCGCACGGCTCGAGCCGGCAAAGATGGTTGGGCCGTCACGCTTGCCGAGTACAACCAACACACAACTTGTCGAATAATTCAAAACGGATTACGACTCGAAGCACAAGCGCCGATTGAGGTGTTTTCCAACGACCCGCGCTTGGCCGATTTGGAACAGTTTCTAGTCGCGCCGTAAAGGCTCGTTCGGGACGTAATTCACCGGGAAAACCTACTGAGCGAGGGTTATTGTTGGTGCATGTCCCGTCCTATTGATATCAACTCGGAGTCGCTTCGACCTGATCTCTCAGATCCGGCTGTGCTCAGCGCCGAAATTGATCGTCTCCGAAAGGACCCGAAGTTTATGAATACCGTGAAATTGTTGGTCGAAAAGGATCGCGAGATTCTCGACCGTCTCGCTGATTGCTAGTACTGGGCGAGTAAGTTTTCCCTAAATATGGGTTGACTTCATCATGATCTCGTGATATCATGATGTCATGACAAAACAGACCACAGTTCGCCTGCCAGTTGATCTTGCCGAGGAAGCCGAAGTCGTGGCCCGTATCCAAGGTAAGAGCCTAAACGAATTCATTATCGGTGCACTGTCGGTAGAAATTGATCGTGTCCGCAAGGACAAAAAGTTTTTGGATGCCCTGAAGTACGTGATTGAACATGATCGCGAGATTCTCGACCGCTTGGCCCAGTGAGGTATCTGACACTTGATGAAGCGTTGAAAATTGCTGAGGATGTCACAGGAATTGATGCTGACACCCTGGCAAGAGTTTCGCGGTTGGAGCTCCTTGATTCTGCGTTACATGCACCCTCTAGCGGTTTTGGTGACGTGGAGTTCTATCCTGATTTTTTCGACAAGGCAGCGGTACTCGGTGTTCGAAATTTTGAGAGTTTCACTCAGGATGATGCTGTGGATGTGATGTTAGGAATTGCAAGCTCCAAAGTGGATGTCGAAGAATTTGCTGGGTGGCTTCGGGCTAGAGCAACCCCAATGAAATAAAATAAGTGGTGCTAGTGCTGATGCGCAAACCAAGTTGGTCTGGTTTTTTCGAAACTCGAAATTTTATCATCGTGTCGTAAAGAAATCGAGATGTCGTCGAGTCCGTTTAACAAACGGTTTTGTGTGTCCACATCCATCTCAAAAGATTCGCAAAGTCCTTGGCTTGGCACTTCAACAACAAGCCGTTCAACATCGACTGTGATTTCCGTAGTTGGGTCATCTTCGATAATTATCCATAGTTGATTGACAATTTGTTCATTCAAAACAACAGCAATCAGTCCATTTTTGCCGCAGTTATTTCGAAAGATGTCACTAAAACTTGGTGCGATTACCGCGTTGAAGCCGCCTTGTTGAATCGCCCACACCGCGTGCTCGCGTGATGAGCCGACACCAAAACCCCGACCCGCCACAAGGATTGATGCACCCGCATAACGCTCATCGTTGAGAACGAAATTGCGGTCATCACGCCAAGTTGAAAACAAACCTTTTTCAAATCCTGTTCGCTCGACGCGCTTTAGCCATTCTGCGGGGATTATTTGGTCGGTGTCAACATCACTTCGCTTAAGTGGCACACCTCGTCCCGAAACAATGCGCACAACCTTCACGACAAATCCTCTGGCGCCGAGAAATGTCCGGCGATTGCCGTTGCAGCGGCAACGGCTGGCGAAACCAAGTGTGTTCGGCCACCACGGCCTTGTCGTCCCTCGAAATTGCGGTTCGATGTGCTCGCGGCTCGTTCTAATGGTGCAAGTTTGTCCGGGTTCATCGCCAAACACATCGAACAACCAGGCTCACGCCAATCCATACCGGCAGCGATAAATATTTTGTCGAGACCTTCAAGTTCGGCTTGTATTTTTACCGCGTGACTTCCCGGCACGACCATCGCTCGTTTTACTTTTATCGTTCGCCCGCGCACAACATCGGCAGCCGCACGAAGATCTTCAATCCGCGAGTTTGTACACGATCCAATAAATACGGTGTCGACGTTGATATCACGAATTGCAGTGCCGGGCACAAGACCCATGTAGTCGAGTGCGCGCACCACGCTGTCGCGCGCCGTCGCGTCACTGTAGTCATCTGGCATTGGCACTCGGCCATTTATTGATGCAACTTGTGCTGGGTTGGTTCCCCATGTCACGTTTGGGGTCAACTTGCTGGCATCGATCGTGACTTCTTTGTCGAACACGGCACCGTCGTCGGTTCTCAGCGAGCGCCAGTCGTCGACTGCCGCATCCCATTGCGCATCGGTTGGGGCGAACTCGCGGCCCTTCAAATAGGCGAACGTTGTTTCGTCTGGTGCGACTAGTCCGGCGCGAGCACCTGCCTCAATCGACATGTTGCAAACCGTCATCCGGCCTTCCATTGACAATTTGCGAATTGCGGATCCGCGGTATTCGATCACATGACCAATCCCGCCGCCAGTACCAATCTCACCGATTACGGCGAGAATAATGTCTTTGGCTGTGACGCCCGCCGGAGTATCGCCATCCACGGTGACGCTCATCCACTTTGGTCGTGTTTGCGGAATTGTTTGTGTGGCTAGAACGTGTTCAACTTCGCTTGTGCCGATACCGAATGCCAGCGCACCGAAGGCGCCGTGTGTTGAAGTGTGGCTGTCGCCACAAACGATCGTCATCCCAGGAAGCGTGCGACCTTGTTCTGGTCCGATGACATGGACGATGCCTTGGCCAGGGTCACCCATCGGATAAAGCGTGATCTTGAACTCTTTGGTGTTGTTGCGTAGAACTTCAATTTGCTTAGCGGAAATCGGATCGGCGATCGGCAAATGGATATCTTGTGTCGGCACATTGTGATCTTCGGTCGCAACGGTTAGATCTGGCCGACGCACCGTCCGGTTGGAAAGGCGCAATCCTTCAAAAGCCTGCGGGCTCGTAACTTCGTGCACCAAGTGCAGGTCTATATATAGGAGATCAGGTTGGTCTTTGCCCGAGTGCACCACATGTCGGTCCCATATTTTTTGCGCCAAGGTTTTGGGCTGGGAACTCATGCTTCTATTCAACCTGCTTTAGGTGTTGGCTCAACGCCTTTGGTTGTGACGTTATAGAAGATCAACGAGAAAAATCCAAGGGCAATGGCGAGTGCCAATAGTGTGCCGACAACCCCAAGAACTGGTTGCCAGACAGGCGCAGTGATCAGCCGGTGGAAGTTCTGCGGCTGAATGCCAACAACATAGCGTCGAAGCGCGAATGCTCCTGACGCAAACACGCTAAGACTCCATCCAAAAATTATCAGTCGAAACCATTTGCGTTGTGGTTTCCACGTAACTCCGGCGACGAGTGGAATTCCGACGAGCAGTGGTGTGAGGTGGCGACCCTGTACTCCGTACGAGGCGAGCAAACTCTGATAATTGCGATTAAGAAATATCATAAAAATTGGAACTATTAACGCCAGGCCTAGTGTCGCGATGCGGTTTCGGGTTGTGATCGTTGGCCAACTGCGTAGGACAACAAAGCCAATCAGCATGATGCAGAACCAAACCGCAAATGTTGGCGTCGGTGTGTCAAGCCATCCGTAGTTGCCGATTGACTCACCGATTTTGACGGACAAATCATTAAGAGATTGCTCGATGATCGTGACTAGCGTCGGCAAAGTTTGTTGATCAACAATAGGTTGGCCAAGGTGATCGTTATAAACCCGAAAATACCAAAGTATTGAAAGCAAAATTGAAAGCATATGAACTGCGAGCGGAATAAATAACGTCGAGATATATTCGCGCCACTTGGCAATGCTGCTGTAGGCAAGTAGGCAGATTGCGATGGTTACTAAATAGAAAAAAATACCTGTCGGCCGCACGAGAATAATCAGAGATCCGGAAAGGGCAAAGCCAAACTTCGCTAGTGTCAAGCGTTTTGGCTTCAGAGAATTTGAGGCCGAGCGATTATTCGTCGTGAGAATTGGATACATCGCCGCCCATAAACAGATTGATGCAGCGATCTCGATTCCACTTGGGCTAATAACCGAGGCAAGAAATAATACGCCGGGTGTTGTCGCGGCGAGAACGACGATTGCCGATCTTCCACTTGATAAAAGGAGCGTGCATCCGAGCGCAAGCAAGAATGCACTGAGGCCGGCGTTCAATAACCGACCGAATCTAACCGAGAGATCGGTTGGTCCGATCAATGATCCGATTCCGCTTGCGAAAAATCCGACAGGCGGGTAACGGCCCATATTCGTGATTGGTTTTTCTGCCGGTGTCAAACTCTCCATTGGTCGATCACAGGCTGGCGTATCTGGCATCGGCACGAAGCACCAAGGGACTTGCATAGCGACCCCATACTCGTATGGGATTTCGACTCTGGTCGACCAATACGAAAGTGCTGGAGTCGGCGTAACATCCTCGCCAACCAAAACGCCGCGAACAATTGCCGCACCTTTGATGTAATTAGCCGGTTCGTCTGGCCCAGCAAATAGGGGAGTGAGAATCGACCAAACACTGATCACCGCAAAGAACGCCAAGGTAAGCGACATCAGAGGATGTCTGTGCATCTGTTGTCGCAAACTCTGTGTTTGTTTCATGAAAGATATTGTGCTGTTGTTGTCGACGCGAGAGTGAGTGAGAGAATGAACGTTATGAGTCTTCTGGTCGAACGGGCTGTTTCTAATCGTATGCGATTTCGAGGTCGTGTTCGACGACTTGCTGCACTGATTGTTGTGGCATGCCTAGTGCCTGTGGTCGGCTCACAGTCAGCGCAAGCAGCGTCACAGGTGCTCGCGCCGGGGTTCGGATATCTCAGCGTGAGTGACGGTACAAAGTTGTCAATCAATGTTGTTCTTCCTGGACCAGAAAGCGCGGGACCGTATCCAACAGTCGTGGAATATTCGGGATACGGGCCGAGTAATCCCTTGGACTCTGGGCTATCACTACTTTTCAATGCGCTTGGATACGCGTATGTCGGGGTCAACATGCGTGGCACCGGATGTAGTGGGGGATCATTCAGTTATTTTGAGCCCGCACAGCTGACTGATGGCTATGAGATGATCGAAGCGATCGCTGCACAATCATGGGTGAAGTTCAACAAGGTCGGAATGGTTGGCGTCTCGTATTCGGGAATCAGTCAATTATTTGTTGCGTCCACTCAACCACCGAGCCTTGCCGCCATCGCGCCGTTTTCTGTGATTGATGATTCGTATCGTTCAACGTTGTATCCAGGTGGGATTTTAAACACTGGTTTCGCTGTTGACTGGGCCGCGCAACGGATGAAAGAGTCACGTGCCTACGGACAGCCTTGGACAAAAGCGCGGGCCGATGCTGGGGATAAGCAGTGTGCGCTGAATCAGCAACTCCGATCCGCGAACACCGATCTAGTTGCGAAGATAAACCTGAATCCTTTTTATAACGCGACGATTGGTGACCAACTCGCACCAGCGACGATGGTTTCACGCATCACCGTGCCAACTTTCATTGCTGGTGCCTGGCAGGACGAGCAGACCGGCGCACGATTTGCAAACATGTTGGATAATTTTAGTAGCACAAAACATTTGTATGCCACCCTGATGAATGGATTACATACGGATTCTCTTGCTTCGAGCGTAATTGTACGTCTGGTCGAGTTCTTGGACCTTTATGTTGCTCGTCGCGTGCCGTCAATGGGCGTGTTGCAATTTGCGTTGCCACTAGTTAGTGCAGGGATTTTTGGTGCGCCAGACACGGTGCCGTTGCTCGACCGTTTTGGTGGTAAGTCATATCAACAGGCGCTCAAATTATTCGAGGCTGAGCCGTCGATCGAGGTGCTTTTCGAACAAGGCGCCGCAAAAGGAGCGACACCCGGATCTCCCGTGCCGAGATTTAAAGCGACCTTTGCCTCATGGCCACCTCCAAATGCGATCGCCAAGCGTTGGTATTTGCAGAGTGGTGGAAGTCTTACGGTCAAGGCGCCAACTGGCGCAAAATCAAATAGTGCATATCAAGCCGATGTCAAGAATACGACTGACACGTTCTATTCCGGTTCGCGATCTGCATTCTCCAAGGCAGGCGTTGTTTACGCATGGAAACCGCCACGTGCAGGGACAGCACTTATATTTACAACGAGTGCACTTACTGCCGACACGGTGTTGCTTGGTTCAGGTTCTGCGGATCTTTATATCTCATCGAGTACTGGCGACACGGATCTAGAAGTCACGCTTAGCGAACTGCGCCCAGATGGCAGTGAGGTCTATGTGCAAAGTGGATGGTTGCGCGCGTCGCATAATGCTCTTGATACTCGTTTATCAAGCGAATTGTTACCGGTAAACACACATCTTGAAGCCGATGCCAGAAAAATTTCGAAATCTTCGCCAACGCTGGTGCGCGTTGAGATCTTGCCGGTCGGGCATGCGTTTCGTAAAGGATCTCGACTGCGTGTGGTGATTGATGCGCCCGGTGGAAATCGAGCAGTTTGGAAATTTCGTTCAATTGTCGCTGGCGAAAAGGTCACTATTTGGCATAACCAAAAGCATCCGTCGTCAATTGTTTTGTCAACAGTGGCTGGCGTAAGTGTGCCGCGTGGGGTGCCTGGATGCGGTGCGTTACGCGGTCAGCCATGCCGACCGCGAGGATGACTGTTCGAGAATTACAACACCAAACTTGCCACCGCCGAGTTTCTTGGACGGTGCACACATCGCGATCATGCATGACGATGATCCAAAACCAATTGCCCTAGCCACTTGTGTTGAAGCGAGTCTCAATTCGTCTTTAGACGGTTTTGATTTACCACGCGCCCGCCTCTATGGCGTGAGTGTTGTTGATCCGATTGGGGTGACCAAACACGAAGACGGGGCCCTGCGAATAACTTTTCTTGCCGAACACGGCGATGTCTACGAGTTACTCGATGCGCCAAGTAGTGCAATCGCTCGGATGTTTGATGCTGCAGTGGTTCTTACGTGTGGATGGGCGGCGCCGCTAGACCGTGATGAATCGAGCGATGACGATTTTGATGACAACGAAACTCCCGATGAATCGAGCCGTGAATCTAGCCAAGAATCTAGTCGTGAAAGTGTGCCTCCAAGCCAACATCCGTTACGCCGTCGTGTGCGACTTGTAGTTGCAGTTTGCGACGGAGGCGTGGCCTCGGTATTGCGTTTTGCCGACACACCAAACGATGTAATTACCGACGCTGGCGCGGCCCGCGGCAGCCTTGCCGATGCAGTTAAAGATCTATGGTATGACCCAAAAGTAATTGTCAGCCGCCAATCCGACGACCCAGCGCGATTCTCTAGTTAGTTACGAGCGACGATCGGTAGTAAACCGAGAGACAGGCTTCGACAAGTGTCGGGACATAAATCTCTTTGCTGGCAAACACAGAATTGTGTCCACCGTTTACTTCAAAGACTTCGACATCTTGTAGCAGTTGATAAAGTTCGCGTTGACGATCTGGTGCCACGACAGTGTCTTGAGTCGTAATAATCACCGAGGCTGGTGCTTCGAGCCTTGGCAGCCAATCTCTCGACTCAAAACTGCCGATTGCCTTCCCAGCTTCAAGAATATGTCGCCAGTCATGGCTAGCGATCTGTTGGATGGCCCATTCTGAAAGTCCTGCAGATTTTCGTTGAAGATAAAATTGTTCGGTTAGCCAACTTCTCGTCTGCTGTGTCGTTAATCGCGAAAGTGCGGCCAAGCCGGTTAATCCAAAAAAACTAAGTCGCTCCTGACGCAAATCCGCGAAGTGACTCGAAGTACTACACAACACGATCCCACGCACACGAAACTCATGACGGCGCCACAAGAGTTGTGCAATTGTTCCACCCATCGAGTATCCGACGGGAATAAACGTAGAAATACCTAACACGTCGGCAACTGCGGCGGCGTCGTCGGCACAATCTTCAAGTCGAAACGCTGATCTAATGCGAATGCCACGACCGTGCCCACGAATATCCATCGCAATAACACGAAAATGTTCTGATAGTGCATCAAAGCAGGTGAACCAATTGAGATCGGCTGTCGCAGTCCATCCGTGCAACAACATCAGAGTTGGTGCGCCGGCGGGGCCTCGGGCATCGCGGACGAATGTACGGCCGCGGCCTGGCAGGTCGATTTCAAGTCCTGGCGGCAAACCTGGACGAGACGCTTCTGACTCGCGGGTCACTGTTGGCGTGTCTCTACAATTTTCACTTTTAAGTTTCCGTTTGGTGCTGCGTAAGTGACGGTGTCGCCTTTCTTCGCACCAAGTAGCGCGATGCCAAGTGGGGACGTTGGACTCATCACCCCTGCGACAATTTGATTATCTTGGCACCGCTCTTCGATATGGCCGATCAGATACCTCTCAGCCATTGATAGTTCATCACCGTCATAAAGCACGGTAACGATTGTGCCAAAGCCGATGGTTCCATCTGTTGGCGGTTCGACGATTTCGACATTTTCGAGGATTGATTCAAGTTGACGGATGCGACCTTCCATATGGCCATGCTCATCTTTGGCAGCGTGGTAGGCACCGTTTTCCTTGAGGTCTCCATGTTCGCGAGCGCGGGCAATTTTTTCGGCAGCGGCGATGCGACCACGAGTCGTTAAATCTGCGAATTCTGCATCTAGGCGCTCGTAAAGGTTTCGAGAAAGTTTGTGGATCATTACCACGAAAATGCTATCTATTTACGCCGTACGATTAAGGCATGGTTTTGCATAAAACAAACACCGACGCAACTAGTCACCGAGTCGCTGTAATTGGTGGCGATGGTATCGGTCCAGAAGTCATCGCCGAAGCGCTCAAAGTGGTTTCCGCAACTGGCGTGAAACTTGCGACGACAAGTTTCGATCTCGGTGGCGAGCGATATCTTCGTGACGGCGAAATTCTTTCGGATGCAACTTTGGCGGAGTTGCGAGGTTTTGATGCAATTTTGCTCGGAGCAGTTGGCATACCGGCGGTTCCATCAGGATTAATCGAGCGCGGACTATTGCTTAAGTTGCGTTTTGAGTTGGACCTGTATATCAATCGTCGCCCCTTTGCTGGTGTCGGACCGGGGCAGATAAAACCGCACGACTTTATTGTGATTCGCGAAAATACCGAAGGGCCGTATGTCGGTGAAGGTGGAGTGTTGCGTCGTGGAACACCACACGAAGTTGCAACTCAGGGTAGTGTCAACACTGCTAAAGGTGTTGAGCGTTGCGTGCGTTATGCGTTTGGACTCGCAATGACCCGCAGTCGAAAGCATGTGACGCTCGTGCACAAAACAAATGTCTTGATATTTGCCGGTGATTTGTGGCAGCGCACGTTCGATCGAGTCGCGCAAGAATTTCCAAATGTTGTAACGGCTTACAACCATGTCGATGCCGCTTGTATTTATTTCGTGCAAGACCCGCATCGCTACGATGTCATCGTTACGGATAATTTGTTCGGTGACATCCTCACCGACTTAGGT
>JABMNW010000028.1 GCA_013204455.1 Acidimicrobiaceae bacterium
ATCTTCGTCCTCTTGATGTTGCTCTAAGCGGAGTGGAACCTGCCAACAGACATCTGGCTTCCAATCCATTGGACGCTCGCCAGCGTCGCTTGCTGCAACATGAAAAGCGCAACCCATTCCACCTTCAAAATCTGGACGATTATGAAAAATGCATGCACCTTTGTAAGAAGTAGTGACGTCAGATCCATCTTTTTCTTTGCCGAGCCAGTTGCCATTCTGACCACGGTCAAAGTTTTGCCAGTTTTCTGGGGTCAAACGTTTGACACTTTTCTTGACGGATGAAAGATCTTCCTTGTCGATGAAGTGGGCGCCGTAACTGCAGCAACCTTGATGTAGTTCTGGGGCTGGGTCGTCAAGCACGCCTTGACAGCCGTTGCCGTAAATACACGTCCAATTGGAACGTAGAAATGTGGCGTCGATCATCCATGTTTGATCAAGTTCTGGGTCAGCAAAACTAATCCACTCGTGAAGTTCTTCAGGCTGCGACATCTTGCTGCAGGCTAATGGCATACTTGTTGAGCTATGCAAACTTCAGAACAAAATGATGACGAGATCATTGAACAGCTTCAAACTATTTCAGATACTCTCGCCGATCGTGCACTCTCTACATTAAAGGAGGCTCATGCGCAAGGCGAATCAAAGCGTCCTGAGCGTGAGCGCAGATTGACCCAGGCCCGTCGTGCAATTGAGAAAGCAATTGGCTTGCTTACTCGAGAGTAACCCGGTTGAAATGTGTCTAACTACGATTGAGAACGTTGATCAACCGACGTAGTCCGCCAAAATCGCGTCTCGCAAAATGGAATGCGATTCGAAACTTGTCAAGATTGTCTTTGTCCGACACCTCTGACGGTGACGCACCGACTTTTTCAATACCACCAGATTCACATAGATTTGCAAAATCAATATTGATTTGCTCAAGTGCTGTGTCCGAAAGATCACTATTCAGTCTTAGAACTATGCGTTTACCGACAATTCGCATCGAATGATAGACACGGTAGAAATTGACCACTTCGTTAACGGCATCTTGCACGCCCAAAGCCAAGTGATACAGCGCCAGATCCGCCTCAGAAACGAGTCGGCGAGGGACAAGTGTCGTACGAACAAATGCGTCAACACTTTCCCAAAATGGATCCCCAGGCAGATCGAGCATCACGATCGGTACAGGGTTGCCTTTGCCAGTTTGCGACAAAGTTAGCAATTCGAACATCTCGTCCAATGTGCCGAATCCGCCTGGCATACAGATGAACGCATTTGACTCTTTAACCAGCATCAATTTCCGTGTAAAAAAATAACGCATCGAGACATATTTTTCGTCGCCAGCGATGATCGGATTGGCTGAGGTTTCAAACGGCAAACGAATGCTCACACCAATTGACATATCTCGTCCGGCCCCAGACATTCCAGCTTCCATGATCCCTGGTCCTGCACCGGTAACCACCATCCAGCCATTTTCTGCAAGAGATCTAGCCACTTCCTCCGTCAATCTATAAAGGGGGTCATCCTTCGTGGTTCGCGCGGAGCCAAAGATTGTTACTTTTTTGCGCTCAACATAGGGCGCAAACATCGCAAAGGCGTCACGCATCTCAGTCAGCGCCGCGCTGGCAATTTTAAGGTTTAAGGTATTTGGCAGATCGGTGCCTAGATGCAGCGAAGTAGTAACTAATTCGGCGATTAAACGGCGATTGGTCTTTATATTCGCCGTATTGAGTAACTCTTCTACAAGAGATTCAATCGACGTACTCGTATCAAAGCTCGAATCAAAACTCGAATCTTTCATTGACCCATCTCAGCCACCTTTGCCGCCAAGACACCGATTAATTCGTCGAAACTCTTTTGAAACGACGCAACACCCTCGCGTTCTAGGCGCGCGGCGACATCCACGACGTCGATACCGTGCGTTGCGAGTTGAGCCCATTGCTCATGCGCGCGGTCAACATCTTTATCAATTGTGGTCGCAAGATTTCCGTGATCACTGAATGCGCCAACCGTCATGTCTGGAAGAGTGTTTACTGTATTTGGCCCAATTAGTTGATCAACATACATCGTGTCCGGATATGCAGGGTTCTTTGTCGAAGTTGATGCCCAAAGCGGGCGTTGCAAATTTGCGCCAAGACTGGCGAGTCTTTCCCAACGGGGTCCAGAAAATGTGCCAGTGAACATTTGGTAAGCGAGTTTGGCTTGCGCGATTGCGGCAGTTCCGCGCAATGCAAGCGCGTCTTCACTTCCATTCTTTTCTAACAGGCGATCGATGTCAGTATCAACACGCGATATAAAAAAACTCGCAACACTTGCGACTTCGGCGAGTTTGCTGGGTTGTGTCACTGACAAAGTCTCAAGACCTTCGATGTACGCATTCATCACATCTTGATAACGCTCGAGGCTAAAAATTAACGTCACATTGACATTGCGACCTTCGCCGATCATGGTGCGAAATGCTGGGATCCCTTCAATCGTCGCAGGAATCTTGATCATCACATTGTTGCGTGCAATACGCTGATGCAACATGCGCGCGGCTTGCAAAGTTTGTTGCTCATCGTGGGCCAGGCCAGGGTCGACTTCGACACTGACGAAACCGTCCGAGCCATCTGAACTCTCATACAGCGGCGCAAATACATCCAGAGCACCATGGATGTCTTGCAACACCAGCTCCCAGTAGCTCTCGAGTGCATTTGATTTTTGGATTACTAAAGATTTGAATTGGTTCGTATAGTCATCGGAGCCTTGGATCGCTTTTTGAAAAATCGTTGGATTCGAAGTCAGACCACGAATTCCACTTTCGCGAATCCGAGTGAGTTCACCAGAGGTGATATAGCCACGCTTTAAGTTATCCAGCCATGGACTTTGACCAAATTCTGTGAATAAACGCTTCAGCCGGTCACTCATTGTTTTCTCCAGTCAAGATTTCTTTGAAGTCTTTATCATTCCTCTGCTAGTTGCAACGATCGCCTCGAGATTGATTCCAAGTTTTTCTAGTACCACCGCACCTGGAGCACTTGCCCCAAATCGATTTATCCCGATCATTTCGTCGGCGTAACGCTCCCAGCCCATAGTTACGCCTGCCTCAACCGAAAGCACTGGCACCCCACTTGGGAAAATCTTCGCCTGAAGGCCAATTTCACTTTTTCCAAGGCGTTCGAATCTGTCCCAACTTGGCATTGAAACGACTCGACACTTTTCACCACCTTTATTCAACTCGGTTGCCGCCGCGACACATAAACCAACTTCACTTCCAGTGGCGAGCAGAATAATTGTCGGTTGACCATCGCAGTCACGAACAATCCCCACACCGAGACTTAC
This sequence comes from Acidimicrobiaceae bacterium, assembly GCA_013204455.1. Lineage (GTDB taxonomy): Bacteria > Actinomycetota > Acidimicrobiia > Acidimicrobiales > Ilumatobacteraceae > BACL27. The sequence goes on from JABMNW010000028.1 coordinate 3,298, forward strand.
TGCTGAACCATCAGTGACACTTGAGACTGCTTGTCGCGAGAGAATTAACGCGGTCGGACCGTCATGGTCGACTGCAGCACACCAAGCGGCTACGGTCTCATTTGGATCTGCTGGGCGAATTACTTGTAGGCCAGGGATCGCACGCAACGAGGCAAGTTGCTCAACGGGCTGGTGTGTTGGACCATCCTCGCCAACGCCAACCGAGTCATGTGAAAATACAAAAATACATTTGGCACGAGAAATTGCCGCCAGGCGTATCGCCGGTCGCATGTAATCGGCAAATACAAAAAAAGTTCCTGCTACAGGCAATAAGCCACCGTGCAACGCCATACCGACAATTGCCGCACCCATCGCATGTTCGCGAATTCCGAAATATATTTGTCGCCCATCGGGTGCTTTTGCGCTTTGCGCAACTTGCTTGGAAAGTTTTGTTCCAGTGTTTCCGGTTAAATCGGCCGATCCAGATATGAGACCTGGAAGTGCAGGTAAAGACGCGTCCAATGCTTTTTGAATAATCTGACGAGTTGCAAAATTCGCGGTCTCGTCGAAACTCGGCAATAGCGAATCCCAAGATGAGGATCGCGGAGTCAGCCATGCTGCATCCCACAGGTAACGATCACTAAGCGACGCGATATCTTCGTCGTAACTGGAAGTGAGTTCACGTCCTCGCGTGACTGAATTATTTCTAATTGCAGTGACTAGCTCCTGCGGTGCCCAGAACGGTTCATCAGGAATACCGATCACGCGTTTTGTTGCCGAAACTTGAGATGCCGTAAATGGATTGCCATGTGCTTCATGATTATCGGTGTGATCTGGAGACGGGCTGGCGATATGTGTTTTTAATATGCACAATGTTGGTGCACCGACACTGGACCTCGCGGTAATCAGCGCATCCTCAAGGGCATCCATGTCATCGGCGATTTCTCCAAGTTGCATTACATTCCATCCATAACTAGAAAAGCGTTTGCCGACATCGTCTGAGCACGACAATGATGTTGAACCATCAATGGTGATTCCGTTGTCATCGAAGATACACACGAGATGGTCAAGTTTTAAATGCCCTGCCAACGATGCAGCCTCATGACTGATGCCTTCCATGAAACACCCGTCTCCGGCAATCACGAAAGTGTGATGGTCACAGGCCACCGAACCGAATCGAGCGCGAAGATGACGCTCGGCTATCGCCATGCCGACTGCATTGGCAAATCCTTGTCCCAGTGGACCTGTTGTAACTTCCACTCCTGCGATATGACCAACCTCTGGATGGCCCGGCGTCAACGAGCCGAATTGACGAAACTGTTTTAGGTCTTCAAGTTCGAGACCATAACCATTTAGATAAAGCAACGCGTATTGCAAGATTGATGCGTGACCATTACTTAAAATAAAACGGTCGCGATTACGCCATTGTGGATTCGTCGGATCATGTCGCAAAATTCGGCTAAACAGGACATGACCTAACGGCGCAAGGGCCATGGCTGTGCCTTGGTGTCCGCTTCTTGCCGCAATTGGAGCATCCATAGCAAAACCACGAATCAGGGATGCTGCATCAGCATCCTGCTGATCTGTCAAACGGAAACTCACGGCGCTAAATGTAGTTCTTTTAGTAGGCAGGAATTGGCTTCGACTAAGCCGAGACCGGCGGCAAGAGTGTTAAAGGCACGAGATGCCATGGCCCAGTGGCGATTCTACAGTGGGCAAAAATCTGGCCGTAACTAGTTAGTTGGAGTTCACCGCGTACCAATCGGTAGGTGAACTTTCCTGGCTCAACTGTAAATGGGCTGACATTTCGTGCAAGTTGTGGATCATCCGGTAGTGGACCATCGCGAAATATTACTTCGAGCACCGAGTTGCCAGGCTCCGTTGGGTTGCAATAAATTAACGCAATCAGGTGAGGATCAATCGTCGTTGGCACCGGCGTTGGCGCGACAATCGAAAAAAATGCCCCTTTTAGGTCGATCCGCGTGGAGGGTCCAGGTGCCTGGCGAAGTTCGAAACTCTCTACGAATAAGGCCGAAATGATGTGCACCAAAACAACCTAGCGGATTCGTTGTCCGGCAATCCACGAAGCGACTACATTAAAATGTTTGTCAAGGGCGACTAGATCGGCACGGAGACCGACTTCGATCCGACCACGATCGGTGAGTTGCAATATCTTGGCAGGGTTTTGTGATGCTGCATGAACCGCAACTGCTAAATCGATACCGCATTGTGTGACAAGATTTTTGATTGCCATATTCATCGTCAAACACGATCCAGCAAGGGTCGAATTGGGCAATCGGGGAGCACCATCTCGGACAACAATCCCGCGATTTTTAGCAGTCCTATTATTCCAAGCAATCGAATCAGTGACAAGATAAATATCACTTTCGCGTTTGGCGCGAAATGTAAGATTGATCGCCTCACAAGAGATATGTACAAGATCAGCGATCAATCCAACTGCTACTTGATCGCATGTGAGCGCACGAAGAGCCACGCCATTCTCTCGATGGTGAATACCGGACATTGCATTAAATAGGTGAGTGACCATGCTCGCTCCGCTAGCCACAGCCGCATCGAATTGTTCTGATGTTGCTCGCGTATGACCGATGCTGACGACGATCCCTTGTTTGATTAGTTGATCTATAGCTAGAGGGGCCAATGACTGCTCTGGCGCAAGGGTCATGATTTTTACAAACTCTGGAAGTTGTGCGATCCAATCCTGATTCACGTGCAAGATATTTCGAGACTCGTGTGCGCCAGGTGCCTCGCCTAGAAATGGTCCCTCAAGATGAACGCCAGCAATCTGCGGAGCAACTGTGCTTTGTGTTTTTAGATAACTTCCGATACGTCCAAACGATTTTGCGTAGTTATCACGGCTATTGCTAATTAAAGTCGGGCACCAAGTAGTCGTACCTTGACGAATCAGGTGATGATTGATTGTTGTCCATTCTTGACCATCAGCAGTGCTGACATCAATCTCGTCGATTCCGTTTACCTGTAGATCAATAAAACCCGGACACAGGGTTACATCAAATTCAAAATCAGATTTCGATTTCTGGGTGATTTCCGAGATAAATCCATGATCATCGATACCAACCGAGACGTTTTCGATTAAGCCGTTTGGCGTGATGCATCGCGCAACGCGTAATTCTGAATGCGAGTTAGATACCGACACGATGCGATGAAGACCGTGGGCGGACAGTTACAAGCCGTACCTTGGCTAGTCTCACAGTGCTCAATATTTTGATCAACCACCAGCCCGGATCCAGTTCATACCAACGGTGTGACAAGCGCGCTGAAGTTGGTGCAGCGTGGTGATTATTATGCAGGCCCTCACCTGCGGTGAGCAATGCAAGCCATTGCAAATTACCAGCGCCATTGGCATACGGGTGGCGCCCAAAATGATGCGCGATTGCATTGACCGCGGCCGAACCCGCAAGGTAAAGATTTAAATGGACGAATGCGGCAAGCAATCCAACCACTGGACCAAAAACGAAAACCAAGAGTACGACTCCTAGTCCCAAGCCAACAAGCGAGCGGTCCAGAATCCATCGATCCAAGCGAGTTACTTGTATATCTTTGGCGTATCTCTCAACTGTTGTCGGGTCGTTAGCAGATTTGCGGTAAAGCGCAACATTACGAATTTGCACTTGCTTCCAACCCAGCAAGACTGGCGAATGTGGATCGCCTTCCTTGTCTGTAAACGCGTGATGTTTGCGGTGCACGGCAACCCACTGGCGCGCACGAATCCCTGTTGTCAACCAAAGCGCGATGCGACTTACTATCGCGACAAGTGGATGTACGGTCAGCGCCTTATGGGTCAGTGCCCGATGAAGATACACGGTGGTACCGAGATTGGCAATTAACGAGACCACGAATCCAATGGCTAACGCCGCGGTTAGAGTCTTGACGATTGTAAGCATCAACCCACACTACTGTGACGATGTGGTTGTGTCGGGTCAGAGAACACTTTCGGAGACTCGCTCAAAGCAATTGTTGCGACATTTCGGGGTTGTCTTCGCCGAGGAGCGAGAAGTGACAACCGTCCTCGATGCTGGCAATGTTGCACAAGAAATTGGTTACCCGGTGGTGATCAAACTTTGTGGAGATTCGATCGCACATAAAACTGAGCGGGGACTTGTTCGACTTGGTTTGAATTCACAAAGTGAGGTCGAGCAGGCGGCTCGAGAGATACTCGCAAAGTCCACGCCAGAGGATGGACCAGTTTCATTGATCGTGGCTCGAATGGAATCTGGTCGACGTGAATTTATCGCCGGCATTGTGCGGGATAAGCAGTTTGGTTTTTTCGTGATGTTTGGCTTAGGAGGGATCTATGCCGAAATTCTCGGTGATGTTGCCTTTGCGCCGGTACCACTTACCAATCATGGTGCTCTTGAGTTACTAAACAGATTGCAGAAACAGGCAATATTTGATGTCGTTCGAGGCGAGTCGGCTGTTAGACGAGAACAGTTAGCAGGTTTATTGGTGGCTCTATCGAATGCGGTCGAAAGCGACGCAAGCATTGCATCAATCGATATCAATCCAATTCTTGTTCGACCTGATGGATCGATCGTTGCCGTAGACGCACTCCTTGAATATATAAGCGAGGAATATATGAGCGAGGAATATCGGAGCGATACAGAACAAAATGATATTGAATCAGCGCACATCCGGCCAGAAAATTTCGATGCACTATTTAACCCACGCGGAGTTGTTGTTGTTGGTGCATCGACTCATCCAGGTAAATTTGGATTTGTCTCGTTACATAATTTGATCACCTGTGGCTACCAAGGTGGAATCTACGCGACACATCTAGAACGAGCCGAGGTTCTTGGAATTCAAAGTGTTGCGACGATCGACGATTTACCAGATCACAAAGTAGATCTGGCCTTTGTCTGCACTCCTGCGTCGACAAATATTGAAATACTCAAAGCCTGCGCGCGAAGAGATATTAGAGCGGTGTATATAACTTCGGCTGGTTATGGTGAAGCCGGTGATTCCGGCGAGCGAGCGCAAGAACTTCTTAAACAAACTGCTCACGAGTTAGGTATTTTATTGGTTGGCCCTAATGGGCAGGGTTTGATCAGTACCCCAATGAATTTGTGTGCTCAAATTGTTGGTCCGTATCCGCCGCGCGGTGGCATATCTCTTGTCAGTCAGAGTGGAAACTTTGTCTCTAGTTTCATGAACTATTCGCGATTTACTGGTGTTGGTATCGCCCGTGCGATATCGGCTGGCAATGCCGCATGCGTCGGCATACCCGAATTTTTAGATTTCTATGCAAGCGACGATGCGACACGGGTTTGCCTTGTCTATCTCGAAGGTATACAAGATGGAAAACAACTAGCACAAAGCATGAGCACGGTGACATGTCACAAGCCGCTGGTGTTAGTCAAGGGCGGCACGACTCAGAGTGGCGCACGGGCAGCAGCAAGTCATACTGGAGCTCTCGCGAGCGACGATCGTGTGTTCGACGGAGTGTGCCGCTCGAATGGTGTGACACGAGTAGTGAGTGTCGAAGAAGCATTTGATATTGCAGCGACATTTGCAACTCAACCATTGCCAAAGGGTCCGAACGTAGTCGTGTTAACAACTGTCGGTGGTTGGGGCGTAGTGACATCCGATGTAATTGCTTTTGACAGGGTGTTGAATCTTATGCAATTACCTGCAGATCTCGCCGAAGCGATTTCTGGATTACTGCCTAGTCGCTGGAGTCACAACAATCCGGTTGATTGTGCGGGAGGCGAGACTCGCGACACGGTTCCACTAGTTATGCGACTCATTGCGACGCATCCAGATGTTGATGCAGTTATATTTTTGGGTCTTGGTGTCCAATCTAATCAGGCTCGGCTAATGCGTGAAGGACATTTTTATCCAGGATATGACCTAGAGCGAATTGTTAATTATCACGAGCGTCAAGACACAAGATTTGCAGAAATTGCTAAACTTCTTTCTGATGAAATGAATAAACCAATTCTTGTAGCGACAGAGTTAGGTGTGACGGACACGAATAATCCGGGTGTTCACCGAGTTCATCAATCGGGCAGATTGTGCTATGCCAATGGACAACGGGCAGCCAAATCGCTTGCGCACGCTTATATCTATGCGAAATGGCGAGGGCTGGCAAGATGACCTGGCACGATCTGCTGGCACGATTCGCGCGATCTGCGGAACGAATGTCAACGCGTCGTTTAATCACAACTCTTGCGGTCGTGTCCGTTTTAGGTTCTGTACCACTGCTTTCGCTATGGCAAGTTGCGCTATCTATGGGTAACGAAGTGCGCGCAATAGAAAATGTTGCCTATCTTGCTCCGTCACCGGTCACAGCCTTGCTCTCGGCACGTCGAGTGCCCCAGACACTGGTTGACCAAGTAACGATCTCGAGACTCACTAGCAAATTGGATCGACTAACGGCATTGTTGCCGCCAGAATCTTGTCTGGTTGTTGCTACTGATGGTCGAATTGTTTACCAATTTCGACCAAATCTGTCCCTGATACCTGCAAGCACGATGAAGTTGTTAACAGCGGCCGTGGCCTTAGATGTGCTTGGAGCGCAAACAACATATATAACTCGGCTATTAGGAATCGTCGCTGGATCTGAAGTCCGTGGCGATCTTTGGTTGGTTGGATCTGGCGATCCATTGCTCTCAACACGGCTTTATCCAACAGGCGAAAATTATCCGACACTGTTTCCGACGTATATTGAAACTCTGGTCGATGCTTTGGTCGCAAGGGGAATAACCACGATCCAAGGTGGGGTCATCGGCGACGACTCGTTGTACGACCGCGAGCGTTACTCACCAACATGGGGTGACGGTCTTCGAAGTGTCGAAGTCGGCCCGATCGGCGCACTAATGATTAATGATGCCACAGTATTTGGCACTCCACTGAAGCCAGCCAATCCGGCGTATGCAGCGGCCGCCGAATTTTCTCGCTTGCTAAATGAGCGTGGAATATTCGTTAAGGACCCACCCGATGTGGGCATTGCTTCATCAGATACGCCGTTAATTGCATCACTCGAATCAGTGCCAATAAAAGATGTCGTGGGCGAAATGCTTACTAATAGTGATAACAACACCGCAGAATTACTTCTGAAAGATATTGGACGAGTCGCAAGAGGTTCGGCGACACGTATCGACGGATTGCAAGTAGTCGCAGAAAAAATTTCGCAGTGGGGACTACCGACGCAAGGGGTTGTCCTTGCAGATGGTTCTGGTCTTGACCGCGCAAATCGTGTTACTTGTAGTTTGTTGACCGCGGTTTTAGAGCAAACAGGACAAGACAGTGATCTAATTTCAGGAATGGCGATCGCTGGAAGAACCGGCACGCTCAGAGATGTATTTTTGTCGGGATCGGGCTACGGCGTAATGCGCGCCAAAACAGGAACATTGAATGGGGTCAAAGCACTCTCAGGCCTGTTTCCATTAGGAGATACACGTGCGAGTGTTTTTGCATTAATTCTCAATGGACCGGGCACTTCTACACTGAGTTTTTATCGACCGATTTGGAATGGTTTAGTTACGGCTCTCGCCACAGGGGCCGAGACAATCGACGTTTCACTCGTTGAGCCGCTAACACCACATTCAGCACCGTAAAACATGCCTGCGCTCGTAGAATGAGATGGTGATCGATAGCGCTGACAAGCCAAAAGTTAAACTCGCCGAACTATACGATCTCGTCGTAAATTACGCCAAACAGCAGACAATCGACCCAATTCGTGGCGTTGGTCGTTGGCTCCTATTTGGTTTAATCGCCGCTGTGCTGATGAGTATTGGTCTTGTGCTTGGAGCGCTTGGCGTCTTGCGTCTAATACAAACCACAGCTATTGGAGTATCTAATAGCTGGTCGTGGACGGGCTATTTGATCACAATTGTCGTATGCATTGCAGTTGGTTGGTTGGCAGTTTCTCGCATCCGCCGTGGAACATTGGCAAAATAGATAATGGAGACTAGACATCGCGTGAGTCGCGAGGAACTAGAGACGAAACTTACGTTGTTTCAAAAAGATCTTCAATCCAAGGTCGCCGATAGGTCCGAACGAATCAAGGCAGTGGTCGTCGGGGCATTATTTGTGGCGTTGTTGATTGCATTCTGGCTTGGACGACGTAGTGGTAAAAGGCGAGCTGGAATCATCGAAATTTTTACCGGCAAAAAGTAAAGTTTAACAATGTTGCAGCGTCTAATCAATCGCTACGCGCGGCTGGGTTTGTGGCTGTGGGTATTTCGTCTTGTCCATCGCACTATTTGGCCAAAGGCGCGAGTTGTATTGCGCCGTAAACTCCGTAAGGGAGAGTCGATCACTGTGAATTCGCGTTCCTCACGTTCGTCGCATTAGTTTCGAGATCATAAATGTTTGCATACGGCGAAAAGGTGCTGTTGATTGACGCCAAGAAGCGTCGATATCTTTTTTCGCTTAGGCACAACGGTGAGTTTCATACGCATGCGGGTTTCTTGGCGCATAATCTGATCATTGACGCGCTTGAGGGCAGCACTGTGCAGTCAACCAAGGGTGCCTATTACATCGTGTTACGTCCAACACTTGAAGATTTCGTGGTGCAAATGCCCCGCGGGGCTCAAGTTATCTACCCTAAGGACCTTGCCCCAATTTGCATGATGGCCGACATTGCTCCAGGTTTGCGTGTGTTTGAGTCTGGAGTTGGCTCTGGCGCGTTGTCAATGACGATGCTACGTTATGGCGCAATTATCACTGGCTACGAACTCCGTGAGGATTTTGCCAACCGTGCAACAACAAATGTGCGCGAATTTCTTGGGCAGGATGCGATGTCTCGATACAACGTTACGATTCGCGATGCGTACCTCGGTATCGACGAGACAGGATTCGACCGCATGGTTTTGGATTTGCCCGAACCTTGGCAGGTTGTTCCGTTCGCACATACCGCGCTACGTAAAGGGGCATTGCTGGTTTCGTATTCGCCAAGTATCACGCAGACAGTTCGAATGCGCGAAGCACTGGGCGACGGTTGGCTGGATCACCGAACACTCGAAGTTTTGCATCGCACTTGGCATATCGAAGGGGCTGCCGTGCGCCCTGACCATCGAATGGTGGCACATACTGGATTTCTTACAAGCGCCAGATTTATCGGCAACTGATTAGTAACTAGATTTACGGTTCGATGAAAATGCACTCTCCCGGGCACTCTTCCGCAGATTCAACAACAGCGTCAAGCATTGCGTCTGAGAAAGTTGCAACTCCGGCTGCACCTTGCTCGTTGCCCTTGGCGGTTGCATAGACCTTTGAGCCTTCTTTGACATAGGCCAAACCGTCGTCCAAAAGAGTGAATACATCAGGGGCAATTTCCTCGCAGAGACCATCTCCAGTGCAAAGGTCCTGATCAATCCAGACTTTCATGAAATACGATCTCCCTTACTCGGCTATTTTTACAACGTCAATAGGGTACACGCCGAGATGGCTATCTTTGCTGATTGCGTCGTTCTTCGCTGATTGTGTCGATCTTGATCTATTCGCTGGGCTTTCGTTATTTCTGGATTGACCTATACGGTGGGGTATTGCTGATGTAGAAAGGTGAACTTGACGATGACACGAGAAGGTGACGGAAGTCCTGAATCAGTACGTGAGCGCGCCCGAGAATTAGAAGACAAGTTGCTTGAGACAAAAGGCCAACTTGCGCACGCGACCGCCCAGAACGAAAAACTCTCATACACGTTGCGTGAATCACGTGAACATATCGCATCACTTCGAGATGAAGTGGAGAAATTAACTCAACCGCCAAGTGGTTACGGAGTGATCATTGGTAAAAACGAAGATTTGACGGTTGACATTCTCACGAACGGTCGAAAGATGCGAGTCAGCGTTCATCCCGACATCGACCTGGAACAAATTGAGCGTGGCTCCGAAGTAGTCCTAAATGAGAGTTACAACGTGGTCAAGGTGCGGTCGTCAGAACAAATAGGTGAGGTCGTTCATCTAAAAGAAGTTCTTGAGGATGGCGTTCGCGCAGTTGTTGTCGGTCGAGCCGACGATGAACGAGTATGCGAACTTGCAGATTCTCTCCGCGGTGTTCATCTGCGTAGCGGAGATCTCTTGAGAATGGATCCGAAGTCCAATTTGTTACTAGAGCGGTTACAACAACCAGAAATTGAGCATCTGTTACTTGAAGAAGTTCCAGATATCTCGTA
>JABMNW010000029.1 GCA_013204455.1 Acidimicrobiaceae bacterium
AACGTGTTTGCGCAAGAAAATGTTGAAGAACTGGTTCCGCTACCAATGGACTTTACTGGTGACGGAGAACTATTTATGTTGCGTGTGCGCGGTGATTCGATGATCGACGCTGGCATTTTAAGCGGTGATTTCGTCGTCTGCAATGCGCAGACCACTGCCGAAAATGGCGACATCGTGATTGCTGGCATCCCTGGCGACGAAGCCACGATTAAAACTTTTACACGTAGCGGCAGTCGCATCACACTCACTCCGTCCAATTCTTCAATGAAGCCGATGATCTTTGAAAACGGTGAAGTAACGATCTATGGCAAACTCGTCACGGTGTTGCGTCGCCTCTAACTTCGGATTAGAGGATTGTAAAGTAAAGTTCTTTCGGAAAAACAATATGCAGACATTTGACGTCAAACCACTTGCGCTATTTCCACAACATTGGCAACAAGCCGCCGAGTGGGCATATGCCGCATGGCATCACGAATTTCCTGACGATACGGTGCACACATACTTAGACCAATATGCGCTCGCTGCTAGCAACTCAGGTCGATTACTAGAGATTCACGGCGCGATAACTGCACAAGATGAACTGCTCGCAATAGGCACGCTCGTTGATGACGACGATCTGCCAGGTGCCACGGAACCTGGCCCGTGGCTAGCTGCCGTTTACGTAACGCCTAACGCACGACAATCTGGTATTGGCTCAACAATTGTGCAACATATTGTCGACCGATCGTGCGAACTTGGTTACTCAAGTCTGTTTCTTTACACCGAAAATCAGCAAGATTGGTACCGGGAAAAAGGTTGGGTGCGTGTGCGCGAGACACTGCTCAATAATCTTGCCCATACCGTGATGAGACTTGATATAACTAGTTGACTAGCTGACTATCCCAGACTCCAGCGCACCTCAACTGTTACTGATACTTCTTGCAAACCAAGATCGATTTCGGTCTTGGCATTTAATTCTGCACCCATCGCACGATCCGATGTCATAACACGCTCGAAAGTAATCGGTGCCGAAATCTCGTTGACAAATATCAAGTCGCCTAAATCAACATCCAACAACTTGGCGTATGCCTTAGCCTTATCACGAGCCTGTTTAACTGCTAATTCACGCGCCGACTGTGCAGCCGCATCCGTATCCAGCAAAACCGGCGAAACCGAACTGATCTGAACCGCATTCCCACCGGCTTTCACAACTGCATCAACGACCGAGCCGGCCTCTTTTGTATCACGAAGTGTGACAACAAATGATTGTGAACCACGATAGCCCTTTAAAGTTTGCGTGCCATCTTGGGCATATATGTACTCGGGATAGATACTTACGTTCTGCGTAGCAATGTCGTCTTTTTCAATACCTGCGTCGTCAAGTGCAGAGCGAATACTCGCCGCAGCTTCACTTGTCAGTGATATCGCAAGTTGCGTGGTATCTGCGAACGCATTGACAGAGAAATTAAATGAGACACCATCTGGAACGACTTTTACGGTGCCAGTTGCCTGGACAGTTAGGCCGCTTTCTTTTGTCGCTGAGCCGTTGTATGTGTCGCCGCCACCAATACTGCAACTCGACAATGCGATTGTGCCAACGATAATTGCAACAAATAATGATTTGCGATTGCTCATCAAACGCAGTCTAGTTAATTAGTTAACACCTAAGCGTTTTGCAACAAGTTCGATTTTGTCATCAGGTTGGACAACAGCAACACGAACATTATTCGCTCTTCCACTACCGTAAAAATCTCCTGGACTAACAAGCGCCCCACCTTCGCGCGCGAGTTGTTCCGTGAATGCCCAACCATCCTGCGCGTCGAACCATAAATAAAAACCGCCAGCCGGCATTTCGATGTTGTACCCCGACCATTTTGCAAGCACATTTGCTAATCGCTCAAGTCGGTGTTTATAGCGGTCACGCTGAACTAAAACATATTGATCATCGCCAAGGGCCACCGCTGCTGCGGCTTGCGCAGGTCCCGGCACAAGCATGCCAACATGTTTGCGAACTTCTTTTAGATAATTGACCAGTTCGCTATCGCCGGCATAAAACCCAACACGCACACCTGCCAGATTTGAACGCTTCGAAAGCGAATGCAACGCCACGACACCATCTAGCCCGTGTTGCAAAATCGATTCCGGGGCACGATTCCAAGTGAACTCGACATAACACTCGTCACTAAAAACTGGCACTGAGTTTGCACGGCCCCAACTAGCCAGCGCAGATAAATTGTCAAGCGCTCCAGTTGGATTGCTCGGTGAATTGCTCCACAGCATTAGCGCACGTTTCGCATCGGCCGAAGAAATCGCCGAAGTATCTAGACCACCAGTTGGCGTCATTGGCACGGGGACGGCGCGACATCCAGCCAATATCGCACCCATTTCATATGTTGGGTACGACACCGCCGGATACAACACGGTGTCGCGATCCGGCGAGCGCAACTTCAACCATTGTGGAGTCGTCGCAACAAATTCTTTACTGCCAATACAAGCCGCAATCTGTGCGGTGTTTATCGAGATTTCAAACTTGCGCTGGATCCACGCCTGTGCGGCATTGCGCAATTCATCGGTGCCAATACTTGGTGGATAACCGCGTTCGCTATTTGAAGTCGACAATGCGGCGATGACTGCTGGTGCTGGCGGGTCACACGGTGTACCAATCGAAAGATCGACGAGTCCACCTTCGTGAAGTTGACCGAGTGGTTTGAATTTATCTAGTCGTTCGTACGGGTACGGCGGTGGGATAAAACCTTTGCTCATTGTGCGACCACAAATTGACTAAGTCGTCCAGCGCTTGCGTCGGCGAGACGTGCTCGTAAACGCATGCCTGATTCTTCGTTGGATGTTGACACAACTTCGCCCTCTCGGTGCACCGTGGCGACAATGTCACCTCGGTCATACGGAATTAACAGTTCAATCACTGTTGTTAACGCACGCATCCGATCGCCAATTGCCAGCAATAACTCGTTGACGCCAAAACCTGTCAATGCCGAAAAAGCAACTGCGCCACGATGCTCGGCGACAAGTCGCTTGGCCGCATCTGGATCCAGGTCGGCTTTATTAATTACCAATAGTTCAGGCACATTTTGCGCTCCGATTTCGGCGAGCACTTCGCGCACGGCCGTAATTTGACCATATGGATCTACGGCCGAAGCATCCACAACATGCACCAGCAGATCGCTAGTTGTGGCAACTTCAAGCGTGCTTTTAAATGCTTCGATTAAACCGTGTGGTAGTCGGCGCACGAAACCCACCGTGTCGGAAAGCAGTACCGGCTCGCCGCCAGGCAGGGCCAAGCGTCGCGTTGTTGGATCCAATGTTGCAAATAAGCGATTCTCGACGAGCACTCCAGCACTTGTCAGGCGATTCAAAATCGACGACTTACCGGCGTTTGTGTAGCCGACAATCGCTACCGCACCTAGCCCACTTCGTTCGCGGCTTTTTCGTTGTTCGGCACGGGTGCGTTGCAAACCATCGAGTTCGCGATCTAGACGGCTGATGCGCTCGGTGATGCGGCGGCGATCAACTTCGAGTTTGGTTTCACCAGGACCGCGAGCACCGATACCACCACCCTGCTGTGATAACCCAGCCTTGGCACCACGCCGGATTCGCGGCAAGCGATAACGCAACAATGCCAACTCGACTTGGGCTTTACCCTCGAGAGTATGTGCATTTTGCGCAAAGATGTCAAGAATTACCGCGGTGCGATCTAGTGCTGTGCGACCCAGAAGTTTTTCGAGATTGAATTGTTGCGCCGGTGAAAGTTCATTGTCGAAAACCACTGTGTCCGAGTCGAGTGACAGGCAAAGTTCCTTAAGTTCTTCCACTTTGCCCTTACCGATGTAATACGCACTGTCAGGCGAGGTTCGGCGTTGGGTAATGCGAGCGACTTCATCTGCGCCGGCGGTATTAATTAATTGCGCAAGTTCGTCGAGTGACTCCTGAGTTTCATCATCGTTGCGATCGGACATCGTCACGGCGACAAGCACAATGCGCTCGCGAATGCCCCGCGAGATAAGTGTTGCACCGAGTGCCTCTTGATAGGGAGTATTCACAACGCAACTTCCAGAAGATGTCGAGACTCAAAATGTGCAGGGCCAATCAGAGTCACATGACCGATTTGCGGGTGGTCTAGCCGCACTCGCGAGTCGCCACCGGGCTGATGCACCAGAACTTCACGCACTGAACTAGGCACGAGACCCCACTTGACTGCCGCCCAGGCACTGGCACACGCGCCTGTGCCACAGGCTTGGGTTATTCCTGCGCCACGTTCGTGCACGCGCATTGTGATCGCGTCAGGTTCTGGTCCCGATTCAATAATTTCGAGATTTATCTGCGGAACTTTCAAACCGATATCCAGCAAGTCGACCACAAACACATCTTCTACTCCGACAACGGAGTGCGGATTTCCAACTGACAAATGCATCACCGGCCGAATCGGATCGCAACCGATTGAGCCCCAGTTTTTCGGCTCGGGAATTATTTCGATACGACCCATGTCAACGCTTGCTGAGACTTCGTCACTCGACACTGACTCAACATCCACGACACGGTCACCTACATCTGTTGCAACCGTGTAACTGACTTGCTCGTCAAATCCGTCGGTGTCAAAGGCTGCCTGCGCCAAACATCTGATGCCATTACCACTCATTTCGGCACGTGAACCATCTTGATTGAACAATTGCATGCCGAGTTTAAGTTTGCCGGTTCGTGAAAGTAGCAATAACCCATCTGCGCCGACGCCAGTTTCGCGATTGCACCACTCGCGCGCCATATTCGCCCAGTCGAAATTTGCGGATTGCATAATTTGTTGTGAAATTTGCGAAGTTTCGAGGACAAGAAAGTCGTTACCTAGTCCGTGATGTTTGGTGACGACTACCTGCATGATGATTGATGTCTAGCGTAAATGTTTGGCAACTAAAGGCACAATTTCTGAAACTGGGTCTTGGCTTATAGAGACCCACTTGATCCGTGGATCGCGACGGAACCAGCGTTCTTGGCGCACGGCGAATTGTCGTGTGTGGACAATCGTCTCGTTGACTGCCTGGTCGAGACTCATATTGCCTTCTAGATAGACAAGCAGTTCTCTGTAGCCGAGTGCTTGTGCCGCAGTTTTGGATAGGCCATTCTTTGAGTTCCGCAGTGCCGTGACTTCGGCCAAAAACCCCTGGTTCATCATTGTGTGCACACGCTCAGCAATGCGCTCGGCAAGTCGTTCTCGATTCCAGCGCAGACCAATTTGGATGATGCGGTTATTCGGATACGCGCCCGTACCGGGACCAAAACTGCTGAACGGTTTACCACTACCAAGACATACTTCGAGTGCGCGAACGATACGCCGACGATTTGATTGCTCAATACGCGAGGCTGCAACTGGGTCCATCTCTCCAAGTCGCGTATACAAAGTAGCAGTATTCGTTTCTTGTTCCAAAGTCATGCGAACTTCTGGAAACTCGCCAGGCAATACAAGATCGTCAATTACCGCGGTTAGATAAAGACCAGTTCCTGCAACAAGTATTACCCTGTCACCGTTCGCCGAGATCTTATCTAATTCGCTTGTGGCACTTTTTTTAAATTCGGCCACCGTAAAACGCTCGTGACTATCTACTAAATCGATGCAATGATGCGGCACAAGGGATTGATCCTGCGCAGTTGGTTTTGCAGTGCCAATGTTCATGTCGCGATATACCTGCATCGCATCAACGGCAATAATGTGAATCTTGCTTTGCGAATTTGATTCGGCCTGTGCCACCGCCATCGCTACGGATGATTTGCCACTTGCTGTAGGGCCGACAATCACGACCGGACGATTATGCAATGCTCGACACAGTCAGTCGTAACTTGTGTGTTGGCGCTTCGCCAACTTCGACAAGATGACCGGAAAGATGAAATCTTGCGGCGTCGGTTACTTCGACACGAGCGAATGTGCCGACCCGCAGACTCTCGCTCGTGCTGAAATGCAGCAACTTGTTCTGTCGAGTGCGGCCAGTTGTCAGATGCGGATTCTTTTTGCTCATGCCCTCGACAACTACCTCTTCGATACGACCAATGCGTTGGCGGTGCTTTAGCGCCCCAGTGCGATCCAGAACGACCTTCAGGCGATCGTAACGCTGACCGGCGGTTGCTGGGTCGACAAACTTGTCAACCAGCGTTGCCGCCTGCGTGCCTGGGCGCGGCGAAAAGATAAACGAAAACGCCGAATCGAAGCAGGCTTCTAGACAAACTTCGAGTGTGCGGACAAAGTCCGCTTCGGTCTCTCCAGGGAAACCGACAATTACGTCAGTAGTTACCGCCAAGTCGTCGATTAGTGCGCGTGCTTGAGCAAGTCGTTTTAAATATCGCTCTGCGGTGTAACCGCGATGCATCAACGCCAGAACTTCGTCGGAACCTGATTGCAATGGGTAATGCAAATGTTCACATACGCTGGCGGTTTCGGCCATCGCGAGCAATGTGTCTTCGCGCATATCTTTTGGATGTGGGCTAACAAAACGCACCCGACGAATACCTGGCACTGCGCCAACACTGCGTAATAATTCGGCAAATTGTGGCCGTGCTTTAACACTTAAATCTCCAGCCGCACGTGCCGACATTGACAGATCTCGTCCATAACTATTTACGTTTTGACCAAGCAATGAAATTTGTGTAACTCCGCTACGCGCAAGAGATTCGACCTCGGCCAAAATATCTGCGCCAGATCGAGAAATTTCCTTACCGCGCACCGCTGGCACAATGCAATACGTACAGGTATTGTCGCAGCCGATCTGAATTGTGACCCACGCGTTGTAAGAAACTTCGCGACGAACTGGAAGCGCACTCGGAAACATTGCGTAATCGTCAAGTATCGCTTCGTCGAGAATTTCGGTGACAGCAGGCCCGGATTTTGTTTGTTCAAGTAGCTCTGCGGCGCGATGAACATTGTGCGTTCCGATCACAACATCGACATATGGTGCACGCTTGCGAATCGCATCGCGATCCTTTTGTGCCAGACATCCAGCAACGAGAATTTGGCGACCATCTTGCTCTGTCTTCCAATTTTTAAGTTGGCTGAGTGTGCCGTAAAACTTTTCATCGGCGTTTTCGCGAATGCAGCATGTGTTGATAACAACCACGTCAGCCTGCGCAACACTGCCAACATTTGTCATGCCATCTTGTTCGAGCAGACCAGAGATGCGTTCGGAGTCGTGTTCGTTCATTTGGCACCCAAAGGTGCGAATAAAGTAATTGCGGGTCACGACCTGTCTATTTTATCGGGCTGGTTTAGTGGGTGGGCTCGTTTAGTGAGCTGGAGACTTATCAGGCCCCGAAAATGCCACTGCCAGTGAGCCCCGAAGGACCCACTGGCCGCAATGGCATTAGCGACTTGTTAGATTTCGATCGGTTCTTCATCCTTTGCGGTGAATGCCTTCTTACCGGGTTTATCAGACTCGGGCTTTTCTAAACCTGGTTTATCGGCTGCTGGCTCTTGAACAGGTAACGATTGCTGACGCACACGATCTGCCATTTGCACCATGACCTCGGTGTTCTCGGCGAGGAACTGCTTTGCGTTCTCGCGACCTTGACCAAGTTGTTCGCCATCGTACGTGAACCAGGCACCGGATTTTTTGGCGATACCCATTTCGACAGCCATGTCCAGCACTGCGCCTTCGCGACTGATGCCTTTGCCATACATGATGTCGAATTCGGCCTGCTTGAACGGAGGCGACACTTTGTTTTTAACAACTTTTACTCGTGTCCGCGAACCAACAACTTCTGCTCCATCCTTGATGGCTTCGATACGTCGGATGTCGAGACGAACCGACGCGTAGAACTTAAGCGCCCGCCCACCAGGTGTTGTTTCTGGTGAGCCGAACATCACGCCAATTTTTTCGCGCAACTGATTGATGAACACTGCAACAGTGTTGGATTTATGCAAGTTCGCAGTAAGTTTGCGCATTGCTTGGCTCATTAAGCGGGCTTGCAGACCCATGTGGCTGTCGCCCATCTCGCCCTCAATTTCTGCGCGTGGGGTAAGAGCAGCGACTGAGTCGATCACGATTACATCGAGCG
>JABMNW010000030.1 GCA_013204455.1 Acidimicrobiaceae bacterium
AACAGAAGAAGGGTTTGTTCGGTGATGAAGCTTTTTGTCGTTGCATCCAAGTGATTGTTTGATCGGCGAGATCTTCAGTTAGGTGATAATCAGGGTTGCCGACATGCGGTGAGATTGGTGTTGTTTGATCGTAAACGGGTGGCTCGTATTGCGAAGATTCAGCGCCCATGATTCCGTAGAAGCGATCGAAACCCAAGCCTGTTGGCCAGCGATCAAATGGTCCTGCAGGGCTTTGCTCCCACGAAGGCGCGAGGTGCCACTTTCCAAAACATGATGTCGAGTATCCAGACATGCGCAAAACTTGTGCAACTGTTGCTGACTCGGGTGGTATGGCGCTGTCGTATCCGGGAAATGAATTGGCAATCTCGGTGATGCCACCCATGTGCACGCTGTGGTGATTGCGTCCAGTGAGTAGTGCGGCGCGGGTGGGCGAGCACAGTGCTGTCGTGTGAAACTGGTTGTAGCGCAATCCAGTCGTAGCGATCTTGTCAAGCCCGGGCGTTGTTACTGGTCCGCCGAAGTTGCCAAATGATCCGAAGCCCACATCATCGAGCATGATGAGCAAAATATTCGGAGCTCCACCCGGTGCGGCGGGTGCGTTGAGTTTTTGTGGAGTCGAGTTGGTGATGATCCGAGAGATGTCTCCACCAAATGGCGCAGTTGCTTTGGGAAGGCGTTGCGTCATGACTGAAGGCCAGCCACATCGAAGCATGCAAGTGCACGCAACACTTTGGATTTGTCTCCGGTGATTTGCAGACTTGAAGCCGAGATGGCTTGCGTCAGCGTTTTGGAGCCACTCATAATGTCGGCCCACACCGAGATATCGCATGCAACTCCGTGAAGCGCCCCAGAACCGTCCGTGGCCACTGCTACGCAATTGCGAATATGGAGGCCAGTTTTTTGATCCGGCAAAAACTCAAATGCAATGTGCATGTCTATGCCTTGTGCGAGAGTTGGGTCGAGCAGCACTCGCAAAATTTGCACAGCCGACGAGATTGGCCCTGACATGATCTGCCGTTTACTAATGCGATGAGTATTGAAACGCGATGCGTCCAAACTTCCGTCTAGATGCCGTGCTCGTGTAAGGCACCAATTGCGGATGTTGGCAGCAGGAGTGCGTTGCGCAACAAGACGCAGAGCGTTTGCAAGTATCTGTTTATCGGTGGCGTCGGAGTCGGCGCCGTGTACCAGCCACGAGCCGAGTTCGATCGCAAAGCGCAGATCGTCACTCTGGATCGCGAGTTGTGCCTGAGTGCGAACAGTGCCTTTGCCACCAAAACCCTTGATCATTCGATCGGCGTGATCCTGAGTCGAAAGCGGAAAGAGGTTTGATTCTTCGCCGTCAAAAAATCCAAACAGCCCGCTTCGGATTTGGCGCACATGATGTTCGGCTACGCCATATAACTCGGAGGTGAGGTAGTCGTCGTCGCATTGGTCGGGCAGTCGAATGGTTGCAGCCAAGTCGGCACTTGACATACCACGATTGGTGTGGCGCACGGTTTGGTCCCACAAAAACTGAATTGAGTCTCGATATTTGGTGATGCGGTCGTTGATCTCGATGTCGCCACTAATTGGAGGGCCATGTGCGCCGGCGAGGTGTTGTGCATGCAATCTAAGAAGGTGATCAAGTCCATGCAACAAGACTTGAGGATCTCGGTATTCTTCGCCACGAATTGCGAACACATTAAACAGCACAGGCCAAACCAAATTATTAACGCAAAGTTTGATTGAATCAAACCAATAGGTCACCGAGTCGTCGGCATCTGACGGGGCGGGTGTGACGTCGATGCTTAAACCGGCAACATTGATCGTGCATGCAGAATTGAAGGTTTTTCCGGGAGCGATGAACCCGTAGGTGTGCGGAGCATGCGCAGGGTCACGATAAAACTGACCAAGGCCAACGTTGACGACGCCATCAATTCCATCGAACGGAAGTGTCACAGCAAACTGTTCAACCAACCCACGGCCGTATGCGGGGGCGATCTCGGAAGTGGTGCGTAAGCGGTTGAATGCGATCTTTTCGTGACCCCAGATCGGAATTGTTGCTGAAGGGTCTTCTTCGAATACGGCCTGTGTGCCACCTACATAATGAAAGTGTGTGTACAGCACCGCAACTATTGGGCGCTGCGTTACGGCTCGCAATTCTTTGATCGCGGCGCGCATTTCTTCGATTGATTCGCCGGTGTCGATGGCGATAATGCCATCTGGGGCATCGACAAATGTTTGATTGGATAATCCGTTGCCAACGAGGCACCACACTCCAGGACGGATCGTGTAAAACTTTCGCTCAAGTCGTTGTGATTGGGCGACGTGATCTCGGTGCGCAACCTGTCCAGTTGCTAGCTCAACAGTGAGTGCACCGTTCGGCTCAAAACTGCGGCTGGGCTGTTGTTGCGACAAAGACATCACCGCAACAGTAACTACTTATATTGGCCGAGCACCTGCGCCGGGTCGCTCGACGCGGTATCGGGCCACTTGTTTGGACCATACAGCGAACATGCTTCACAAACAGGATCGTTCGGCAGGCTACTCTGTGCGGTTTTGTACGTGCTGGAAGCCGAAGCGACCTTTGATACACAGATTGCCGTGCGTCACCGAGTGATCGCTTGGGGACGAGACTTTTACAATTGTGTTGTCTTGCACATGCAAAGTAAGTGCGCAACCAACGCCACAATATGGGCAAATCGTATCTGTCTGTGTTTGCTCGGACTCGTTCCATGTGCCATCGCCACGCATTTCGTATTCGCTAGTAAACATCAGAGCCCCAGTTGGGCAAACCTGGATGCAATTGCCGCAATAGACACATGCCGAATCGGTTAGGTCAACGGCAAATTCTGTTGAGATTCGCGTATCAAAGCCACGACCAGCAGTTGTGATTGCAAAAGTGTTCTGCCATTGTTCGCCGCAAGCATCTACACACTGATAACACATAATACATTTTGAATAGTCGCGAATATAAAGCGGGTTGTCGATCTTGACTGCTTGGTGCACTGTTTCGGCGCTCGAGCCGTCTGGTTTGTGATGATGACCGGTTACGGCTTGATCTCTATTGCCGTCTCGGTAGGAAGGCGGGCCAAAGCGGGTTGGTTCGGCCCCGTAATTTTCGTTCCAGCGTGCAACATTTTTGGTCAGCGAAAGATCCACCGATGAGCCGAGTAATTCAAGTACGAGTTTGCGACTGTGACGAGTTCGGTCGTTGTCGGTATGCACGACCATCCCGGGTTCAACTTTTCGCGAGCAAGATGGCACAAGAATGCGTGAGCCTTCAAGTTCGACCATGCATACACGGCATGCATTCTTTGGTGTGATCGTGTCGCCGTAACAAAGTGTTGGAATTTCCTTGCCACTAGTGCGACAGGCATCCAAAAGTGTTGATCCCTCAAGCGCCGTAAATTTTTCACCGTCGATTGTCAGTTCGACACTGCGCCGCACCTGCAAGCCAGTTGCTACTTGTGAACTCATTACGAGAACACTTTAAGGCGGGTGAGTGCCGAGTCGATGGCATTGTGCGCCGTTTGACCAAGACCACAAATGCTTGCGTCGCGCATCACTTGACCCAGATCGCGCAGTAATTGCAGATCGCCGTTACGCGAACCAGATGCGAGCCGAGCCAAGGCCTCTTGCTGACGAACCGTGCCAACCCGACAGGGCACGCATTGGCCACATGATTCGTCACGGAAAAATGCCGCGATGCGCTGTAATTGATCGACAAGATCAACATTTTGATCAAGCACGAACACCACTCCAGAACCAAGTGTTGTGCCTGCTGTTCGAGCGGCTTCGAGTGTTAGTTCGAGATCGAGATCTTCGGGCCCAACGAAGCCACCAGCGGCACCTCCGAGTAGCACTGCCTGCAACGACGAACCATCTGTCATTCCACCGGCAAGGTTGATTAATTCGCGCAGTGTTACACCGAAGGTAACTTCGTAAACGCCAGGCTTTTTGACGGCACCCGAAATGCAAAATATTTTTATGCCTTTAGATCCTTGCGTACCCCAACTTGCGTATTTTTCGCCAGTGTTTGTGATGATTGGCAAGACATTGACGAGAGTTTCGACATTATTGACGAGTGTTGGTTTGCCAAACAATCCAACTTCAACTGGAAACGGCGGTTTGTTGCGGGGTTCGCCGCGGTAGCCCTCGATTGAATTAAAGATTGCTGTTTCTTCGCCACAGATATACGCTCCGGCGCCGCGAAAAATAGTGATATCAAAACTAAAACCAGTTCCTAAGATGTTCTCGCCAAGCAAGTCGCGCGCGCGCGCAGTCTTGACGGCGTTCGCTAAGTGTTTGAACGCCCGTGGGTATTCGCCGCGTATGTAGATCCAGCCGTGTTGACAGCCAGTGGCAAACGCGGCAATCGTCATAGATTCAACTAACGCAAACGGATCTCCTTCCATCACGACGCGATCCTTAAATGTTCCTGGCTCAGATTCGTCGGCGTTGCAAATTAAATAGCGTGTCGTCACTGGTTGCCCGGCAACTGCTGCCCATTTGCGACCGGTCGGAAATGCAGCACCGCCACGACCAACTAATCCTGATGCCGTGACTTCGGCAATAACTTGGGACGCGCCGATCTCGAATGCGCGTCGTAAAGCGACGTAGCCATTCGTTGCGATGTATTCGTCAATACTTAACGGATCGACGCGACCAATTCGCGAAAGTAATACAAGTGATTCGTCTGGTGATTGTGGTACTGCCGCAGAGACTGGTTGTTCGCTCGCGACCGACTTGCCGGTGACCAGGTCTGCAATATCTTGCGGTATGGCAGGTGCAAGAATCTCATGCCGTGGTGTAACCCCAGTTTGGATAACGAGTACTGCGGGCGCGCGCTCACACACACCAAGGCAAGGCGATGGAATCGAACCGACTGGAAGCGAATCTTCGGTGAATACACCCTTGGCACGACATACAAGATCGATGCAAACATGCACTTGTCTTGCTGGTCGCTCGTTGGTGTCGAATAGTGCATAAAAAGTTGCAACACCGTAAATATCGGCAGGTGCAATATCTAAACGCTGAGCGATGTAATTTATTGCACCCCGACTGATCCAACCAATTCGATCATTTACCGCGTGCAGTGTTGGAAGCAACAAATGCCGCATGTTGCGTAACAATTCTCCGCCGCGCGATACACGATGTCCATCTTGGTTACGTTCACCGCCTTGTGACGTTTCTTGGTCAGCGCCAAGTAAATCATCGACGGCACTTCGCTCGTCGGGCGAGGCGTTGGCAGAACTAATTTTAAGATCCATTGCGCCTTCGACTGTAGGACTTGATCCGCCTAAACGACGACTTATTCGCCGGCAACAGCAACTGGTGCCTCGAGACGCTCGATGCGTACCGCGGCGGCTTTAAATTCGGCAGTTCCAGACTTTGGGTCAGTCACATCGATCGTGATCAAGTTCGTATCAACCTGATCGGGAAAGTGCATCGTCATAAATACAAGCCCGGGGCGCAGGCTTTGGTCGATGCGTACGGGGACTTCAAGTGAGCCGCGCAAAGAACTTACTCGCACGATCTCGTCATTACTGATTGACAGTTTTTCTGCATCTTCTGGCGAAACATCAATTGTTTCGCCAAATCGCAGTGGACTATCAAAGCCGCGAGATTGCACGCCCGTGTTATACGAATCAAGTCGACGACCAGTTGTAAGACGCAATGGAAACTCCGGTGATGTTGCTTCGACCGGTGGTTCGTCGACGACAACGCTAAATGGTGCGAGTCGGCCGCGTCTGGCTGGGTCTTCATCCCAAAGTCGACCATGTAGATATGACGGCTCAAGTTTGTCTTCGCTGTAGCACGGCC
>JABMNW010000031.1 GCA_013204455.1 Acidimicrobiaceae bacterium
AAAATGATCCGTTGTGCACCACACATAAATCGTCGTGTGTTGAAAATGGATGAGAACCATCGGTAGTAATCGCAGACTCAGTGGCCAAGCGTGTGTGGCCGACTCCTTGATAGCCGACTCGTGATTTGATATCGAATCGAGTTAGAACCGATATTGGTGCGCCGACATCCTTGAATACCTCAACTGCAACACCCGTGGAGATGATGCTTACATCGTGGGATTCAATTTGTGATTGCAACCCTGGTGTGCCAATTAGAACAATTCCTTCGCCGTGCTGAACAAGTCGTGCACCAAGTGTTACCGCCAAGGAACTCCAATTGAAGTTTCGATCATCTGAGCGACAGGAGTACTTCAGTAGGCCTTCATCAACCACATCACCATAGATGGCAATTCCCGCCGAATCTGGGCCCCTATCCGACATTTGGGTGAGCATCGCTGCAACGAAGGATCCAAGCTGTGGTTCGAGTTCGGCGTCCAAAAGGTGCAGTCCAATGATTCCACACATGCTCTGCCTCCCCTTCTCGGTTCCGATAGGTGTTTCATCATAATAGACAAAAGAACACCCAGATTAAACACCAAACTTGCCACCATGGTAGCATCCCGATGGGGAAAACATCAATCAAACTATTGGGGCAATCAGATGAGTAAGACTCGCGAAATATTAGAAGCCCGTGCTGCCGAAGACAATATCGAGTTTTTCATGACGATGTTTGTGGATATGCATGGTCGACAATGCGCTAAATTAATTCCAGTTTCGGCAATGGACGTTGTATGTGCTGGAGCCGGATTTGCTGGTTTTGCAGTAGGACCGATGGGACAATCACCTGCTGGTCCAGACATGATTGCCGACCCTGACCCCAATAGTTATTTTAAATTGCCGTGGCGCGAGGGAGTGGCAGTTGTAATGTGCGACATCAAAGTTGAAGGCAAGCCGTGGCCGTATACACCGCGGATCATCCTCGGCAACGCACTGAAGCGCTTGGCCAAAGAGCGAGATATGAAGCTGATGGTTGGAGTTGAGGCCGAATATCATCTGCTACGTCGCGATGAGTCTGGAAAATTAGTCGTCGCGGATTCACTTGACAATCTTGACGTGTCCTGTTATGACGCACGTGGGTTAACACGAATGTACGACTACCTGACGACAATGTCTAAGTACATGAATAAACTCGGATACGAAAACTATGCGACAGACCATGAGGATTCCAACGGGCAATTCGAACAAAACTTCAAGTACGCAGATGCAATGACTACGGCCGATCGTCTTATCTTTTTCAGATATATGACCAACATTGTGGCACACCAGTTTGGGATGCAAGCAACATTCATGCCGAAACCGTTTCATGAGCTGACCGGTAATGGTCTACACATGAATACTTCACTATGGAACACAAGTGGCACAAAAAATCTATTCGAACGGGCCAGTAACAACAAGTCGACTAAGGACAAATACGGTCTTGGTCTGACCCAGCTCGGATACCACTTCTGTGGTGGAGTATTGGAACATGCTCAAACAATGTCCGCGATTACTAACCCGATCGTCAATAGTTACAAACGAATGGGAGTATCCGCACCTAACTCTGGGGCGACCTGGGCTCCGGCGTATGTTGCCTACGGGGGCAACAACCGTACCCAGATGGTGCGTATTTCGGAGGGTAACCGCCTTGAGGTTCGAAGTGTTGACGGAGCAGCCAATCCGTACTTGGCCTTCACCGCAGTGCTCGCCGCAGGACTTGACGGTGTAGATCGTAAGACCGACCCAGGCAAACCGAACATTGACAATCTCTATGAGTTGCATCCAGATGTTGTTGCAGCTAAAGGTATCAAGCCGATGCCGCCAACATTGTTGCATGCAGCCCAAAACCTGCTCGGCAATCCGTTGATGCAAAAAGCTCTCGGTCATACTGGCAAAGAGTATTACAGCGACTATATGGCCAAAGTCAAAATGGAGGAGTTCACAAGATGGCACTCCAAAGTCGGCGAAGTTGAGCGCGACAGTTATTTGAGTTTGTTCTAGGCACCAACACCGCAATTATTGCGGTGCAACGATTACGACTGCAATATCATTGTTACGCAAACGACGTTTTAGTTCAGCACCAGTATCACCTTCGATCTGCTTGCCGAACGGGATCGGGATGGACCCGGCCAAGTGGCAGCAGACGGTGGATCAGGTGAGCGGTGGCCCGCTCGCGATCACGTGGGACGGCTCGCCCGAGCCGGGGAGCAGGAGCCGCTCATCGAATGCCGCCTCCGCTTCCGTCCACTTGCGGCTCTCTTCCCGTGTGTGGAGGATGTGGAAGAGGATCCACAGGGCGATCCCGATGATCGTCAAGAGGACCTCCGTACCCACGAATGGATAGAGCGGCCCGATCTCGGCAGGGTTGCTGAATGAATCAAGTGTAAGCATTGTTTCTCCGTTCGTTCCTTTAGGTTCGGTTCTCGGACGCGGACAACTCCTCGAGTCCCTCTCGCTTCTCGATCTCCTCGAAGTCGGTGTAGGTGCGAGCGAAGTACGGGTACGACGAGTCGAACGTGTTCGTGTCGAGTCCGGCGAGCTCCACCTTGCGCGGGACGCGCAGGATGCCGAAGGCCTTGAGGACGCGGGCCAGGACGTAGAACGGGGCGAATCCGAGAACGAAGGTCAAGATGAACGCCCCGATCAGATTTCCCAGCGGGTTGATCGCGGGGAAGCCGTCCGGGGTGACCCCGAACCATGGCGTCGCGCTGCCTGCCAGTGGCGCCGCCGCCGGATAGCCCCACAGCATGAAGCCGGCGATCACGACCCCAAAGAATCCGGCGACGCCGTGGACCGCGACTGCGCCCACCGCGTCGTCGATCTTTAACCGTCGCTCGAGGAGATAGTGGGCCTTGTAGGCGATTGCCGCCCCGACGCCGCCGATGATCATCGCCTGGATCGGGTGATATAAGTCATTCCCGGCGGATGCCGTTATGATCCCGGCGAGCCCCGCGGAGAGCGTCCAGAACGGTTGTCCCTTGCTGAGGATGAACCCGACCAGCAAACCGCCGGACAGCGACATCAGGAAGTTGAAGGTGATACCCGACAGCGTCGTGGGCATCAGGTAGATGTTGGTCGCCGAATAGAACGGTTCGCCCTCCGTGCCGACGTTGAAGACCGGGATGTTGCAGGCTGCGTAGAAGCCCCAGAAACCGGTATAGATCATCATCAGGCCGATCGACGCCATCCACGGGTTGTGTGGCGGGATGTTGCGGATCTCCCCGTTCGGACCGAATTTCCCGATGCGTGGGCCCAGCACCATGACCACGGCCAGGGTCGAGCCTCCGGCGATGGCATGGATGATCCCGGATGCATACGCATCGTGGTAGCCCATCAACTGGACCATCCAGCCGTTGGGGGACCATCCCCAGGCGGCGCCGATGATCCAGGTAACGGATCCGACTAGCACGGCCATGATGAGAAAAGCGGTGGTCCACACTCGCTCGATGATGGCACCCGAGATGATCGAGGCTGCCGTCCACGAGAAGAGCAGGAAGGCGGCCCAGAACACACCGTTGATCCGGTCGCCCATGTGCGGCCCCATCAACGGGGACCATGGGTAGAAATTGCCAGCGAGTGGGTCCAGTCCCATGCCAGCGTTGATGAACGGGCCATGGATGAACGCGAAGTAGAGCCACCACCCGAAGAAGAAGAACGTCACGGTCACGACGGGGATGACCATGATGTTCTTGATTAACACGTGCTGGAGGTTCTTGCGCCTCGACACGCCGACCTCGTAGATCATGAAGCCGACGTGGATGAGGAACATGATGACGATCGTCACCCAGTAGTAGAACTCGGTGAACAGGACGTTCAGGGAATCGGTGAGATCGGTCATGCCATCCCTCCGCTAATCAGGGTTAACTCCCTGACCATCTCGTAACGCGTCTGCATTGGATCCCGTAGATCAATCACAAACTTTCCCCTTTTCCCCACAACGATTTTCCCCCACTTTTCCATAGCGCACCACCTAGTGGCTTTTATGAATGTACCAGAAAGATGGCTCTTTGTCAAGCACAATGTGGCACTATTCCCACTTTTTAGCCCTACGAAATTGCTCTTCTTGCCCATTCCACGCTGAAATCGGTATTTTCAGCTACTTTCACACGCCATTTACCTGGCGCGTGAGGTTCCCCATGGTTTGAAAGTTTCAAACGGATAACTCGGCAAACCGCCATGTCTGTCTGGCATCGCAGCTGCCAATTCAGCGAGGCTGAAACAAAGAATTACCCCCATGCCCGTAATCACAACGAACAACGGAATAGAAAACCCGCCGAGTGCTTGCACAGCGAACCCAACGAGACCAATCACAAGGATTGTTCCCGATAGGCCGATGACGAAAGCTCCCCACCAGTTTGTGTCTTTGGCTAGTTCATCCGTACTCGGAATCACCAGAGACGCATCAAAAGTTGCCGTTTGATCCGACACATTATCCCCCAAAAGTTTAAGGTCTTGACCCCATCCAGACAGTTGTAGTCTGACACAGACAACTCGAAAATGTAAATATTCTTCGGTCAATTATCGAGGGAGGCCAGTCATGATCAACGAAAATAAAGTGAAACCCACCCTCAAGAGTGATTTTATTGCCGAACTGAATGTAGTTATTGCTCAACGAATTCGCGAATACCGCCAAGGTCGAAAGCAAACAGTCGCCAACCTCGCTGCGAGCAGTGGAATCAGTAAAGGGATGATGTCTAAAATCGAAAATGGCCAAGCCTCGCCAAGTTTGGCCACTCTCGGCAGAATAGCCAGAGCCCTAGAAGTTCCCGTAACATCGTTATTTAGAGGCTTGGAAGAAGAACATGATGCACTTTATGTCGCTGCCGGAAAAGGTCTTGAGATCATTCGCGAGGGCACTCGTGCTGGGCACCGCTATCAGTTACTCGGAACAATGCGCGGAGTCAACAGGCGTATGGAACCATTGCTCGTCACATTAAGTCAGAAACGGGAAGTATTTCCGTTGTTTCAACACCCAGGCACTGAACTGCTGTACATGCTAGAAGGCGCCCTCGAATACGGACATGGCAACGCACGATACGTTTTGCGACCAGGTGACACACTGCAATTCGATGGTGAAATACCCCACGGACCAACGAAGATAATCAAGACTCCAGTGCGATTTCTTTCAATAATTGCCTACGGCAATTCGGCCTCAGGGTCAAACTAGCAATAATTGTGTATACCACGCTCGCGCTATACACGTCTGCGACGGCGCAGGGTCAAAAGAGTGCTGCGACACCACCTTGCGCCCCCGATACGAATCGAACGTACGACCTGCGGTTTAGGAAACCGTTGCTCTATCCACTGAGCTACAGGGGCGGGGATGGTGCGAAATGTGGTGCGAAATTCAACAACACATCACGCGTCATCCATAGAGAGGTTACTAGCAGCAGCCGAATGCCGAAAGAGAACAAGAAAACTGCTCTCGGCCGAACAAAGTTGGCGCAGTTTCAGAGTGTGGACGCGCTGAATCCAAGACTTATTAATTTTGAACGAGGTTTTGGGTTTCGGTCGGGTGGATCCCATTCGCCGAAGTAACGAGACACGTCTCCCCCGGTTCGGTAATGCCAAGCCAATAACGCGGTGATGCCTTGATGAATTTGGTAGCCGCGTAGTTGTAGTTCGCGGCGTTCCAGACCCACCGCTCGCGCACGACGACCAAACCATTTTTCTTTCATGTTGTTGTGCATTGACTCGGTGTCTTCACGGCCACCAAACAATGATCGCCAGTCGGCGTCGGTGGGAGGAATAGTGCGCAACGCTCGCGTGCGTCGCTTGTTGATCGCACGTTCATCATCGGTGCTGGATTGTCGAATCCATGTGGACAGCCCACGCAAATAGGCACTCACTGCTTCATGTTCTGAAATACCGCCAGATGCTCAGTACTGACCAACCGTTAACTGATCCCAGCCCTAAGAATCTCTTATCCGACTTGCCAGCCTCCGTCCACAACGAGCGAGTGACCCGTGATGTACCTGGACTGTTCGGAAAGGAGAAACACAAATGTTTGAGCGATTTCTTCAATGGTGCCCATCCGGTGGCTCGGAATGTGAGATAACAATTCGCTACGAATTTGTTCTACGGATTGACCGGTTAGAGACGACCGATCAACTAGGAGCTTGTCAATCATTTCTGTCTGGACTTGACCAGGGCAGACAGAATTTACTCGAATCCCTCGCGCCCCCAGTTCGGCAGCAAGGCATTGCGCCAGACCTATTACACCGAATTTCGAAGCTGAGTAAGCACCGTTTTCCTTGCCGCCTCTTAGTCCGAAAAGTGATGAGGTGAAAACGATAGAACTCGATCCATCATTTACTTGCATTAATTTTGCCGCTTCCCGTGCGCACAGAAACGAGCCGGTTAGATTTATGTCAATGACACGTTGCCAATCCTTCAGCGGCATGGATTCGACTGGTTCCAGATGCAAAACCCCCGCGTTGATCACGACTCCGTCAATTTGACCTAACTCCTCAATACACTCCGCAAAGGCTCGTTGGACACTTGCTTCCGAACTTATATCCACTTGGAGACTCACGGCGCGAGCGGAACTTTGTAATTTCAAGTCTTGTACGACGCTCTGGACTAACTCGGAGTCAATGTCGAGAAGCGCAATTGACGCGCCTTGTGCTGCGCAAGCTATGGCAACCCCTTTTCCGATGCCTCTTCCAGCACCAGTAATAATGATTCTTCGACCGTCCAACAAACCAAGTGCGGTCGTCATTGCAACCCCCATCGCACTGTTTGTATGAATGAACGCAGACGCTCGGTCGTTGGCTTCGTCAATGTGGCGTTGGGTTCGCCTTCTTCAACAATTTGACCTTCGTCAAGAAAAATTATTCGGTCGGCAACCCCACGTGCAAATTCCATTTCGTGAGTAACGGTCACCATTGTCATTCCTTCGGACGCCAAATTTCGCATGACATCAAGCACCTCGGCGCGCAACTCAGGGTCAAGCGACGATGTTGGTTCGTCAAACAGCATGACCTGTGGCTCCATTGCTAAAGCCCGCGCGATCGCGACTCGCTGTTGCTGTCCTCCAGAAATTTTGTTCGGCTTCTTGTCAGCATGCGCTTCGACCCCAACTTTCTGAAGAAGACTCATCGCTCTGTCGCGGGCGTCATTATCGCTCATCTTTAGAACAGTGCGTGGTCCCTCCATGACATTTTGGAGAACTGTCATATGTGGAAAGAGATTGAAACTTTGAAAGACCATCCCGACATTTCGTCTGAGATCTGGTAGATCAACGCCCTTTGCAGTGAGTTCTTTGCCCAAAATTGTGACTGTTCCTGTCGACGGCCTCTCGAGCAAATTCATGCAACGAAGAAGCGTGCTCTTTCCTGAGCCAGACGGTCCAATGACCACGAGCACTTCGCCCGACGCCACTGACAAGTCGATCCCGCGCAGTACATGGGTTTGTCCAAAGCGTTTAGTAAGAGCACTTATAACGATTACAGGGTTCATGAATCCGAGTTATATTTCTTGTTGAGGTACTCGGAAAGCGCCGCGAGCGGAATATTTATGACGAGATACAAACAGGCGATAAAAATCAGGATCTCCATATTTCGGAACAATCTAGCCCCAACTGATTGTGAGACATTAAACAATTCTGTTACGCCGATTACGGACAGCAAACTTGTATCTTTGTTTAGGTAGATCAGCATGCTTCCGAATGGCGAAAGCATCTTTTGAATCGCCTGCGGCAACACAATTCGACGCATCACTTGTGCGCGAGTCATACCCATTGCTTGTGCC
This sequence comes from Acidimicrobiaceae bacterium, assembly GCA_013204455.1. Classification (GTDB taxonomy): domain Bacteria; phylum Actinomycetota; class Acidimicrobiia; order Acidimicrobiales; family Ilumatobacteraceae; genus BACL27. The sequence continues at coordinate 7,769 of JABMNW010000031.1, forward strand.
GCTTCTCTTTGTCCTTTGGAAACACCCCCAACTCCCGCCTGAATTATCACAGAGGCAAATGCTCCGTAGTTCAACGAAAGTGCAATAATTCCAGTAACTAAGTTATTAAATCGAATATTGAACTGCAGCGGCAGAATGAGAAAGAAGAAGACGATTTGCAGAATCACAGGCGTCAACCGAAACACTTCAACATAGATTCTGGGGATCACTCGAACATACCAACTCTTCGAATTTAATAGTGGGCCGACAAGCAATCCGATTGCCAAACAAAGGATCGAGGAAATTAGAAGGATTTGAGTAGTCATCCACCAGGCA
>JABMNW010000032.1 GCA_013204455.1 Acidimicrobiaceae bacterium
GACCAATTCAGGGTGGTTCGGTGCATCCATATATTCGTCGCCGCAACGGCGAAGAACCAGTCACATATTTACATCCACTATTAGAAAATAGTTTGGGCAAAACTTTGGGAGTGCCGTTGTTCCAAGAGCAATTGATGCAAATGGCAATTGATGTTGCCGGATTTACCCCAACGCAAGCCGACGAACTGCGACAAGCAATGGGCTCCAAGCGTTCGCATCTGCGCATGGCTCGACTGCGACAACGACTGTATGACGGTATGGCGCAACGAGGGATTGTCGGAGCAGTCGCTGATGAGATTTTCGAAAAGATGGAAGCGTTTGCAAATTTCGGATTTCCAGAAAGTCATTCAGTTTCGTTTGCTTATCTTGTGTATGCCTCATCGTGGATTAAATATCATGAGCCGGCAGCGTTTTACGCCTCATTGTTAAATTCTCAGCCGATGGGCTTTTGGTCGCCACACTCACTTACGCGCGACGCTCGTCGACACGGGATAATAGTCCACACTCCAGATTTGAATGCGTCAAAAGCCGATGCCACACTCGAACCATGTGACCAGTCCACTGGTGGGTTTGCGGTGCGACTTGGTATTTCTAGTGTGCGGGGTATCAGCCAACAACTCGCCAAGACGATTGAAGTAGCCAGACCATTTAGCAGTATGGAAGATCTAGTTCGCCGTGTGCCACAACTTAATCTTTGTCAAATTGAAACTCTTGCTACAGCAGGTGTCTACACACAATGTTTTGATCTAGCCAGACGCGATGCGTTGTGGTCGGCTGGGGCAATAATTCAAAGTCGCCCCGAACGTCTTGCGGGAGTCACAACAGGCGGAGAGTCGCCACAATTACCCGGAATGCAACCAATCGAACAAGCAATTTGTGATTTGTGGGCTACTGGCGTCTCACCAGATGGTCATCCAACGCAATTCGTGCGAAGCCAACTCAGCAAGTTAGGTGTAAGAACTGCTATTGAGTTATGTGATATCGAAAACAATTCACGAATATTTGTCGCTGGTATTGTCACGCATCGTCAACGGCCCCCAACGGCACGCGGGGTGACATTTCTCAATCTTGAAGACGAAACAGGATTAATTAATGTAATCGTCTCGCAAGGATGCTGGAAGCGATTTCGCAATGTGGCAGTCAGCGCATCTGCTTTAGTCGTGCGCGGTCGAATTGAGTCGGTACAAGGAGTAGTAAATATTATTGCTGAGCATTTGACCGAACTAGAAATTCAAGTACAGCATTATGACAAAATAATGTCGTCACGAAATTTTCGCTGAGGCGGCAACAATGCCTAACGCGACAAACACAACGCCCGCCACATACCGCTGAATGAATGGCAGTGAGCGTTGTGTTTGATCTGGCTCGCCAACGCTGCCGTGGGCTGCCCGATGATATGGTTGTGCGGTGACGAATGTTTCCACCGATCTGACCCCGGCTCGACACTGGTTACCAGAGGAGTCGCAGACGCGTGAGCGTCAAATCATCGATGCGCTCACGGGTCTGACAACCGCCGCGACTGCCGACCTCATCGAGTCACTGATTCGACGCAACCGCGAGATCCACGAGGTCGAGTGCATCAACCTCAACCCGGCCACGAACGTCATGAACCCACGTGCTGAGGCAGCATTGTCGGCCAGTCTCGGATCGCGCCCGTCGCTCGGATACGCGGGAGCGAAGTATGAGATGGGCTTAGAGGCGATCGAACAGATCGAAGTCATCGCCGCTGATCTCGCATGCCGCGTGTTCGGTGCGCGCTTCGCCGAGATCCGCGTTGGCTCGGGCGCACTCGCGAATCTCTACTCGTTCATGGCGACCTGCAAGCCAGGCGACTCGATCATCGTGCCACCCGCATCGGTGGGCGGGCACATCACCCATCGAGCCAGTGGCGCCGCTGGCCTCTACGGTCTCGACATCCATGAGAGCCCGATCGATGCAACGCGTTATTCCGTTAATCTTGATGGGCTGGCCGAGCTAGCTCATCGGGTGCGCCCTAAGCTCATCACGATGGGCACCAGTCTCAACCTCATACCGCCTCCTGTGAGAGAGGTGCGTGCGATCGCCGACCACGTAGGAGCCGCAGTACTGTTCGATGCCGCTCACGCATGCGGCATGTTCGCCGGTGGGGTCTGGGAGAATCCGCTCAATCTCGGCGCGGACATGATGACCATGAGCACCTACAAGAGCCTTGGAGGCCCACCCGGAGGGCTGTTGCTAACCAACCGTTCCGACCTCGCCGAACGGATCGACGCGATCGCTTACCCTGGCCTCACCGCAAATTTCGATTCGGGGAGAGTGGCCTCGCTCGCCATAACGCTGCTCGACTGGCTGGATTGTGGGCACGACTATGCCGTCGCGATGACCTCCACCGCGTTAGCACTCGCCAACTCACTTGCGGACAGCGATTTACCCGTCGTCACCACCGAAATGGGCTACACCATGTCGCATCAATTCGCCATCGATGCCGCCGAATGGAATGGCGGCCACAATGCCGCCCTCCAACTGCGCGAGGCCAACATACTGTCCTGCGCAATCGGCTTGCCACAACGCGACGAATGGTCGGGGCTGCGGTTCGGCACTCCCGAGATCGTTCGCTGGGGAATGAAACCCAACCACATGCCCGAACTCGCAGCCTTGATCGTCGATGCGCTTCGAGGCAACGCAGGAGTCGTTGCCAGCAGAACGACCGATTTCCGTTCTCGCTTCACATCCTTGCATCACATTCGGCACTAATCGTCTGGGTGGATTATTGCTGGTGCAGCCCAGAGGACCCCGAATGGCCAGCGCATTCACTTACACTGTGGCTGCGAGGGTGGCTACCGGGGTGAAGTCGCGGTGATGCTGGTGGTCGGGACGTTGCATCGTGGTCTGGTGGTTGCTGACCGGATTAATGATCAGCGAAAAGATGCGACGTGACCACGGCGACATGTTGGCCGAAGAACCGTGCACCAGCAGGTCGCCGAAGATTAGGACCGTTCCCGCAGGACCTTTCGGTGCCACGAGACCGCCCCGATCGGCGAGCGGGCGGACGACGTCGTTGCCGACGGTCCACAGCGGATAACTCGTCGTGACGGTGTCGAGCGACGTCGGAGCTGGGCCATCACTGTGTGATCCGGGGATGAAGATCAGCGGGCCATTGAACTCGGTCATCTCGTCGAGGAAGATGTGCATGTTCAGGGCCAGTGGCAGCGGGACACCGTCTTCGTGGTGATGGGTCGCGAAGTCGTAGTGCCACTGCCACTGCTCGCCGGTGAATGCTTCCTTCGCGTTGACCTTGACTTGCTGGACATACATTGCGGTTTCGCCCGTGATCTGCGTCGCTGGTTCGACGAACCGTGGATCCCGGACAAGGTCAGCGAACAGATCGTCGCGCAGATGCAGACCCATCGCTGTTCGGACGACATCACTGGACCGCTCGCGAAAATTCTCTGGACAGCGCTGTGCGAATAGCTCCGGCAACCGGGCGTTGATAGCCGCAACCTCGTCGACAGAAAACAATTCGGGCAATACGAGAAACCCGTCACGCTCGTACGCCTCGAGCTGATCGTTGGTGAGTTTCATCAACCCAATCTAGCGAGTGGCGGAAGCTGTCAAAGGGTTTTAAACTTTAAGGCGCCGAGTTAAGAGGATCCACTGTCCGAAATCACTAGACCGACCAATCAGGCATGGCTAGATAGTTGGTTCGCTAACTAGGTAACTAGTTATTCGCATGGCTGCATATTCTGATTATTCGCATGGCTGCTCATTGAGGCCATCGTTAAAGCCGCGATACATCTCGTAGATCTCCTTGCAGGCCTGACACATTGGCAATTGCTTGGGGTCGCGCGATGGCACCCAAACGTGTCCGCACAAAGCCTCGAGCGGTGTGCCGTTAATTCGTGCTTCTAAAACCTTCGCTGCGGCTGACTCATTGTCGCCAGTTTTTACAATGTGCGCCACCAAGGGTTTGCCTGTTTGCAGAACATGCTCGGTTGCATCTTCAACACGAGGCATGGTTGCCGGCATGGTTGCCGGCATAGTGGTTGACTGGCTAATCGATAATCGTGTTGACACTACGTCTAATTTAATCGGTTATTTCGACTGGTTCTATTAGCGAGTTCATTCAATAGCGCGACTCACATCTAGACTGTGTCTATGCCGCTATATGAGTATCGCTGTCGCAGTTGTGATGAGACATTCGAACAGCGTCGCACTATGTCTCAGGCCAACGAGCCTGCACAGTGTCCGCAAGGACATGAAAACTCAGTTCGATTGTTGTCGGTGTTTGCCTCGGTCGGCGGTGGCGCAAGTTCTGCTGCGACGCCGTCTCCAGCCCCAAAGATGGGCGGCTGTGGTTCTGGGTGTGGCTGCCACAGTTAGTTAGTTGTTTTGATATACGTCGCCGTGCGCGACTAAAAACCAATCGGCAAGTGCAATGCCTGCATCGTCGCAGCGAATCTTGGCAATTGCGAATTCTGATTTATCATTATCTTTGCGACCCCGACCACGACGAGCAGTACACAACGAAATTGATGCGACTGCTTCGATGTTAATTACCGAGCCGATAATTCGGTCAATTATCTTAGATAGTTGATGCTTTGAATCGAATGCAAATAGACCAACGCCGCGGTGTTGTGCGTCACGGCACAAGACCAATGTTTCGTATCGCAAAGGGCGCATCAGGGCGAGTGAAAACACACAAAGTTTTTCTGACAGAGTTGTGATCGGGTCTAGTTGCGCGCGTGGCACATCAGACGGTGGATTAATAGTCTCAAGCATTTTACTCTCCTATTGACGATCCTTGCGTTGCAGTTGTTTTAGGTTCTGCGAACGATAGTCACAGGGTGTTACGAGTTGACGAAACGAACCGCAACAAAAATGAGTGCCACACTGACAATGCACGGCAAGGCAATGCCAGTCCACTTCGGTATCCGCCAACGAGGTGGAGCAAGTAACACTGCGCCACACAATGCACCCACCAAAGCACCACCGAAATGTCCACCGATAGATATCCCAGGGATCGTCAGGGTGATCACGACATTGATCGCGAATGTTAAGCCAAGACCGGTGCGCAGTGGATTAGCACCTTGTTGGCGCATGCCAACTACGACAGCGGCCATCAGACCAAATACAGCGCCAGACGCACCGCCGGTTATTGCATCTGGGCTCAGTAAGAGTGCGCCGACCGAACCACCCAGAAGTGAAGTGAAATACAGCAGGCCAAAGCGCAACGAGCCGATGTTTGGCTCGGTCATTCGCCCAAGTTGAAATGCCAACAGCATGTTCATTGCAATATGGAAAAGACCGAAATGCACGAAACCGCTACTAATCAGCCGATACCACTGACCATCTTCAAGAAACTGTCGTGAGATTACAAAATCAATTGATCGCGCTGGCAAATTAGTGGACGCGATTGTGCTCGAATTGGCGAGCTGCATCCATAAATACAATCCAACATTGATCGAAATAATCGCGTTCGTAACAGCTACTTGATTGTTCGATGAGTTTTTAAAACTCGGTCGCGCGGGTCTAGAACGTTTTTGTGTTGGTCGCTGTTGTTTTGGCGCTGACTGTGTGGCGCGTGGTAACGGCGGCGGTACTTGCGGGGGAGGAAATGTCACGATGTCAGGCTGGGAGCACGAGCGCCTCTTGGCGATTAGTGATAAACCACTCAACTGTTTGTCGCAGTCCGTCTTCGAAATTCATCGTTGCATGCCAACCAAGTTCACGTTCTGCTCGAGATGCATCCACGCGACGACGAGGTTGACCGTCTGGCCGAGTTGAGTCCCAGACGAGTTCGCCAGTAAAGCCAACGATTCGAGCAATTGTTTCCGCTGTTTCGCGAATCGTGATTTCGCGATTGTTGCCAAGATTTAGCGGCTCACTCGAGTCATGCAATTCGCCGGCCAACAAAATCGCCCGGGCTGCATCTTTTACATAAAGATAATCGCGGCTTGCCGAGCCTGTGCCCCAGACAGAAATCTTGTCAAGTTTTTGTTCCTTTGCCTCAACACATTTCTTGATTAACGCAGGAATCACATGTGAGACATCTGGATGAAACTTGTCACCTGGGCCGTACAAATTAGTTGGGATTAGAAATGCGAAGCGCTGACCGTATTGCTTGGCGTTGACTTGCGCATGGACAAGCAATGCCTTCTTGGCGATGCCGTACGGTGCGTTGGTTTCTTCTGGGTAACCATCCCAGATTGATTCTTCGCGAAATGGCACTGGTGTAAATTTTGGGTAACTACAAACGGTGCCAAGCAGAATTGTTTTTTCGACACCGGCTGTACGTGCGGCTTCGATCGTGTTGGTGCCCATCATCAAGTTGTCTAGATATAACGGTGCTGGGGCAACTTGGTTGTAACCAATACCGCCGACGCGTGCGGCAAGATGCACAACATGACTCGGTTTGTGAGTTTTAAATAAATCAAGTGCAACGCCGGGTTGCGTGAGGTCAGCCTCACTGCGTCGTGGGGCAACGACTTTGGCTCCGGCTTGGCGAAATGCTTCGACGACATTGCGTCCAAGAAAACCATTTCCACCAGTGACGACAACGACACGGTCATTCCAAAAGGTAGGCGACGAAGACTTTTCGTTCATACGGATTAGAACATCGTACGACCCAAAGCCCA
>JABMNW010000033.1 GCA_013204455.1 Acidimicrobiaceae bacterium
CGCTCAATCGCTAGTGATTCGATGTCATCTACGACGGCGTTTCCGCCGTAGTAGCGCTTTCCTGGATAACCCTCGCTGTATTTATTGGTAAGAACAGAGCCGGTCGCCGCCATCACATCGGGAGAGGCAAAGTTTTCGCTGGCAATTAACTGCAATCCAGTTGATTGCCGCACACGCTCGGCTTCAATTAGATCGAAAACTGCTACGTCGTGATTTTCTTCAGATGGCCAAGGCATTATTTCTGTCTTTCGTTTTCGGCACGCTCAATTTCGTGTAACTGCGCAACTCGTCGCTCATGTCTACCACCTTCAAATTCTGTGTCGAGAAACATATCGACGATTTGTTCAGCAAGATCTGTTGACACTACGCGCCCACCCATTGCAAGCACATTGGCATTGTTATGCGAGCGAGCCATTTCGGCAAGATACAAATCGTTGCACAATGCAGCCCGTACACCGTTTACCTTATTTGCGGCAATCTGCTCGCCTTGGCCGCTACCCCCGAGCACAATTCCGAAATCCGCATTACCGTCGCGCACCGCTCGTGCCACCGCCGCACAAATCGGCGGGTAATCGACACTCTGTATCGAATTGGTGCCGTGATCGGAAACCGTGAAGCCATGACTAGAAAGGTATGCGATTATATGTTGCTTGAGTTCAAACCCAGCATGATCTGCGCCGATGGCAATTCGCACAATTTTACATTAGTGCATGCGCGCCGGACCTAATTGGCGAGTTCCAACCAAGAATCTACTGGAGCAACCAACTTTAGCGATCCGAACTGGTTCAGATGTTGAATATTCCAGTACCACACATTTCCATTCTCATCTCCTGATTTACATTGACCACGCGGACAAAACAGCTCATCGAGATGTAGAAAAAATGCACCAGGAATCCGACTCGCAGCCTTATCCAAATCGTCATTTGCGATTGCGCGACGGGAATTACTTTCGAGACGAAAACCAGGAATTACCGTATTTGGTTTTAATATCGATTCACGCGCGAAGTCAAATTTTGTCGACTCCGGGACCTGAGCCATTAAGCCAACAGACGCAACTTCTAAACTAAGTTTTTCGACAAGCGAGATCATCGGGTCCAAATAGGAAGTTCGATGATTGTAGATTCTCAAATACTTATTGAGATCTTCTTTGGTAGCGAAGGGCTCGTCGACCGAACTCAAATAATCCGAATGAGCATTAACTATTAGTACTGCGCTCGGTGAAACTTCACTAATGAATCTCAGTCGCTTTAAATTGAGTTTGCTGCAGTCCACACCGTTGAATGCATAGGAACCCCGTTCCCAACTTGGATCCAAAAATGGACATGAACTATTCGATACTGCGAAAACTTTGTATCCCAGCAATGTGGCAGCCTTTATTACACCGTCACCTGTGCTTTCGACATGACTATCACCGAAGACAACCAAGGTCTTTGTTGCATATTCTGAACCCCAGACACACTCATAGAACTGTGCAACTTCATATTGGTTGTCGGTGCACCCACGTTGTGCCAGCAATAAATTATCACGCCGGAACGATGATGAATCCCGTAACCCGTAACCAGTGTTGGCTCCAACAAAGACTAGAAACGTCAAAATAAGTGGGACTACCAAAGTTCCAGCAAGCAATATTTTTAGATCTCTGGTCCTAAAATTGTGTTTATATCTGATTGGATTTTCAAAATATAGAAGACTAAGTCTTGCAATCACGAAGGAAAGCAATACCGATATTAAAATAGCGAGATTTGAATCAGGCCAAAGAACCATGGAAAAGACAATCATCGGCCAATGCCAAAGATATAAACCGTAAGACATGTCGCCAATTTCAACAAGCGGTCTCCAAGAGAGGGCTCGCTTTGAAAATACTGAGTGCTCACCAGCAACTATTAGAAGTACAGTGCCAAATACTGGTACCAACGCAATTACTCCAGGAAAAGGTGTGAGCAATTCGATCCGAGTGGCAGACCACACAATCGCCGCGACTCCGCAAATAAAAATTGCAGGTGCAAAGTACTTGAATAGTTTTCCAACTTGTGGAACTAGCGCGATCAGCACACCAAGACCAAACTCCCAGATCCGAGACGGTGTGCCGAAGAACGCAAAACGTTCCGGCAATGGAGTGATCCGATAACCGAAGGAAAGCAGCGCTCCGACAACGAAGGAGATGATACTGACAGTCGTCACACCGATCGCAAGCGCAAAACGCTGCTTTCTAATATTGAGACGCGAAGAAAGTTTCCAGCCGATCAATAACGCAAGGGGGAGAATTAAATAGAACTGCTCCTCCACCGCGAGGGTCCACATGTGGCGAAACGGATTTCCTCCGAGAGCGAAATAAGTGTTCTCAAGAAACATATAAACATTCGCCAAAAATAGTGTCGTTGCCTGAGCCGTCTTTGCGACTTGCTGTTGCTCGCCAAATGGAGAGAGTGAAAGTACCGAAAATCCGAGAATTGCAACGGTGACCAGCGCGAGTGCCGGCAACAATCGTCTCGCTCGACGAGCATAAAAGTTACGAAAAAGAATAGTGCCGGTTTGTTCCAGTTCCCGCACTAATAGTTGGGTAATTACAAAACCAGAGATGACGAAGAACATGTCTACTCCGACAAAGCCTCCGGGTAGGCCAAATCCCGAGTGATAAATGACAACTAGCAATACCGCAATCCCCCGTAAGCCTTGAATGTCTTTGCGGACGTGAACCCGATCGCTGTATGTCATTGCGAAAGATACTAGAACTCGCGACTACAAAGTGCTTGGACGGCGTAATCTGAGTTCTGATGTCAATTGACCCACGAACGCCAGTGCTCGTTGGGCAGGGGCAAATAGTTAATCACGCGGCGACATTGGCGGATGCTCGTGAACCTGCGTTGCTGATTGCCGATGCAATTCGCAGTGCTGCTGCTGACGCAAATCTAGGTTCGTTACCGGACATCGACGCGCTACACATCGTGCGACTGCTTTCGTGGAAATACGCAAACCCAGCACATACAGTGGCGACGCACCTCGGAATACGTGCCAAAACGCTGGGGATTACTCCACACGGTGGCAACATGCCGCAATTAGTTATCAACAAAATGGCGCGGCAAATTCAAGACGGTTCACTCGACATCGCAATCGTTGCCGGTGGCGAGTCCTCACATTCACGGGTACGCGCGCATCGCGAAAACACAACGCTTCACTGGTCACAATCTGATTCGGAAACACCGTCTCCGGAAACGATTATTGATGACGCGGCAATGAGCAGCCCAGAGGAAATCGCTCGAAAGATCGTATTTCCAGTACAGATTTATCCGATGTTCGAAACTGCACTACGCGCTAGTGCCAAACGAGAAATAGATGATCACGAAGCGTTGATCAGCAAACTTTGGTCAAGGTTTAGCAGTGTTGCCGCGACAAACCCGTCAGCATGGAGTCGTACTGCATTAACTGCCGAACAGATTCGCACCGTCACGCCACAGAACAGAGTGATCGGAATGCCATACCGCAAAGTGATGAATTCGAATAACCAAGTCGACATGGCGGCTGCATTAATTATTTGTTCGGTTGAAAAAGCGCGGCAACTAGGTATCCCCGCAGACCGCTGGGTGTTTCCTGTCAGCGGCACAGATTGCCATGAACATTATTTTGTCTCAAACCGATATTCATTTGCCGATACGCCTGCAATTCGGCTCGGCGGTACGCTCGCGCTTGAACTTGCCGAGACATCTCTTAGCGAAATTTCACTGATCGATTTGTATTCGTGCTTTCCATCTGCTGTACAACTTGGCGCGCAGTCTCTGGACTTGTCACTTGAACGCCAACTCACGGTCACGGGTGGTCTCTCGTTTGCCGGAGGGCCGTGGAACAACTATGTGATGCACGCCATCGCCACAATGATGATAAAACTTCGCAATGATCCTGACCAGTCACAACACGGCTTCATCTGGGCTAACGGTGGTTACGCGACAAAACATTCGTTCGGCGTTTACAGCGCAACGCCGCCAAAAAATGGCTTTCGCCACGGCTCGCCGCAAGCAACTATCGATGCGTTGGACAAACGAGAACTCGCTAGCCCAATTGAGGCAGCGAGCCAATTAGCCGGCAGCGCAATAATTGAGGCCTACACCGTGATGCATAATCGCGACGGTGAACCAGAGACAGCAATCGCCGCGACACTCCTAAGCGATTCGCGACGCGCATGGGGAACATCTACCGATCAGCAACTCACTCGTGCAATGTGTACAGGTGAATGGGTTGGACGAAAAATCCGACTCGACAAAGACGGCACACTGCTCGCCTAAAAACATTTACAGTTTACGGCTCGCCAAAAATTGCTTACTTCTCGCCTAAAAACGTTTACCGTTTACGAGCCAGGGCGATACGGTCGCGTTGCGAATAGTCCTGACGAATTTCGACGTCGGCAAAATCATTTTGTAATAACAGTCCGCGTATCGCTGAGCCTTGCTCATGACCAATTTCGAGTACGAGCCAACCACCATTGACGAGCCAGTTTTGTGCCTGTGAAATAATTGTTCGATGTGCATCAAGGCCGTCGGTGCCTGAGTACAACGCGAGGTGTGGCTCCCAATTGTGCACGGTCGGCTCAACGCTCGCATCGTCGAGCGCGATGTATGGCGGATTACTAACCACAATGTCGAAACTTTGCTGTAACTCGTCTGGCAGCGCGGCAAACCAGCTGCCGCACGCAATCCGCACATCGCCACCGACCAAGCCAAGTCCTGCCAAGTTCGCGCGAGCAACATCCAAAGCGTCACTAGAAATATCCGTCAACCAAACTTCAACACCAGCGAGAGGCAATTCGCTGGCAAGTGCGAGGCCGATCACACCACTACCAGTGCCAAGATCGGCAATTCGTATCGGCAACCGACGCCGGCGCGCAAGATCAACTGCAACTTGTGTGACGAATTCGGTCTCTGGGCGTGGAATTAATACACGCGGATCGACAAATACATCCAAACTTCGAAATGCCCAGCGTCGCATGACATATTGCAAAGGTTCGCCGGCCACTCTACGGCGCACCAATTCGCGAAAGGCGATTCCCGACCGCTCGCTAACTAATTCGGACGCAGCAGCATCAAACTCGTTGGCATTTAATCCGCTTGCATGCTCACATAACCAGCGTGCTTCTTGAACACTCCCAAGACTAATACTCGCGTCTCGACACAACTCGCCCCAAGTAATCGTTTCGTCGCTATTCACGACAAAAATTATTTCTCGCCGGCGTACGCCAACTGTTCTGTCTGATACTCGAGCGTTAACGCATCAATAACTGGATCTAAATTGCCCGCCAAAACTTCTTGCAACTGATGCAAGGTAAAACC
>JABMNW010000034.1 GCA_013204455.1 Acidimicrobiaceae bacterium
CTAGCCAACTGAGCTACGTCCCCGTAAGACATATCTACACTAACAGCGAATAATTCGTTCTAACTCCTCTCGCATCCAGGGGTATCCTCGCTGTATGGTCGGCGAACTTCTCTATGCATTTCGAATCATGCGCTTACCCTTGTTGGACGCAGGCGGCCAGCCAATTGGCAAAATCAACGACATTATCGTCGTGCCTAGTCGCGGTAACGACGCCCCAAAAGTGCTCGGTTTTGTTGCAACGAGCCAACGCCGGCGCATTTTTGTAAGCGCGTCACGGGTTGGAACACTTAATAACTCGGGCGCACAACTTAAATCTTGGGATATCAATATCACTCCGTTTCGTACTCGCGCAGGAGAACAACTACTTGGCAAAGATATTTTGGACAAACGAGTCGGTGATGAAATTGTCAGCGATATTGCGTTGGTTCATAAAACTGGTAAATCATCAACTTGGCAAATCGCTAAAGTTCGACTCTCTAAACGTGGGTTATTAAACACACGATCTGGTCATCGCCTTGTGGATTGGCAAGAAGTTTCGCAATTGTTTGCGCCAAAGACTGCAATCGCGGCTGAAGCAGCACGCTTGCGGGACATGCACCCAAGTGATGTTGCAACAATTATTCGCTCACTTCCGCCCGAGCAACGTCGACAACTGGCTGATGCGATGGACGACGAACGATTGGCCGACGTGCTCGAAGAATTGCCGGAGGACGAACAGTTGCGGCTGATTGAAGGCTTGGATATGGAACGGCTAAAGAGTGTTTTTGACGAAATGGAATATGACGACCTCGCCGACTTGTTGGGTCAGATGGGTGTTGACCAACGAACAAAAGTATTGGATGCCATGGATGACGAAGACGCCGAAACAATGCGACAACTGTTGTCGTACCCTGCTGGGACAGCAGGTGCGTTGATGACACCAGACATTATTGTGCTTGGTCCCGATGCAACGGTGGCAGATGCGCTCGCCCAGATTCGAGATCCAGAGCGGCTCGTCTCAATCGCTGCACAAGTTTTTGTCGCCCATGCCCCGCACTATCCGCCAACTGGCACATATTTAGGCGTTGTGCATTTTCAGCGCCTGTTACGCGAGCGTCCAAGTATGACGCTTAAACAATGCTTCGAAAACGAACCAACTATTGATCCGCTATTACCAGAGCGCCAAGTTGCCGAACGCCTTGCCTCATACAACATGTTGGCGGTCGGGGTTTGTGACACGAACGGCCGACTGCTCGGAGCGGTAACTGTTGATGACGTGTTAGACAACGCTTTGCCAGCAGATTGGCGCCGTAAAATAGTTTCGCATCATCCAAGCGGCCACGACATCGGTCATCCAGTTAATGAGGTTCACAATGAAACGCCGTGAAGATCTCGGTCGTCCACGCAATCAAGCAAAAATTGGAGTGCAATACAATCCAGGCGCATTTGGTGCGTTCGCCGAATCCATTGCTCGGTTAATGGGCACAGCGCGATTCCTAATAATTCAGTCGATCATGGTTTTGATCTGGATTTTATTGAACGTTTCTTTCGTCGCCTTTCGTTGGGATCGATATCCATTTATTTTGTTAAACCTGATGTTCTCTGTTCAGGCCGCATACGCAGCGCCGTTGATCTTGCTCGCGCATAATCGTCAGGAGAGTCGCGATCGTGAACAAGCTGAACTTGATCGAACGGTGGCCACTCGGACCCAAAATGATGCGGAGTTTCTTGCTCGTGAAATTGCCAGCGTGCAATTAGCGCTAGCAAATGTCGCCACAACCGATGAGTTGCGCGAACACATCGAGCGACTTAGCGCCTCAATCGAAACGTTACATCGCCAAAAATAGTTGTCTTCACGCGCACTTACTGCAATGACCAATCAAGTCAAGTCGATGTTGATCTAGTCTAAATCCGGAGCGTTTAGCAAGAGCTGTAAGTGCAGAATCTAGATTTGTTTCAAGTGACTCTGGAATTCGGACATCCTGAATGTCCCCACATTTTGAGCACACCATGTGGTGGTGATGCCCGAGAATGTCATCGTTTAGTTCGTAGCGCCCAACATCATCAGTACTAAACACTCGCTGAACAGCACCCACGTTCTCAAGTACCGCGAGATTTCGATATAGCGAACTCTGTGCCAAAGACCCTTTTGTGCCGTTACTGCGTTTCAACATCTGCGGAATTGTCAGTGGACGATCAGAATTCGCCAGCACGATCACAATTCCGCGACGCTGAGCGGTATATCGCTGACCATGTTGTGTAAACCTGCGCACTACCTCGTGATGGACATCACTTGACCGTTTATCAGATGAAGTCACGCCAAGTAATCTATCTGAGAATCACTGAGAATGAATTTTCTAGTAAAATCACAAACCTACGCTCTAACAAATGAATGCAAATTAATCCCTGCCGCAATAATTTTTGTAAGCAATGACGAATTCGAAAGTGATACTTGACCAAGTACATGTGCGCCCGTCTGTGTAATCTCATCGGCGCTGATTACTTGGGCTGTGACAGCGGCAACCGCACCAGCAACTTGACCAACTCGCTCGGCCACCCCCACGACATCAACCATCCGTTGATTATTTTTCATTCCGCGTACCTCGACTCGAAGACCCCCCATCCCGCCTTCGGGTTGTGGTGGAATCAGCATTGGCACTCTGGCGAAAACGCGGTTGCGTCGTGTCGCAGAGACTCGCGCCGTCACACGAACAAGTTCTGGAAATGCGAGTTTAATTAATAATGGATCTGGCAACTCTCCGCGATAACAGTCGTATGCGCCGACTGGTTCCGGGAACCAACACAGTTCTCGTCCGCTGCCTGCTGGACGACGTAACCATTGATCATCGTGCCAACCTATTGATCGCCCCGACAGCGCTCGGTGATGTTGTCGCGCGCAGGCTGGGCCACCGGTGCCGTGAAGCGCAACATGCACCTCGTCAATCGTGTCAAATGATTCGATCATTTGTCGCACAAGTAACCCGGACATTCCCGGTGATGATCCGACACCGACAATAAGTGTTACGTCGTTATTGTCTGCGATTTGAGAAAGTGATAGCAAACTTAAACAGTCGGCAATGTCGTCACTTGTTGAGACAACTGAGATACCGCGCTCAATAAATTCTCGGGCCAGCGCCGTATGTGGTGATGGTCCTGCAAGAACAACGACTTTAACTGCTGTCATGCCGCCGCGATCAACCACACTTACTTGTGTTGTTGCGCCGCGCAATCGTGCAGACAAGCGGTGAGCCACAACCTGATCGATGTCATAGATACAAATTTGCGGAAACAAAAGCGCGCAAAGAGTCTCGGCAACACGTGATCCGACAACACCAGCACCAACAATTCCAATCATTTAATTGTTGCGCTTACTTCTGATCTGTAATTTTGCGCCAGCCACCTTGCTTCAAGGCACCAGATCCTTTGCCTTTAAAGCGAAGCACACCAGCAACAGCGCTAGCCAGACTTACAGCCAGGAGAACCCGTCTGATGAATTTCATTGCCTACCTCCGTGGGGCTAACAAGAATCGAACTTGTGA
>JABMNW010000035.1 GCA_013204455.1 Acidimicrobiaceae bacterium
GTTACTATTCTCGCTGATGATGAGCACTGATAACAACTGGCCAGTTAACTGGCATGTTCACAGGGTCTTGGAGACTGGAAGCACGAACACCGATCTGTATGCCTCTGCCCTTGCTGGGGCACCGAGCCACAGTGCGCTCATTGCTGATAACCAAACCGCCGGTCGAGGTCGTCTCGACCGGACATGGGAAGCCAAACCAGGCGCGAATCTGCTCTTATCTCTATTATTTCGCACTGATCACACTTGTCCAACTCGTGACACTGAATTAAAATTGTGGCCGCGAATCGTCGCAATTGCTGCAGTTCGCGCCTGCAAAAAATTTATTGAGCAAAATGATAAATCTGATTCGGTAGCACTCAAGTGGCCCAATGATTTGTTGTTGGATGGTCGCAAACTTGGCGGAATGTTGAGCGTCGGCGATCCGCAGCAAACATTCATCGTCGTTGGAATTGGCATCAATATTGGCTGGGCGCCGCCAGAATCTGCCGCGTTGATGCAAGTAATTCCAGATGCGACGCCGACGCCAGCCGAACTACTCACAGATATCTTGCAACAGATCAATATTCTTGAAAAATTAAACGTCGATCAGCAGCATCAGCAGTATGTCGCATTACTGGCAACTCTTGGTAAAAATGTTCGCGTCGAGTTAATGAATGGCACATTTATTACAGGGCTTGCCACGGAACTTGATACAGATGGTCGATTGGTGGTCGTCGAGAAAAGTGATACAACTATTCGACACACAATTGATACCGGTGATGTAGTTCACCTCCGCGACGCTAAACACGATAACTTTGACAAAACATGACGCGAACTAAATCGGCCGGTACTCGGGGTACTAATTTACGATCTAGTCGACTAGTTGCGCTCGCGTTATTTGTTGGTCTGAGCACATCGGGAGCTTGGCAAATTGTTTCGGTGACGAACAATCAACTGGACAACATTAGGCGCGATTCGATTGCGACGGCAGCGTTATCCGAACCAAGCCCAGGTTTCGAAAATTATTTACTTGTCGGTTCGGACTCGCGTGAAGGCAGTGATCCAAGCGATCCAGATTTTGCAACGATGGGCAGCGATTCCGATGTATCTGGACGGCGCAGTGACACGCTGATGGTGTTTCACTACGACGTTGCCACTGGTGCAGGGGCGTTGCTTTCGTTCCCGCGTGACTTATGGGTGAGATTGGGTAGTGGCGAGAACTCTGGGAGAATTAATACTGCTTATCAAGAGGGCACAGATGTCCTCGTGCGCACGATACAACGTGAATTTGATATCCCAATTCATCACTATTTAGAAATAGATTTTCAGGGCTTCAAAGGATTGGTTGATGCAATCGGTGGTGTACGGATCTGCGTGCAGTATCCATCGCGTGACAAGCACACTGGGTTTTATATGCCCGGAGGTTGCCACAATTTGGAAGGTGTCCGAGCGTTGGCATTTGCACGGAGTCGATATTTCGAGACCAAGGTCGAAGGCAATTGGCAGATTGACGGGACGTCAGACATTGGTCGAGGCAAACGCCAGCGCCAATTCATCGCGGCGATGTTAAACACATCACTCAACCGAGTGCTTTCCAATCCGTTTTTGGCCTCAAGCACTTTTGCTGGTGTGACAGGCGCACTAATTACGGACGAGAAACTTGATTTAACTGAATTTGCAAAAAAGATGCGGCCAGCTGCCAGTGGTGACATCAGTAGGTATTCGTTGCCCGTTTATAGCGACAGCATTGCTGGTAACTCGATATTGCGGCTGGGTAAAGATTCGTCTGCGGTGTTGGCATTTTTTGGTGGGCGTGGTCCCGCACCTGCACCACTTGACTAGCGCACTATGAGTGCGTGCTTTTCTAGCTATCTAGTGATTACCCGGGCTGCAAGGGGAACGAACTTGTCGGCAGTCACTGGCTCGCCGATGATGTTGCCTTGCACGAAATCGCAACCCAACAACCGCAGTCGTTGTGCTTGATCTTGTGATGTCACCCATTCGGCGACAACCGACATATTTAGAGAGTGCGCAAGTTGGATCACCGAACGCACAATTGGGTCATCGCCGCCTTGCGAACCGATATCACGAATAAAAGTACCGTCAAGTTTTAGATAGTCGGCAGGGAAGTTACGCAAGTTTACGAGTGACGAGAACCCAGTGCCGAAGTCGTCAATTGCGAGTTTTACGCCCAAGCGTTTTAGCGCGGTCAGTGTGCGCATCACGCCACCTTTGTCATCGAGCAATGTTGATTCGGTAATTTCTAGATCAATTTGGTGTGGTTCGAGTTTTGCGTCGCGCAGTGAAGCCAGCGTGCGCTCGACAAATGTTGAATCGCTTAGTTGACGCGCCGAGACGTTGATGTGCATCACAAACGATCCATCAATTGCGTCTGTGTCCAGCCATTGGCGCATCACCGCGCATGCTTGACGTACCACCCAATCGCCAATTGGGCCGATAAGTCCAGATTCTTCCGCGAGTTCAAGAAATACCGGTGGCGTTAGCACGCCACGATCTGGATGCTGCCAACGCAAAAGTGTTTCGGCGCCAGCAACCCGACCAGTATGTGTTGAGACGACTGGCTGATAAACGAGAAATAATTGGTTAGTTGCGAGCGCTCGTTCTAGTTCTGCGTTGAGGGCACTTCGTTGGCGAGCATTGGTGCTCATTTCTTCGCTGTACATTTCGCATCGACCACGACCACGTTGCTTGGCACGATACATCGCGCTATCAGCGTGGTGTAGCAAAGTTACTGCCGCATCGGCGCTGGACATTTCATCGAGCAGTGCAGCATTAGCCATTGCCACTCCGATACTTGCACTGGTTGCAATTTCGAAACCTTGCAGAATTTGTTGCCCAGTCATCGCGGCGCGAATTCGGCCAGCGACATCCATCGCCACTTGTTCATCGCCAAGTCCATCACAAAGAATTACAAACTCGTCACCACCGATACGCGCGACCACATCTGATGGTCGGGTAGCGCTAACTAATCGCTTGGACATGTTGACAATCAATTGATCGCCAACCGAGTGACCGATTGTGTCGTTTACATCTTTGAGTTTGTCGATATCTACAAACAGCACGGTTACTCCGCGTTTAAGAGTTCGCGAACGATCCAAGGCTTCTGCCAGTTTGCGCAAGAACAGCACACGATTGGGCAAACCAGTTAGCGCGTCGTGAGTTGCTTGGCGCTGTAATTCGTCTTGCAAATGTTTTGACTCGGTGATATCGCGGCCGATTGCCGAGTAGTGCTCGATTGTGCCTTGCGCATCACGCACGATCTGTAACACAACTTCGAGGGTGCGCATAATCCCGTCGGCACTGCGAAAACCAACTTCACCTTGCCAACGATTAGATGTTGTGCCAGTAGTGATCTCACGTGGAAGTTGATCGCGAATTGCTTGAATGAAGGTTTGCATTGCAGCATCTCCAAGTGAAGCCGTGTCACTAAGCCCAACAAGTTGTTGAGCGAAGTCGTTGGAAAATATCAAACCGCCGTTGCGGTCAAAGACGAGTACCGCATCATGCGACGCATCGAGCAGACCAATTAATTGCTCACTCAATACGCGTTTGGAAACGGCTTGAGTTACATCGTTTGCCGTACCGATGTAACCGGTCACGACACCGGCACTGTTGCGTTGCGCCTGCATCGAAACCAAAATCCATACTGCATCGCCATTTGATTGCCACAGTCGAAACTCAAAATTGAACGGTGCTTGCGACTCTTTAGAAAGTTGCCATGCTCGTTCCGCCGAAGTTCGTTCTTGCGGCTGGGCGTTCACCCACGGTGCGGTACCAACCACAAGCGGTGCTCCCGTAAGAGCGAGTGCGCGGAAAGCCTCGTTTGTAGCAACGAGTCGACCATCTGCATCGGTCTCAAATAAAGAGATCGGTAGGGAGTTAAGAGACTGGTCGATTCCTCAATCTTTACACGCGAGCGGTATGCGCTAGGTGGTTTGTGAGAAGAAGCGGGTCTCGGTCGACTTGAATGCGCCACCCCGAATTGCGTCGAGTAGCAGCCGCGAGTCGTCCAGGGATTTTGGGCCCGGTACGAACTCAAGCATCTGGTCAAGGGCGTAGACGACGAGTGAATATTCGCCGAGCTCATTTCCGATAGGGCATGGTCCGCTATAGCCCTTGACGATCTTGGCGCCGATACTTGAAGCCCCGACAATCGCACCGGCAGGTACGCCACCTTCCTGAATTATTGTTTCGGTCGGGGCGATATTGGCCACCACCCAGAGTGGTTTTTCTGGATCGGCAAGATCAACGAGAGTGATCGCCAGACTTGCGGCGTTGCTTGGCATATTAGAAATTTTTAGTGCTGGCGAGATATTCGCACCGAAACAGGTGTGCCGAGGATCAATTGCACCGCCGTCAATCCATGTGCCCGAGACGCTAAATATTGGGGTCTGTGCAACTTGTTCTGTCTCTGCGACTTCAATAGTCGTCGTGACAATTGCAATTGATTCGCCTTGACCTGGGCCAGCTTCTCGAAGTACTCGTCCGTCGCGCGAGCACGCGATCGTTCCCGTAGATAGCGCAATTAAGCCACAAAATACGGCGATTATTTTGCGGTTTCGAAAATGCTGCTGTGACATCAAATAAAGCATACGCCATCTCGTATTTACTCAGAGGTCACTAGCCTGCAACAGGTGAGAACTACAAACACCACATCAAAACCTCCAGTGCGCAGTGATGCGAACGGAAATCAGTTTTGCGCACTGACGGTGCACGCGCATCCAGATGACGAAGCGTCAAAAGGTGCGCCAACTTTTGCAATGTACGCGGCAACCGGTGTACGAACTGTGCTTGTGTGTTGCACCGGAGGTGAAGAGGGCGATTTAAATAATCCATCGCTAAAAGAACCAGGCATGCCATTTTATGGACTCGACGAAACCTCACAGCGTGAATTATTGGCAACGATGCGACCGCAAGAACTCGCAAAAAGCGTCGAAATAATTGGCTTCCATAAAACGCACATGCTCGGCTATCGCGACTCGGGAATGGCCGAGAGTCCAGAGAACTCAAACCCAGAATGTTTTCACATGGCTGACATGGATGATGCAACTGGAAGGCTCGTTAAAATTATTCGCGCTGAAAAACCTCACGTAGTTGTTACTTACAACGATGACCATCGTGGATATCCGCATCCAGATCATATAAAGGTGCACGAGATCAGTATTCGTGCCTTCGATCGCGCTGGTGATCCATCTTGGTATCCGCAGGCTGGTCCGGTGTGGCAGCCACTAAAAATGTATTACTCGGTGTGGTCGCGGTCGCGGCTGACAACTATACACGAGGCGTTGATGCGTTTGCGTGGCTCGTCGCCGTACGACGAAAATTGGTTTAGTCGACCAAATATGGATGATCGAATTACGACAAAAATGAACATCGCCGATTATCTTTGGGCGCGTTCAGGTGCGTTGAAGGCACACGCAACGCAAGTCGACGAGAACGAGCCATTTTGGTTTGGCCTGAGTGACGATGAACTCGCCGAGGTGTATCCATTTGAAGACTGGATTCTCGCCGAGTCATGTTTAGAGAATCACAAGCCATCTTCAGAAAATCTTGAAGACGATTTATTTGCTGGAATTAGCGAAAGTAAATATTCGTTTCGTTCGTAATTTAACTAGATCGCATTAAATCTCGTAATTTACGAAACCCGATCAGCGTTGCACCACTATTCGTGATCGCATCGTGTAATTTATTGTCATTGACGATAAGTTCGTAGTCGTCGATCCAACCCAGCGCGACGTCGCCAAGTGCGCGAACTTCTGGTGTGTCGATGCATGGTTGTAGATGAATCTCGGTTACGCCTGGCTCGAGGTTGGCAAGCGAATGAAGTACTCGGTCACGACTTCCGTTGCGCCAATCATGATCAAAAAAGTCGGGGAACACGACGCCAGATTGTGCGGCAAGTTTACGAAATGGAAAACCTGCTTGATATTCGGTGATTGAACTTGGTAGGCGAATAGGCAGACGAAACTCGACAGCCAGTTCGAGATATACATCAAAAAACTCTGGTCGCAGCGTGATCGCAGTCAGGTGTGGTGCGAGATGAGTTGCGTCAAGTCCCCAGGCG
This sequence comes from Acidimicrobiaceae bacterium, assembly GCA_013204455.1. GTDB lineage: Bacteria > Actinomycetota > Acidimicrobiia > Acidimicrobiales > Ilumatobacteraceae > BACL27. Next base: position 6,065 of record JABMNW010000035.1, read on the forward strand.
AGTGCGCGTTCGATTTGTGCGCGGCATTCACGCAATACTTCTGCTGGATCGGCATGTTCCCATAGATCGTCAATCGTGCGCGGAAAGCCACCTTCGCCCGATGCAAGTGACGGCGCATTGGTAATCGAACCCCAGCGATAACTTGGGTGTTCTGCGTTAAGTGTTAAGTGAACTCCGATATCTTCGCCGTTGTAACAATTAATTGCGTGGCGCGCCCAAGGCGCCGGCACCATCAGCGAGGCACATGTGGCGAGACCTTTGTTGAGCGCATCGTATACGCCAACATTCGCCGCGTGAAACGCACCCAGATCGTCACAACTCAAGATCACCAATCGCGCATCGGGCGAGTGCCCGAGTTGCTCAACAAGAGTTTTTTGTGCAGAGATCACAGAAGTGACGCTATCCCTAGCACGCCTGCCATAAACCGACTCGGTTGTCGCGAGCGCCAGTTTGGGTCGAGGCGAACTGGGTGGCAAACGTCGTGTTGGGTTCGATCCGTAAGGTTTTAGCGAAACCTTGGCGTAATAGTTCGTCGTTTACGAATGTGCCATCAAGCAAATAGATATAGACAAGCAGTCGGCTGTAACGATCTCGCGCCTCAATGTCTCGTTGCACTCGCACCTGTGTGTCGGGCTTGAGTAACGAGTGCAGATACGCCGAGGCTTCTGGTCCGAAGCATTCGACAGGCTTGCTTGGATGAACCGTTTCTGGAGTATCGATGCCGATCAATCGCACTGTTTCTGATGATCCGTGAAAGTCGAGAACCACCGTGTCGCCATCTACTACTTGTAGAACCGTGGCGAGATCATTGGGCAAGCCAGATGATTGGCCACATGAATTGATGAGCACAGTAAAAAAGACGAATGCGAGTGCTGGAACTCGATGTTTCATGTATCGATGTGTAGCACGATTAACGGCTACGGTGATGTTGCATGAATAATTACTCAGATTTCGGACTTGGTCGCGTCGGTATATGGACATTCGTACTCGACATGCAACCAATGTCCCGCTCGCAACAAGCCGTCGTCGAACTAGAAGAACTCGGCTTTAAATGTGTGTGGGTGCCGGAAGCTATAGGACGCGAGCCATTTGCATCGTGCGCGTTACTGCTTTCGGCCACTAAAAATTTAACGCTCGCAACGGGCATCGCCTCGATGCATGCACGCAGTGCAACAACGATGGCAGCGGGATGGAAGACACTCACCGAAGCTTTCGGAGAAAGATTCTTGTTAGGTATTGGTGCAAGTCATCAACATCTGGCTGAAAAAGTTCATAAGCGCACATACGAAAAGCCTTATTCAACGATGGTTGAATATCTCGATGTCATGGACAAGGCACTGTTTGTTGCGTCGGCTCCGACTGTGGCACCGCGTCGTGTGCTGGCTGCACTTGGACCAAAGATGTTAAAACTTTCTGCACAACGCGGTCTGGGTGCGCACCCATATTTTGTGCCGGTCGAGCACACCGTTTTTGCACGAGAAATACTCGGCCCGGAGGCACTTCTCGCACCCGAACAAGCAGTCGTGTTTGATACAAATCCGCAAACAGCCCGCGAGACCGCACGCAAACATATGTTGACTTATAACCGACTACCAAACTATGCCAATGCTTTGCGCCGATTGGGATGGAAAGAGGACGACATCGCAGGCCCAGACAAGATGCCAAGCGATGCAATGGTCGACGCGATCGTGGCTTGGGGCTCGCTCGACACGATCGCTGCTCGGATCAAAGCGCACCTCGATGCCGGAGCATCGCATGTGAGTGTTCAGGTTTTAGATCCGGACGTCACTGCGTTGCCGATGCATCAGTGGCGTCAACTGGCAACGATACTGTCAAGTTTTAATTAGCCAGTACCAATAAGCCAGTTCTAATTAGCCAGTAATGAGCGGGAAGCGTTCGTCATCGATCACATCACCGTGGCGAAGATTGTTTGCATCCAGTGGCGGTGATGTCCTCCAGGGTCGCGTCGCCCAAGTCGCATCGGCGCTTGTGTATCGAAAACTTATAACACGGCGGCGATCAGCATGCAGTGTCGTGGCTGGAGCACTGTGCAAAGTACGAAAATGAAACGCAACGATGTCGCCAGGCTTGGCAGCAAATGTGGCGATGTCGCTAGAAGCATCCAAAGTCGCAGTATCAGGTAGAGCATCGAAACCTTCGGCATTGGCTACATACGGCGACTCATCAACAAATCTTCGGGGCACATATCGCTTTCCCCATTTATGGCTCGCTTTGATTGCGCGTAGTGCGATACTTTCTGGAATTGGATCTAGTGGCACCCACAGACTGACATTTATAGATGAGTCAATTCCGTAGTACGGATCGTCGTGGTGCCACGGCGTGATTCGATTTGTGCCCGGTTCTTTGACTAGCACATGTTCATGAAAGAACCTGCCGGTAGTTATGCCCATTAAGGCGAGTGCAATCTGAGGCAGCACACCGTTCAGTGCGAGAGTTTTGTATGCATCGAACCGTGACCAGTTGACATAGTCATCAAAGAAGCGACCCTGTTGCTCGTCGGCAGCATATTCGTTCGCCCATGGCCCAGGTCGGCGCATGTTGTCTTCCAGTGCAGTGGCCAGATCATCGAGAGCGTGTATATCGAGTATGTCGCGTAAAAGCACAATCCCATCGTGCTGATATTTCGTTATCTCGCCGGGCGCGACAATTACGTGCGACATGCACGCGTCTAAATATCCAGCACACGGTGCTGAAGCTTGCGCATTCCAGCCAACCAGCGCTGATGCTCAGTTGCTTTTTTGGCAACATATTGTGCGACTTCTGGATGCGGTAAAATTAAAAACGTTTCGTCACGCAAAGTGTTAACGACGATTTCCGCAACGGTTTCTGGTTCGAGCACGGCACCGGCGACACGCACAACGTTGCTGTTTGCACCCGCGCCCGTACGGTCGCCGCTGCGTAACATGTTGGTATTCACACCCTGTGGACACAGGCAACTCACCAGAATTCCACGGTTGCCGTAAGTAATCGAGAGCCATTCGGCAAAGGCCAGGGCTGCATGCTTGGTAACCGAATATGGCGCCGAGCCAATTTGAGCCAACAATCCCGCCGCCGACGCGGTGCTAACAAAATAACCGTGACCTGCGGCAAGCCAATCATCTATTAAATACTTGACTGCCCATCGATGAGAGTGCACATTGATATCAAACGCCGTATTCCACACACTTTCTGGTGTCGAAAGATCGGATCCCACGCCAACGCCGGCATTGGCAAAAAACAAATCGATAAATCCTAGAAATTTCTTTGAATTCTCTACGAGTTCAGCGTTGGCTTTCTCTGTCGAAAGATCGCAGGCGAGAGCAATAACCGAGTTGGGGCGTTTTGCGTTTAGTTCGGCAGCAACTGCGTCGAGTGCAACTTGGTCGCGGTCGGCAAGCACTACGCGCGCGCCTTGTTGATGAAATCGCTCGGCGATTGCCTTTCCGATGCCGTTTGCGGCACCTGTCACAACAGTGTTTTTATCTTTTAACTCCACATTGTGATGTTACGCACAAGCGGGCCGGCATTTCTATTCGTGATCTGCCAGGGCTATCCGTGTGACATGCTTCTGACATAATTTTAAACAAAGGCGCTGTCAAGAGTCTCACTCGCACTAGCCTTCGAATTAGAGAAGTTAACAACAATTACGAGAGGTAACAGCACATGACAGATTCCCGCGAAACCGCAGTCATCAGCGAAGCACTTGGTGTAATTGACAAGGCGCTTCGCGAAATGTTGCAGCGCGAACTCGTGTCAACTGGCGAGGTCGCCGACCTGTTGTTAGACGTTCGTTCATTGCTTACCGCAAGCGCCTCCGTCACTCACGAGGCCTAATCTCGGGTTGCGCGTCCGCGTAAGTTGCTAAATAATAACTAGAAAATAGTCAATGTAATTCGAGCAATGACGGCTAGTAGCGCGCCAATTGTGGCACCAACGAAAATGTCGGTGGCATGATGAATGCGTACCGCGGCACGGCTTGTCGCAATAATTAGCGCGAACGTAAACCACATGATAATTGCTGGCCATGTTGACCATCCCGAAAGTAGGACTGCGGCAAAGAATGCAGAAGAGGCATGGCCGCTCGGAAAACTTGAAGTGCGAGGTTTGCGAATCCGAAACCGCTCGTCGCCCTTAGTAGTTGGTCGTGTTCGACGAAAGAACGGTTTAATTCCCTGATTGACGAGAAGACTTTCGACTCCCATTAACAACGACAAAATTATTGCTTGACGCACACGGCTTGTGTCGGCAATTGCACGAATAATGCCCACGATGTGCCACAACAAACCAAAGTCGCCCAGTGCGGCGGCAACATTAAATAACCAGATTGTTGGCTTCCAGTTGCGAGTGGGTTCCAAAAAACGATCGACGCGTTCGTCAAACGCGTTAAATCTTGCGCGCGGAGAGTCAGTCACGACTTACTACCGGGTAAAGCTTTGGTGCTTCGAACTGCGCTTGCGTTGGATCGCCACCAAACTCGGGACACCATTTTTTGAAGGCGCAAAAATTACACAGACCAGACCTATGCGTTGCGAATTCTCCAGATTGACACGACTCGGAAATTTGGTCGAATGTTTTGATCGCTGCTGCTTCGCATGCCGCATTTGACTCTTGCGTAACCTCTATTTCGATCGGTGTACTGGTCTTCAAGTACATCAATCGTAACTTTTTCGGTAGTTCACCACGAGTCCGTAAACATAACAACGCGTATAGATGCATGTTGTCCATCTTTTCCGCACCACGGCCCTGTGGGGGAGTTTTACCAGTTTTGTAATCGCTAATAACTAGATCGCCGTTTTCGTCGTGTTCGAGTCGATCGATAATCCCGCCGAGTTTAAATTTTCCGAGGTCAGCATCTAGACGTAATTCGAGACCAAGAACTTTAGTGTTGCGCGGATTCTCCATGCGGTAATAGCCGTTAACCAAATCACGCGAATCTTTCCAAAATGCCTCGCGCGCATCGTCGCCTAGACCGAGCGCGACGAATCTCGCAGAGGGTTCGTATTCTTGTTGTGCTTGAGTGAATGCTTGGCGAGCGGCTTCGACGGTGCGATTGTCAGGTTCATTTGCGAGAAGTAGCTCGAGTACACGATGCACGAAGTTGCCCTTAACTTGATGTATTTGCGGCGGCTCCGGAAGTTTTTCGATTGAAGCAAAACGAAACTGCAATGGACATGTGCGGTAGGCGCTGATGCGCGACGGTGAAAGCGTTAGAGGAATTGGATAAACGGGTGGCGTCACGACATATTCAATCTATGCACGTCAATCTATGCACTAGTGTTCGCAGGAGTGAGATCGTCAACTTCACGCACAAGTTGAGCGAGGCGATCTGGTTGTTGCATCGGTCCGAAATGTCCAACATCTAGCCATTGGATGAATGTAGAGTTCGGAATTTCTTTAGCGATCATCGGTGCCCACGAAGATGGTTGTGACGGCTGGAACTCTCCAACAACAACCCAGGTCGGAACACTTAGTGAATGTAATCGCTCCCATGTTTCGTGCACCGAGCCCATCTCGTAAGTTCGTGCTTCATGCTCTGGGCGACATTTAAGTACAACACCTCCATCAGCATCGTTAAAACCATAATCGACATAGGCATGTAACGAACGCTCGTCGAACGAATTCATCGGTGGCTTAGATGAATAGTTGGCGTATGCCTCGGCGCGTGAAGCAAATGTTGAACGTCGGCGTCGAGCACCCTCGACTAGAGCATTTGGTGTACTAGATGTTCGTGCCAAGTCGCGTGCCTCGAATGGGAACACGATTGGCTCGTAGATGATTAAGGCGCGAAATAATTTCGGCTCAGCGAGCGTCGCCATAATTAGACCAGCGCCGCCCATCGAGTGACCGACACCGATTATTTGATTACGGTTCGAAAGTGAGCGCGCAACGGCAAGAGCATCGTCGCCGTAACCCTGCCATGTGACCGGCCAGTCTTGGCTGACGTATGAGTCGCCAAAACCGCGGTAATCAAATGAAGTGCAGTCGAAGTCGCCACATAATGATTCAGCGACCGGGTCAAAACACCGACCATGAAATCCAGTTGCGTGCGAGAACAGGACATGAGGTCTTGAGTTGCGCGCGGGACTAATGATTTCGGCGTCGTATTTATAGACGCCCAGAAGTACTCCATCAGTGGACGCAATTGATAACGGGTCGATGATCACGCTCTTGCATTGTGTCAGGTCGACGAACTACCTTGTGGCTATGGCAACATCACGCAAAAAACCAGTAAAAAAACTTTCCAAGAAAGCCGTCAAGAAAACCGTCAAGAAAGCCGTCAAGAAGGCAGCCAAGAACACCGTCAAGAAAACCGTCAAGAAGACGGCCAAGAAAACCGTCAAGAAGACGGCCAAGAAAACCGTCAAGAAAACAGCCGTCAAAAAGCGCGTAAAGATAACCGCGAAGCGACGTGATCCACTTGAGAAAATTAAAGACGTCGCGGGAATCTTGCGACACCACGCATCCGCGCAACCAAACGCGATTTCGCTGGTACTCGGCGAACGCACAATGACTTGGGCGAAGTTGCTCTCACGCGCGTCACAGGTTGCACAAGGTCTCAAACGCGCCGGAGTCAAAGCCCAAGACCGTGTTGCATTTTTGGACAAGAACGGCATCGAACATTTCGAAGTGTTTTATGGTTGCGCGCTACTTAACGCCGTAAGTGTGGATGTTAACTGGCGCCTTGCTGCTCCAGAAGTCTTATACGTCGTCAACGACTCGCAAGCCGAAGTTTTAATTGTTGGTCCAGAATTTGTGCCTGTTCTTGACGCAATTGTTGGAGATCTAACTCGTGTCAAAACAATTATCGTGATCGGTGGTCATCCAAAACATAATGATTACGAACGTTGGGTAAACGCACAGTCGGCGGTAGATCCAAAGACATCGACCCGAAGTAGTGACGTTGCATTCCAGTTGTATTCGAGTGGCACAACTGGTCGTCCAAAAGGTGTGATGCTGACGAACGACAACTTCTTTGCATTAATTCCTGGTGTGCGAGCAGTGTGGAAGATGTCGGGAAAATCGATCAACCTCGTGGCGATGCCGTTGTACCACATTGGTGGTGGCGGTTGGGCGACAGCAGGCCAATACGCCGGAGCGCGTTCGATCATCATGCGTGATATAGATCCGTCAGCGATGTTGAACCTAATTCAAGAACATCGCATCACTCATGGATTTATGGTGCCGGCACTTTTGCAGTTTGCGCTGTTAATGCCAAACATCGGCACTGCAGATTTATCAAGTTTGGAATTAATTGTCTATGGGGCATCGCCAATATCAGAATCCGTTCTTGAAGGGTCGATCAAGGCTTTTAAGTGTAATTTCATGCAGGTCTATGGACTCACCGAGACAACCGGTGTCGTAACCCTTCTTCCACCATCAGATCACGACTTGTCGAGTTCGAAAAAGGGACGCTTGCGCTCCTGTGGCAAGCCGATTGCTGGAATCGAAATGCGAATCGTTGACTCCGACACAAGTAAAGATCTTCCAGTTGGAGAAGTTGGCGAAATTTGGATTCGTTCGCGTCAGGTGATGAAGGGCTATTGGAACATGCCGAAAGAAACGAAAGAGTCGATTGTCGCTGGAAGGTGGTTCCGTTCTGGCGATGCTGGCTACTTTGACAAAGACGGGTATGTCTACATCTTCGACCGTGTCAAAGACATGATTGTTTCCGGTGGAGAAAATATTTATCCTGCCGAAGTAGAAAATGCCTTAATGGCACATCCGGCAATTGCCGACGTCGCTGTTATTGGTGTGCCCGATGATAAGTGGGGTGAAGTGCCGATGGCACTCGTCGTGCGTAAACCGGATACAGAAGTAACCGAACTCGAGATCATTGCGTTCGCGCGCGAGCGTCTTGCTGGGTTTAAAACTCCGAAGACCGTGGTTTGGATTGATGCCTTGCCAAGAAATCCGAGCGGCAAAATTCTTAAAAAAGATCTTCGTGAGCCATACTGGAAGGGTCACACTCGCCGCGTTAACTAATACTTCAGAGCGATCCAGCGGAAAGTAGTTCTATGAAATTGTCAATGATGATCAACTACATTAACGATTTTCAAGAATCGGCCAAACGGGTTGTCGAATTAGAAAAAGTCGGACTCGACATGGTATGGGTTGCCGAGGCTTACAGTTACGACGCGATTTCGCAGATTGGCTATCTCGCTGCGGTAACCAATCGCGTGCAGATCGGCACTGGGATCATCAATGTATTCTCCCGCACGGCTGCGCTAACTGCAATGACCGCAGCAGGTTGCGATTACGTTAGCAATGGTCGATTCGTGTTGGGGCTTGGCGCGTCTGGTCCGCAAGTCATCGAAGGATTCCACGGAATCGCTTTTGAAAAGCCAATGCAACGCACGAAGGAATACATCGAAGTGTGTCGCGAAGTTTGGAAGCGTGAGAAACCGCTGAGTTATGACGGCAAGACGGTCCAAGTTCCGCTACCTACAGGTCAAGGGACTGGTTTGGGTAGACCACTGAAGTTGATTAATCATCCAGTGCGAGCAGAGATTCCAATCTGGTGGGCATCGCTTAAGGATAAAAGTGTTGAAGCCACTGCAGAAATTGCCGATGGTTGGATGCCGATTTTCTTTTTGCCGGAGAAGTTTCAAAATGTCTGGGGTAAGTCACTTAAGGCTGGTCTTGCAAAGCGCGGGAGTTGGCTAAAGCCACTAGATATTTCGGCGGGGGGGATGTTGCACATTGACGAATCGCTGACACCGGAGAAACAAAACGAAATTTTGGATTTCGCAAGACCAAGTTACGCCCTATATGTAGGTGGGATGGGCGCGCGCGGCAAGAATTTCTACAACGACATTTGTCGCGACTATGGATATGAAAAAGAAGCGGTCGAAATTCAAGATCTCTACCTTGATGGCAAGAAGAAAGAAGCAGCTCAAGCGATTCCTGGAGAGTGGTTGAGATTGTCGAACCTTGTTGGTCCAAAGAGTTACATAAAAGAGCGAATCGGTGCATTTAAAGAAGCTGGAGTAACTGTATTGCAGGTCAATCCTGTCGGCCCAGATCCTGTACGCGAAATCGAAACTTTGCGCAGCATCATTGACGAGTCATAGTTTTCGCGATCATATTGGGGGATTTTGCGATCCTCGTTTTGCGGCGGTACGTGATGCGTTCGCAGCGAACATTGCTGGAACGGAAAATATCGACACGGAGAATATTGGCACACAAGATACCGGTGCGGCAGTTGCGGTTTATCATCGCGGCAAACTGGTAGTCGATTTATGGGGCGGAGCATTTGATCGCGAACGAACAACACCGTACGCGCGCGACACCTTGCAACTTGTCTTTAGCACGACCAAAGGTGTTGTTGCTACAGCCATAGCAATGTGTGTTGAGCGCGGTTTATTTAGCTACGAAGACACTGTGGCCAGCATCTGGCCAGAGTTTGCTGCAAACGGCAAACATAATGCAACTGTTCGACAGTTATTGTCGCATCAATGTGCATTACACACACTCGATCCGTTGCCTACACGCGACGAAGTTTGCGATTGGAATCTGATGGTCAAACGTCTGTCGAGTTCTGCGCCGAAGTGGGAGATCGGCTCGCGCCATGGTTATCACGCGATTACTTTTGGCTGGCTGGCGGGCGAACTTGTGCGATGCACCGATGGTCGCAACGTCGGCAAATTCGTCGCAGAAGAGATTGCCGGTCCGCTCGGCGTTGAGTTTTATATTGGTTTGCCAGAGCATCTTGAGCCACGAGTTTCAAAAATAATTGCACCGGATACGAGCACAATGACCAGCGCTGAACGTAAGCACGCTTCGCTTGCGATGGGTCCCGGCACTGTTGGTTCGGAGTCGCTATTTAGTGGCGTGCTCGATCGTCAAGGCGGATTTAATCGTCGCGATCTTCACGCCGCGGAGATTCCTGCGGCCAATGGTATCACTTCGGCTCGAGATGTGGCCAAGATTTATGCGGCGACCCTATGTGAGATAGACGGTGTACGACTTATTGCAGATGTGACACGCGAGATCGCCACCAAACCAGTTACGCCAATTGGCGAACCCGATGCATGCTTGATTGAAGAGACTCGTTTTGGGATGGGGTACATGACGCACTCGCCAGCAACCCCGTATTCAGGCGCTGGGTGCTTTGGTCATCCTGGTGCGGGTGGTTCGGTCGCGTTTGCCGATCCGTCGCGCGAAATGAGTTTTGCGTATGTAATGAATGCAATGGGTGGTGCATTGCTCGGCACTCAACGCGCGACCAGACTTACGACGGCTGCAGCGCGTTGCGCAGATTCGCTCTAACGCCGCGCGTTGCGAAAATATAAATGAGCGATGCAAGAATCGCCAACACAGCGAACACTGCGATCGTGCCGCGAGCGCCGATGTATTCGGATACAACACCAGCGAGCAGGCTGCTTAGACCGAGCGACAAAGTGATCAGCGCAAAGTCTCCAGCCAGTACGCGGCCGCGCATTTCATCTGGACAGCGCATTTGTAAACCGTATGTTGACAGCGTCCATTGCGCGCCACCACCAAGATGAGCAAAGCCAATAAACACGCAAGCAACGATAAAAATTGGGGATGCCGCCGCGGCGAGGTACCCGCCGGCAAAGCCCAGTCCGGCAATGCCGCAAACAAGCACGACTTTCGATAAATCATTTTTGACGAAGCGCACCACCAACAATGGTCCAATTGCGCTTCCGATACCGCGCACACCGAGCATGATCCCGCGTCCACCATCACCACTATTAAATGAGTCGGCAGCAAACACAGCGAGTTGGCTGACGACTCCGGCGCCGACAGCAAATGTCATCTTCGACAGCAACAAAGCCATAATCACATGATCAGATTTCGCCAGATGCAATGCTTCGCGCATATCTACGATTGGCCGAATGCGTTTGCTGTGCGTTTGACTGCGTGCTTCTTGCATTGGTCGAGTGACTAGAGCGACCAGTCCAGCGGCAACGATAAATGTTGCAATGTCAGCGATGAACGCCGCTTGGCGACCAAAGACTTGTGAAAAAATTCCGCCAATTCCGGCGCCGGCAGCCAACATAACACCCCAACTAGATCCGAACAATGCATTGGCTTGGCGCAGTTCGTCTGGGCCATTTGCCAAGTTGGGGATCGCCGCCTCAAGCGCGGGGCGGATAAATGATGCAAGTGCGGCGATAAGCCCTTGCGCGACGAAGGCGATCCACACACGAGAGTCTCCGATGAATAAAAATCCGCATGCGGCAACGGCCTGTAACAACGAGACAACAATTAATACCTGGCGTCGATCGTGACGGTCGGCAACCGGGCCGCCAATCGGTGAAGCCAAAAAAGAAGGCAAAGAGAATGCAACGAGCAACAACGAGACAAGAAATTTTGACCCAGTTGCATCTTGCACGAGTCCGGCGAGGGCAACGAAAGTAAACCAGTCGCCCAGGAACGAAAGATTCTGCGCAACGAAAAGCAGACGCAACTCACGGTTATTCTTGAGAACACTAAACAATTAGAAACCTGCTAATTCTTTTTAAAGTTACCGAGTTGGGTCAATATTTGTTCGGCCTGTGACACGATGTCGATAACTAATTGTCCCGCTGGCAGTATCGCATGAACCGCACCTGCGCCTTGACCGGCTGGATAAAATTCGCGAGATTCATCGACCTGTGTTCCGTCTGGATAACCCAAGTGATTGACCTTGGCTTTCGACGAAGCGATTGCTTGCAACGGAAATGTTTGTATCTCTTCAGGATGCTGTTCGTAGTAACTCGTCCACTCGTTGCGCACGACCCGACACGGCTTACCAGTGTACGAACGACTAATCACTGTGTCATCTTCACGACTTGCAACTAACGCTTCTTTGTAACCGTTCACGGCGCGAGCTTCGATGGTTGCAATAAATCTTGTGCCGATCCAAACGCCGTCGGCGCCGAGTGCAAGACACGCCGCTAGCCCACGGCCGTCGAATAATCCGCCAGCAGCAACAACGGGAACTTGCGCCGATACTGCATCTACGACTTGTGGCACCAGTGCCATTGTTGCAACAAGTCCTGTATGACCTCCAGCTTCGGTGCCTTGCGCGACGACAAAATCGCAACCACTGGCAACTGCAGCAACTGCGTGCCGAACTTTGCCGCACATTGAACCAACAAGAATGTTGTGACTATGTAAAAGATCAATTACATCGCGTGGCACGCCGAGACCAGCGACAAAGATTCTTGCGCCTCCCGCAACGACATCGCGGATGCCTTGCTCGAGATGTTGCGGTAGTGCGGTAAGTAGATCAACACCAAACGGCTTGGAAGTAATAGTCTTAAGTGCAGAGATTTCTTTGGCTAGTTCGCCATCACGCATTGTTGACGCGCCGAATGTTCCGATGCCGCCAGCTTCGCTAACCGCGGCAACAAGTTGGTGGTATGACACGCCACCCATACCCGCGAGCATCACGGGGTGTTCGATCTCAAACATTTCGGTTATTCGCGTGCGCACGGTAGTTAAACCTAGTTCGTCGTTCGTTCTGGCGACGCCTTGAAGGCGCCGTCGCGAGCCAGAAACTTGCGGTGCCAACGTCGCGGTGAAAACAGCGCTGCCCTTGGTTCATCTTCAAACATCCAGCGCACGAAAAGTTTTCGTGACCAACTATTGATTGCTGCGATACGCAACCCCGCCCGAGTTCTGCGCTCGGTACGCATAATGCGACCCATGGCAACCGAGACTCGATGATCGGCGAAAAACTCTCGGCGCACTTTGCGTTGATACTTTGCGCGGGTCACACTTGGCGCGCGCTGAAAGGTTTCTATGATCGCTTCGCCAGCAAGTACGCCACTTAATAGCGCCTGGCCGATACCTTCGCCTGTTAGCGCATCAGCGACACAAGCAGCGTCACCGATGAAAAGCGCACGACCAGCCGAAAGTTTCGCGCTCGTTACGCGCGCCGGAATTGGCCACGAAGTGACGCGATCTTCGAGAGTTGCATCTGCGCCGAGGGCTTGTCGCACGTGCGGTCTGGCGAGAAGTTCGGGCCACAACGATTTCATGTCTTGAACCGAATATTTGGATCCACGCAAAATTCCAAAGCCGATGTTGGCGCGACCGTTAGGAAGTGGAAACGACCAGGCGTAACCAGGTAAAAGGTCAGCATCGAACCAAACAAATAATTTGTTGCTTGCTGGTCCCGTGACATTAGAAACATATTGACGAAACGCATGCCACTCGCCGAGGTAACCACTTTGCGCGGCGCCGAACGCTTTTCGCACAGGTGACCACATGCCATCTGCGGCAACGATATATTTTGCAGTTATTTCTGCAAGTACACCGGTCGAATCAGTAGTCACGGTTACATCATTAGTCGTTTGGCGTGCAATAGAGACAAATGAACAACCCTCAATAACCCGAACACCACGCGAGCGAGCATGTTGCACGAGTGCATGATCGAGTTCGATGCGCGGCGCAATCGCCGCGAATTGGCCGGATTGGCCGGATTGACTAGTGCTAGTTTTTTTTGGCAGCGATAGTTGAACTTCGCGACCCGAAGGTGAGCGCAACCAAACGTCACTGCATGTTTGCCAATTGGCAACAGTTATTGGATCAAAGCCGAGCATCTCGAGTAATCGAAGTGCTCCAGTTGTCAGCCCATCGCCGCAACATTTGTCGCGCGGAAACACAGCCTTATCAATTACCAAAACATTGCGACCACTGGCCACAAGTGTGAGGGCAGCGGCGATCCCCGCAGGTCCTGCACCAACTACTAATACGTCACATAGATTCGACATCACGCTCAGGCTAGAGTGCTTTGCCATGAGTCGCTTATGTGAAGGTCGAGTAGTTGTTGTCACTGGTTCGGGACGAGGTATCGGTCGCGAAC
>JABMNW010000036.1 GCA_013204455.1 Acidimicrobiaceae bacterium
GATTTGAACCTGCCGACCCTGACCAACTCGACGCGCGACCAGGTGCGCTTGGCGGCGTGCTTTTGAGTGTGGGCGCCGGTTCTAATTAATAGCTTTAATTAATACCTCTAATTAGTACATCTAATTAAAGGCAAATATCTTGTGGCCGAATTGGCACACGAGGCAGATCGCGTCCAGTGGCATTACGAATCGCAGCGGCTATCGCCGGAGTCACCGAAATACACGGTGGTTCACCGATGCCCTTGGCTCCGAGTGGCGCTTGCGGTTCTGGTTCTTCAATCAACACAGCAATCACATCTGGCATATCAAGTGTGGTTGGTAATAAATAATCCGTAAAACTTGGGTTACGTATTTTGCCGTTATCAAGAACAATTTCTTCCATCACTGCCAGACCAAGACCTTGAGCGATTCCGCCTTCAACTTGACCGATGGCTGCAATTGGGTTTAATACACGCCCGACATCTTGTGCCGTTGCAATCTGAATCACCTTGACTAGACCCAGTTCAACATCGACATCCACAACCGCGCGGTGGGCAACAAAAGCGAAAGCAACGTGGCAGTTGCCTTGCCCATTTTCGTCGAGTTCCTCGGTGGGGCGGTGATGATGCTCAAATGTCTGATCGAAGTGTGCACCAGTGGATGCGTCGATAACGCTGATTCGAAAATCGCCGATCATATCGACAATGTCTGTGTCTTCAATTACCAGCCGTAACGGATCGATGTTGTGAATTTTGCCAACATGCTCGAAGAGTTGTTCTCGAACAAGGCGACATGCACCATCCACGGCTCCGCCGCTCATCCACGTTTGCCGGGACGCGGACGTGCTACCCGCAGAACCAATTCGAGTATCTACGGGGTCAAGAATCACTTCGTCGACGCCGAGCACACTTCGTGCGATTTGTGGCGCAAGGACAACGAACCCTTGTCCGACCTCTGCTGTCGCAAATTTTAGATTGACGATGCCGTCATGCAATTGGCATCTCGCAGTTGCGTAATCGTCGAATTTTTCGCTATACATTAAGTTCTTTATCGAAACTCCCCAGCCGACTCCACGCACAATATTTTGCGGTAGCGAAGTTAAACCAGAGCCACCGACCAGTTCAAGAGGGTTTGCGTCACGGGCCAAAGGTACCGGCATGGGTATTGCATCGGTTTCGCGGATGCAACGCTCAACAGGTGCAACGCTTTCAATGACTTGACCAGTGATTAGTTTGTCGCCCGTACGCATTGCATTACGTAAACGAATCTCGACAGGTGAGAGACCGCAAGCAACGGCGAGTTTGTCCATTTGGCTTTCATGGGCGAAACAGGCCTGGACCACTCCGAATCCCCGCATCGCCCCACACGGTGGATTATTGGTGCGCACCGCGAATCCATGTACGGTGGCGCTCTCACACTTGTAAGGACCTTGGATGTGTGTGATTCCGTTGATTAGCACCGCGGCTGATGTCGAAGCGTATGCACCACCGTCAAAAACCATTTTAGATTCAATTCGTTGGATTATGCCCTCGTTAGTGGCGTGATGACGGATCCAAATTTTAGCGGGGTGGCGATGCACATGTCCATAGAAGGATTCTTCTCGGCTGTACTGCATCTTTATTGGACGAGACGTTTTCAGTGCAAGTAGACAACAATGCACCTGCAGGCTGATATCTTCGCGTGCGCCGAAAGCTCCTCCAACGCCACCGAGCGTGACGCGCACCTTGTCAACCGGCAGATCTAGGCAGGCGGCAATCTGTTTTTGGTCCTCATGGATCCACTGTGTGGCAATAACCAGATCCACTCCCGCTCCGCCACTGTCGGGGAATGCCATCGCTGCTTCTAATCCAAGGAATGCTTGATCTTGCATCCCGAGTTCGTAGGTATTCTCGACAATTATCTCACCCTGAATAGTTTGGTCTCCGCAAATAATTTTCTGATATCGAAGCATGTTGCCATCTGGGTGAATCTTTGGTGTTTCGGGCAGCAATGCACGTTCTGGATCGGTTAGCGGCGTCAACACTTCGTAAATAACATTGATCGCCGCTAATGCCCGACGACATGTTTCTGGATGATCGGCAGCCACACAAGCAACCGGCTCGCCGACATAACGCACGAAGTCACTTGCAAATACTGGCTGATCACTCGAAATCAATCCGTATGTCTTCTTTCCTGGCACATCAACGGCGGTGATGATCGCTTCAACACCATCAATATCAAATGCTGCAGAAAGATCGATGCTAACAATTCGTGCATACGGATGTGGGCTTCGCAATGTTGCGCCCCACAACATATGTTCGGCCCAAATGTCCGAAGAGAATGCAAACTTGCCTTGAACTTTGTCTGCGCCATCAGGACGCAATGCAGGCGCGCCTAAAATATCTCGGCGTACTTCGCGGCGCGTACCTGTAATGGTATCAGTGGACACGGTGCTAGTGGACACCGTATTAATGGACACAGTATTAGTGGACACGGTATTCTTCACTTGTTTGTCTCTTGTCTGGTAGCGGCGGCGCTGCGGACTGCTTCGAAAATTCGTCCGTATCCAGTACACCGGCAAATATTTCCCGAAATAGCCTCTTTAATCTCGATATCGGTTGGAGTTGGACTGGTATCCAGAAGGTTATGTACAGCAACTACCAGACCAGGAGTGCAGAAACCGCATTGCACAGCACCTTCGTTTACGAAGGCATCTTGAACATCGGTGAGTTTTCCGTCGACTGACAATCCTTCGACCGTCGAGATTTCAGTATCGATCGCTGTTGCCGCCATAACCAGACACGAACACACTGCCTGATCATCCATGATCACAGTGCAACTTCCACATTCGCCTTGCTCGCAGGCGCCCTTAGCGCCAGGCAGTCCTAGTCGTTCGCGTAATACATATAACAAACTTTCGCCGATCCAAGCATCACGTACTTCGCATTTCTTTCCGTTGACATTGAGTTGGTAGACCTCAGTATTCGGTGTCATGGTGTGTTCGCTCTCGTTAATAGTCGTTTTGCCAATGTAGACACAGCATGTCGTCGATAGACAGCAGTAGACCGGTGATCGTCGATCGGTTTTGCTTCTTGCGCCACACGATCCCCGAACTCTTTGAGCAGATTCGTTGAGACAGTGTTAACTGATGAAAGGTCTAATTGTGATGTAAGCCAGGCCTCGGTTGCGCGGCAACGAATAATTGTTGGACCAACGGCACCAAGGGCGATGCGAATTGCAGAGTTTGTACGATCCACGGCTAGACAGCACGAGGCTATGGAGATGACCATCGCATTTCGTACACCGACTTTTGCATAACCCTGCCAACCAGTAACGATTGGCAGGGTTACTGAGACAATAATTTCGTCGGGAGCACGAGCATTACGTTTTACTCCGACCATAAACTCATGCACTGAAATATTTCTCGCGCCAGTTGATGAGCGTAGGTGGACAATGGCATCCAATGCACTCAACACCGGTAGGGCATCACCAGCAGGGGAGCAAGTTCCGAGATTGCCGCCGATAGAACCTGCGGCGCGAATTTGTGGTGAGCCAACTGTGCGTGCGGCCTGAGCAAGTGCGGGCACAAGTCTGGCGATCTCGTCATCTTCCATTTGCGCGTAGGGCAAACCTGCACCAATTGTGATTGTCGAGCCATCTTTGGCGATCGACCACTCGCGAAGTTCGAGAACACGACGCAATGCAATCACATCTGTCGGTTTGCGGCGATTGAAGTTGATCTCGACCATTAGGTCGGTGCCGCCCTGGATAATTTGTGCCGCAGGGTTTTGTGCGATCGCCGCTAATGCATCGCTGAGACTTGTCGGCACAGCAACTGTCATGAAACGCCGTCCCATCCCGAGAACGCGTCGATCATCGCCTTGACATCCCCAAGCGGATAAAGAATCGGGCACGTAGCGCCATTGCGAAGATAATGCGTCACACGTTGACGAGCTTCCTGAGGTGTGCCACTTGCCGTAAGCATTTGAACTATTTCGTCTGGAACATGCTTTGATGCGGCAACTACTTGATCGTGTGTTGCGGGCCAGGTGAGCACCGCGCCAACTTTGTCGAGTATTGACTGCGGAACTCCAGAGGCCTTCATTATGTGGGGTTGTTGTCCAAGATATTGGGTGACCATTTGTCTAGCCATATCGAGTGCTGTTTTACGGTCTTCGTGAACACTGCAAACAACAAGTTGTGGTCTGTCAATCGAATCAATCGAACGCCCGGCGCGATCGGCGCCAATCGTTAATGCTTCCATCGCCTGTTGGTTGTATTCGGGTGACACGAGATAGTTCAAAACAACGCCATCTGCGATCTCGCCTGTGAGTTCCATCATCTGCATACCAGTGGCACCGATATATATTGGTACATCTTTGGGCCTGCGCTCTTGGTAAACGTAATCCAGTTCTACACCATCCAGATGGACAAACTCACCATTAAATGTGACGGTCTCATTGGCGAGTAAAGCGCGAACCGTCGTGACAATCTCGCGCATAGCGCGGAGAGGTTTGGCGCGTGAGATACCAACTTTTCGTGCCAACGGATCCCACCAAGCACCGATACCTAGGATCACACGACCTGGGGCAAGATCATCCAGCGTCGAAAATGTTGCCGCGAGTCTCGCTGGGTTGCGACTCCAACAATCCACGACACCAGATCCAACTTTCAATGTTTTAGTAACCGAGGCGAAGGCAGCCATCGGCACTGTGGCCTCGCGAACCAATCGACTCTCTGCTTGCCAAACTGCTTCAAATCCCTTGGCTTCGGCGTACTTGGCGAACTCCATTCCTTCGGAAATGCGATGAGCATCTTGCAAATAAAGTGCCACTCGTGCGTTACCGGTACTCACAATGTTGCCAGTGATCACAATGTTGCCAATCTTTCATGTAAACGCTTGGTTTGTTCGGCTGCCTTTGCTCTGATCTCGTATATATCTACTCTTGTCGGCGAACCATTGACGACGATTTTTTCGCCATCTACTTCGACATCGATTGCTCGAATCGAGGGGGTAAATGCAGCATGCCATTCGCTGTCCACATGATCGTAGTTATAGGTGACTTTGTCGTGCCTAGCCTCGGGAAAGATCTCGTAACTATTCTCGAGCCACGACCACACAGTGACGGGAGATTGTGTCACGTCATACTCACGCAATCGTGCGTACGCCAGTCGAGCTTCTTCCAACATGTCTGCACCGATGCCATCTGTGCCAAGTAGAACTTTATTCTTTAATTCGCTCGGTCGTGCATAGCCAACCGAGTTATTCATGTTTGAGCGGGGATTATGCACGATGTAGCCCGGAAGATGTCGATCTAGGTGAACGGCATGTACCAACAGCCAATTCTCGGTAGCAAGTGACTCAAGTCGGGCACCAGCGTGTTCGTCATCTAAGCCTTCGGCGACATGAAGATGTACGCCGACGCTGTGTTTCTTAGCGAGATCGCTTGCCACATGAAGAGTCTCATCGCTACAAGTGAAAGCGGCATGAACTCCAACCATGCCACGGCCCCCTTGGCGAAGATAACGGTCGCATTCATCTAAACCACGCAATGCAGAACTAGTCATCGAAGACAGAGGCGAGACTTTCGAATGCAGGTTGCCGGAATTGTCCCAACGATCGGTTACGCCGTAGCAAGCATTGACACGTACGCCAACATCGCTGCATGCCTTGGCGATCGTCGAAAGCGAACCCTCGATACAGTTCGGTGATTCATGATGGTCGATAATGCAGGTCGTGCCGCTAAGCAATGCTTCGGTGGCACCAAGCATTGCCGACCAATAGATCATTTCATTATCGAGCGCGATATCCAATCGCCACCAAATCTGCTGAAGAATCTCAAGAAACGTATTTGGTGTTGTTTTCGGTGCTGGCATACCCCGAGCAAGAGTTGAATACAAGTGGTGGTGCGCACAGATAAGTCCTGCAGTCTGGGACGACATAGTTCAGTCTTCTTGTTTTTGGCGGCGCATCGGCAATGTGTTGCGCCACTGGCCATCAAGGTCGTGAAGTGCAGTCGCGACCGCTCCTGCGGTGGGAACCAATCCAATCTCACCGACTCCCTTGATTCCGTACGGAGAGTTTGGCTGCGGCGATTCAATCAACTTCACTTCGATCGGTGGTACATCTTTTGCACGCAATATTCCGAGACTGCGCAGTGTCATATTAATTGGGAAACCAGTTTCCGGATCGGAGGGGAAGTCCTCGGTAAGTGCATATCCGAGACCCATATGCACACTTCCCTCGACTTGACCTTCGCATAGTGTCGGATTGACAATTCGACCGACATCGTGAACCGCGACAACGCGCTCGATCTTTTGTGTTTCGCGATCGATAATGACCATTTGGGCGGCGTAACTAAATGTGGAGTGAATTGTGGGATTAGTGACTCCTGGTGTTCCCATTTTGTCAGTCCAATCGACGCGGTACTCGCCAAGATGATCCACTCCAACTGCAAAATTTGCTGCTCGTGCCGTATCACATGCGTCTTTTACTGCTCCAGCACCCATTAGTGTGCCGCGAGAACCAGTTGTTTGGCCGAATCCAAGTTCGCGAGTTGTATCCACAATCACATCAATTAACGTGGCATCAACGCCAAGTTCTTGCACGACAACTTGCATCGCAACAGTATTGATACCTTGACCCATTTCCGTCCAACCGTGTCGCACTTCAATACGACCGGACTCTTTGAAATGCACAACAGCCTTTGTTATTTCTTTAAAACCGTTGCCAAGGC
>JABMNW010000037.1 GCA_013204455.1 Acidimicrobiaceae bacterium
ACGTTACAGCGAAGCACTGCAGTGGGGTGTCGAGACTTATCACACCCTTAAATCTGTGTTACGTGCACGCGGACTTTCAACGGCAGTCGGCGACGAAGGCGGGTTCGCACCGGATCTTGCGAGCAACGAACTTGCAATCGAATTTCTTGTCGACGCGATCAGTCGTGCAGGATTTAAACCAGGCATCGATATTGCGATCGCACTCGACCCAGCGATGAGCGAATTATACAAAGATGGTCGTTACCACCTTGCAGGAGAAAACAAAATACTGACGAGCGATGAACTCGTAACTTGGTGGACACGCCTTGTAGATACATATCCGATTGTCTCCATCGAAGATGGAATGTCACAAGATGATTGGGACGGATGGGCGGCGCTATCAGATGTGCTTTGTTCGAGGGTCCAACTTGTCGGTGATGATCTATTTGTGACTAACACGAAACGCCTGCAACAAGGTATTGATCGAAAAATTGCCAACAGTATTCTAGTAAAAGTAAATCAAATTGGCACGCTTTCAGAAACGCTCGACACGATTTCACTCGCCAAGCGCAACAACTACACGAGTGTGATCAGTCATCGCAGTGGCGAGACAGAAGATTCGACGATTGCCGATCTTGCGGTTGCCACGAATAGTGGACAGATCAAAACTGGAGCACCAGCACGAAGCGATCGCGTGGCAAAGTACAACCAACTACTGCGCATTGAGCAGGACCTTGGCGCAAATGCCAAGTACCCAGGATTATTTAGGCACTCCACCAAATAAGGCTGCGCGCAAGCCACAATAGAGGGGTGAGTACAACTAGTCGTTTACTGCGTGGGCAACGAAGCCGTTTTGCAATTGTTCCGCTTGGGGCACTATTTATTGGAGCGTTTTCGCTCGCACTGTTCGTGATCCCGATGCGCACCTGGACCAAACAGAGAACAATTGTCGCTCAGCGTAACGAGCAATTTTTGGCGTACGAAGACATTAATGACTCCGCGCAAGATGATGTCGACGCTCTTAAGACGCCGCAAGGCGCCCAAGAGGCGATCCGCTCACAGTTGGGGTACCTCTTGCTCACTGAAAAGCGCGTTCCGTTGCTGGATCTACCAAATGCAAGTTCTGTTCTGCCAAATCGTTGGCCATACACACTTGTCACAAGTATTTTACAGATTCGCTCAACTCAGGCCGTGCGCAATACAGGTGTCGGAATACTGGATCCCTTACAGCCTTAATTTAGAAGCAGTATTACTGGTTTGACTGACTGAGATCCACCCTCGGTGAACTATCGTCTAGCACGAGGTATTGAACAGAGGGAGCGATTGTGGCTGGAAGCATTCTTGGTAATCGTGTTTTGCGCAAGGAAGACCCAAAATTCCTGACGATCGGTGGAAAATACATCGAAGACTTAAACGATGAGCCACTTCTGGCTGACGCATTGCACGTGACATACGTGCGTTCAACGGTGGCCCATGGCAAAATCACGAACATTGATTTATCTGAATGCAAACAGGCACCTGGAGTCATCGCCGTTTTTACTGCTGATGATCTCGGCTTGGAGCCGGTGTCGGCAACATTTAATCCAATGGCAAAGCGTACGTATCTGGCCAAAGATAAAGTGCGCTGGGTTGGTGAGCCAGTCGCGGCAATCGTCACACAACACGCAAATCAGGGTGAAGACGCAGCCGAACGCGCAATCATTGATTACGAAACCCTTGAACCCCTAATTGATGTGGAAATAGCGATGACTAGTACGACGCTGATCTACGAAGAGTGCGGAAGCAATGTCGTGATGGACACCATCGCTCTCGGCATACCAGACAACACGGGTGATGCTATTTTTAAAGATTGCGAAGTTGTCGTCAAAGGTCGCTTCATGAACCAACGTGTTGCACCGTGTCCACTTGAAGCGCGTGGCTCTGCGGTGGCATGGATAGACGGTCGTTTGTACCAGTGGATATCAACACAACACGCACAAGGTGTGCGCGAGGAAATTAGAAAAGCCAATGGGCTCGAACTTGAGAATGTACGAATTATCACGCCAGATGTGGGTGGCGGTTTTGGCGCAAAAATTAGCGCCTACTCAGAAGAGTTACTCCTCGGAGCTATTTCGAAACATGTCGGTAAGCCAGTTCGCTGGCGCGAAACACGAAGTGAATCAATGGTCGGACTCGGACACGGTCGCGCACAACTGCAATTTGTCACGATCGGCGGCACAAAAGCTGGCCGAGTTACCGCCTATCAGTTGCACGCGATTCAAGACTCGGGCGGTTGGGTTGATATTGGAACCATACTTGCACCGTTTATGACTCGCCCGATGTCGCAAGGTGTTTACGACATTGCGGCAATGGAATGTCGGACAACTTCGGTTGTCACGAATACCACACCGATCGTCGCCTACCGCGGTGCCGGACGCCCAGAGGCCAGCGCGGCAATTGAACGTGCAATGGATTTATTTGCTGCCGAAATTGGTAAAGATCCAGTTGAGGTTCGTCGAATGAATTTGATTCCAAAATTTATGGAACCGTATCAGACAAAAATTGGAGCCGCATATGACGTGGGTGATTATGCAGCAGCTCTCGAAAAAGCATTGGCAGTTGCCAAGTACACCGAAGCACGCACAGAGCAAGCAGTGCGCCGCAAGCGTGGCGACACAGTGCAACTCGGTATTGGTGTAAGCGTTTATGTTGAGATCACTGGTGGAGTAGATCCAAAACAAGAACATGCCAAGATCAATATTCTCCCCAACGGTCGAGCCGTCGTTTACACCGGCACTTCCCCACACGGTCAGGGCCACGTCACCTCCTGGGCAATGATCGCCAGTAGCGAGACAGGAATCTCGATCGAAGACATAGATGTTGTCTGGGGTGACACCGATCTTGTGCCATCTGGTGGTGGCACGATGGGATCGCGTTCGTTACAACAAGGCGGTGCAGCAGTCCAAAAAGTTTCGATTGAATTGGTCGACGAAGCACGCAAACTCGCGGCACGGCTGATGGAAGCGAACGAAAGCGACGTTGTGCTCGATAAGACCAATGGTTCGTTTCATGTCGCTGGCACACCAGCAGTTTCGAAATCGTGGGCGGATGTTGCTCAGGCTGCTGATCCAACAATTGGACTTACGCAAGAAGGAATTTTCGTTGCAACTTCAGCGACATTCCCGTTCGGTGCGCATGTGGCAATCGTCGAAGTTGACATCGAAACTGGTCAGGTCACGCACCGTCGACACATTGCTTGTGACGACGCAGGTAAAGTTATTAACCCGCTGATTTTAGAAGGTCAGATTCATGGTGGAATCGCTCAAGGTACTGCTCAAGCCTTACTTGAGGAATTTCGTTACGACGATGACGGTAATCCGATCACCTCGAATTTTGCCGACTATGCAATTATTTCGGCGGTCGAACTACCCAGCATCGAAGTAGTGCATATGGAAACGCCGACCTTCGTTAATCCGCTTGGCGCGAAAGGAATCGGCGAATCTGGAACGATCGGCTCGACGCCCGCCGTGCAGTCAGCGGTGATTGACGCGTTAATGCACTTGGGCGTACGTCACATCGATATGCCAACCACACCGGAGCGTGTTTGGTCTGCAATCGCGACCGCCTCTGTCTAAGTTTTCAAAAATCGAAACTGGTAATTTAAATTAATGAGTGAATCGCCGATAATTGCAATTGATCTTGTGCGTCACTTCGGCGATGTGCAGGCTGTCAAGGGCATCAATTTAGAAATTAAAGAAGGCGAGATTTTCGGCTTTCTTGGACCAAACGGTGCAGGCAAAAGCACTGCCGTACGAATGTTGACCACATTATTGCGACCAACTTCTGGCACTGCTCGCGTGGCCGGTTACGACGTCGTGAACCAAGCCGATATGGTGCGGCGCAATATCGGTGTTGCATTGCAGGATGCGGCGATCGACCCGCTGATGACTGGTGCCGAACTACTTGCACTGCAGGCAGTGCTATATGGCATTCCAGCAACATCGTTAAAAAAGCGATCGGATGAACTTCTTGAGCGTGTCGGACTCACCGCAGCGGCACGCCGCAGAGTCTCTACTTACTCGGGCGGTATGCGCCGGCGGCTGGATCTGGCGCTGTCACTAATTCATCAGCCAAAAGTATTGTTTCTTGACGAACCGACGACTGGTCTCGACCCGATGAGCCGTCTTACATTGTGGGAAGAAGTGCGCCGTCTTAACAAAGATGGCACAACCGTAATGTTGACAACACAGTATTTAGAAGAAGCCGACCAACTCGCCGATCGAATTGCGATCATCGATCACGGGCGCATCGTGCGCGAAGGGAAACCTGCAGACCTAAAGGCAAGTATCGGCGCTCCAACACTGATTATCAAAATACATGCCGACCAGAACGAACGCGCAAAATCAGTGCTAAGTACTTTTGGCGAGTTGCGCCCCGGCGTCGAAGGCGAAATCGGCGTAGGCCTGCAAGGCGGTGCCACACAGGTTGCCGACGTGGTGCGAAAACTCGATGAAGCAGGCGTTCATCTCCAACATTTAGAGATTAATGAACCAAGTTTGGACGATGTTTTTGCCGAAGCAACTGGTTATCGCCTTGAAGGTTCGGACAATGCGCCCCCAGCAGGCGACAACGGTCTTCGCGATAATGGCACTGTCGAACCACTAACGAAGAAATCGCGCTGGGGTCGAAAGCAGAGACGATGATAGATGTTGCGCTTGCGCAAAAATCTGGCGGAGATCTTGCGGAGCACTCGTTGTCTCTGTCAATGCGCCAAACTTTTGCCCTTGCCAAACGATCAACCCTCGAATTGTTTAGACAGCCAGCACTTGTCGTGCCGAGCATGCTGTTTCCGCTGTTTTTTGCAATGCTCGGCAATTCATCATTTGGACGAACAACTTCGTTGCCAGGGTTTCCAAAAGTCGACTCGTATTTGCAGTTTCAACTTGCAGGAACAATTACCCAAGGTGTGTTGTTCGGCTCGGTAACCGGTGCAGCCGCGTTGGCCACCGATATCCAAAATGGATTCTTTGATCGCTTGCTTGCGGCACCGACATCACGAACGGGAATTCTGCTTGGCCGGTTGGCTGGTAGCACATTGTTCGGCGCACTCCAAACAGCAGTATTTGTGTTCGTATTAATGCCTTTTGGAGCAAGTGTCTCGGCAGGTATACCTGGTGTATTGGCGATGATCGTAAGTGGCGCATTGATTTCGTTGGCTGTTGGCGCGTTGATGTCATCGGTGGCACTTAAAACTGGATCTGCTGAAGCCGTGCAGGGAACGTTCCCACTGTTATTTATTTTGTTGTTTTTCTCCAGTGCATTTTTCCCGCGCGAAACAATGAGTGGCGCATATCAAACAATTGCCGGACTAAACCCAATTTCATATCTCGTCGAAGGGTTGCGTGCACTATCGCTTGAAGGATTTACCGCCTCAGCCACAGCACGTGCAATTCTTGTACCACTGGCAATTGCGATTGTTGCGCTGGGCATAGCGAACTCTCAATTGCGATCACGGTTGAGGAAACACTGATGCAAACTATAATTTCAACGCGATCCATTGGCGACCAAGATTTGCACACGACAACAATGCGTAGTTCATTTGGGCTTGTCAAGCGCAGCCTGATCAACACTCGTCGTTTGCCATCGGCGTTCTTACCCTCTCTGGCGATGCCGATGTTTAATATGATTGCTTTCTCGGGAACATTTTTTGCGATCACCAAAATGCCGGGGTTCCCCACCGATCGTTCGGTGAACTGGTTCATGCCACTTGGTCTTGCGATGGGATCTGCATTCAGTGGGGTTGCGCTTGGATTTTCATTGATTCGCGATCTAGAAAATGGTTTTTATGATCGCCTTCGGATGTCGCCGACGTCGCGACTCTCGCTCGTTGTCGGTCCAGTGATTGCAACTTGGATTCGCGTGACATTGGTTGCAGCCATCGTGTTCGTTGCTGCGTTCTTACTTGGTGCCCGTCCAACTAGCGGTGTACTCAGTTACATCTGTTCTCTAATTGCGGCTCTTGGCATCGCAACAATTGGCGCGGGATGGGGATTGGGGCTTGCCTACCGATTCCAAGATATGCGTGGCGCCGCGATCATGCAATTGTCAATCTTCGTCACAATGTTTCTCTCGACGGCGCAGGTTCCACTCGATGTGATGACTGGTTGGTTGCACACTGTGGCGCGAGTTAGCCCAGTGACAAATATTTTTCGCCTCGCCCGCGCCGGCTGGGTAAATGAATCGTCTCCCGACTACATGAGTTGGTCAAATGTCTATGGCGGGCTCTTGGCGATCGTTATTTTGAGCGCTCTCAGCCTGACTTTCGCCATGCGGAGCCTGCAACAAATCGACAATTAGGTCGGATTCGTCCCAGCGAGTCGATTAGGGGCATTATTTAGTACAGAAGTGCCTATATAAATGGGGGGTTGCGGATGAAAGTTTCAATCACGGTCAACGGTAAAGATTACGAAAATGATGTTGAGCCGCGCACACTTCTTGTGTATTACATTCGTGAGACGCTGGGACTAACTGGTACAAACATCGGCTGTGACACATCGAGTTGTGGCGCATGTACTTTGCATCTCAATGGTGAGGCTGTAAAGAGTTGCACAATTCTGGCTGTGCAGGCAGATGGCGCAACTGTTACAACAATCGAAGGTCTGGCTAAAGATGGAGTGATGCATCCGATGCAAACAGCGTTCATGGAGAATCACGGTCTACAGTGCGGCTACTGCACTCCGGGAATGGTGATGGCGGCGATCGGTCTGTTGAACGAGAACCCAAAGCCAACCGAAGATGAAGTCCGCATGGGACTAGAAGGAAACCTTTGTCGTTGCACTGGCTACCACAACATCGTCAAGTCGATACTCGCAGCCGCGAGCGCGACATAAAGGGGCGCATCATGACTATTACAGAGAACATGCCGACAAAAATTATTGGCACACGATTACTGCGTCGCGAAGATCCCCCGTTACTGACTGGGGAAGCAAAGTTCACCAATGATCTAAATATTCCGGGCGCGTTGCACCTTGCGGTTCTGCGTTCGCCATATGCTCACGCCCGGATTGTGTCGATCAACACCGCGGCCGCACTTGCGATCCCTGGCGTTGTCGCGGTTTACGCCGGCAAAGATTTGCAATCAACATGGGCAGGGCCAATGCCATGCGCCTGGCCAGTAACTCCAGAGATGAAGAACCCTCCGCACTTTCCATTGGCGATCGACAAAGTTTGTTATGTCGGTGACGGTGTGGCGGCAGTGCTGGCGACTAACGAAACTGCATCACGCGATGCACTCGATGCAATCGATGTCGAGTACGAGCCGTTAAAGGCAGTTGTCGATTTAGAAGAAGCACTCAGTGATAAGACAATTATTCATGAAGGTCTTGGCACGAACAAGAGTTATATCTGGAATCTAAAAGTAGAAGCAACAGAAGGCTGTGTTGATGCTGCTTTCGCCGCGGCTAAATACAAAGTAAAAGAGCGCTACGTTCAGCAACGATTGTTGCCAATGGCAATGGAGACACGCGCAGTTGCGGCCGTTCCGCAACCATTTGGTGGCGACATAACTCTTTATTCATCGACGCAGGTACCACACATTCTTAAAGTCATGACCGCACTCACACTTGGCATCCCCGAACATCAGATGCGGGTCGTGGCCCCAAGTGTTGGGGGCGGCTTTGGCTCAAAACTAAATGTTTATGCCGAAGAATTACTTTGCACCGCACTGGCTCGTAAACACAACACACCCGTGCGCTGGGTTGAAGAGCGCTCAGAAAACTCGCAAGCGACTATTCATGGTCGTGGACAGATTCAAACAATTGAGCTAGCCGCGGATGACTCTGGGAAAATCACCGCCGTGCGCGTGCGGATTATCGCCGACATGGGCGCATACTTACAACTCGTTACACCTGGCGTGCCAATCCTTGGCGCATTCCTATATGCAGGTGTCTACGACATTCCACAGGCGTACGACTTCAGTTGCACGGGGGTGTTTACAACACTGACACCGACCGATGCATATCGCGGCGCGGGTCGCCCAGAGGCGACATACGCCATTGAGCGGGCGATCGAAGCGCTCGCCCACTCAATGAAGATCGACTCGTTCGAATTACGTAAGCGCAACTTCATAAAAAAGGAACAGTTTCCATATACGGCGTTCAGCGGACTGACATACGACTCTGGCGATCATCTTTTGGCCGCGGAGAAGGCAGCCAAAATTGCCGATTACGCAGGCATTCGCGCGCAACAGGAAAAACAGAATGTTCCTGGCGCAACTAAGCGTCTCGGAATTGGCATGACTTCATACTTTGAGATGTGCGGACTCGCACCATCGCGTGTGTTGGCATCACTTAATTACAGCGCAGGCGGTTGGGAAGCAGCGACTGTTCGAATTTTACCAACGAATAAAGTTCAAGTCGTCACTGGCACTTCGCCACATGGGCAAGGACACGAAACAAGTTGGGCGATGATCGCCGCAGAAAAACTAGGAATCTCACCGGACGATATCGATGTGTTGCATAGCGATACAGCTATCGCGCCACTCGGACTTGACACTTACGGCTCGCGTTCCCTTCCGGTAGGCGGAGTCGCAGTTGCATTGGCCTGCGACAAAGTGATTGACAAAGCAAAACGAATTGCCGCGCATCAACTTGAATGCGCGGCAGAAGACTTGGAGTTCGCGAACGGAACTTTCAGTGTCAAGGGCTCGCCCGATCGCGCACTGCCACTCGCAGCGATTGCGTTCGCGGCATTTACCGCACACAATTTGCCGGATGGTGTCGAGCCAAATCTCGAAGCACAAGTTTCGTATGATCCACCGAATTTCTCGTGGCCATTTGGCACGCACATGTGTGTGGTCGAGGTCGACACAGAGACTGGTGCGGTCAAAGTACTCAAGTATGTAGCAGTCGATGATTGCGGAGTGCAGATCAATCCGCTGATCGTCGAAGGTCAAGTGCATGGCGGAGTAATCCAAGGACTTGCTCAAGCGCTGTTTGAAGAAGCCGTCTATGACTCGGATGGCAACTTAAAGACAACAACATTGGCCGAATATCTTGTTCCGGCTGCCAGCGATGTGCCACCAATAACGACCGACTTCACGGTCACGCCATCGCCAACTAATCAACTCGGCGTTAAGGGCATCGGCGAAGCAGGCACAATCGGCGCCGCACCGACAGTGATCAACGCAATCGTTGATGCGCTTGCAGGTCTTGGCGTGACAAATATGGCGATGCCCGCATCGCCACAAACCGTGTGGAACACAATCAATAACGCAACTCGTGGAGGTAAGAAATGATTCCAGCAGCATTCGACTACAAGCGTGCATCATCGGCGGCAGAAGCCATTTCGCTGATTACCCAGCACGGCAGTGACGCAAAGTTTCTCGCCGGAGGCCACAGTCTGCTTCCGCTAATGAAACTGCGCCTCGCCCAACCGTCAATGTTGATTGACATCGGTCGGATCAAAGATCTCTCGTACATCAAAGATGCGGGAAATCACATTGTGATTGGCGCGCTAACTCGACATATGGATGTCGAAACATCAAAGGTGCTCCGCGAACATGTGCCCTTGCTTGCTGATGCCGCTGGCCATGTCGGCGATGCACAGGTGCGCCATCGCGGAACAATCGGTGGGTCAATTGCGCACGCCGATCCAGCCAGCGACCTACCCGCCACAACACTTGCTCTCGGCGCAACATATGTGGTGCAAGGTCCACGCGGTCAGCGCGAAATCGCAGCGACGGACTTTTACAAGGGCTTTTTAGAAAGCGCTCTTGCCGAAGATGAAATGCTGATCGAAATCCGAGTTCCAAAAATGCAAGGGGCAGGTTGGAGCTTTCAGAAGTTCAATCGTCGCGCACAAGATTGGGCGATCGTCGGCGTTGCGGCATGGCGTCGCAAGGACGAAGCTGGTGTTGCCCTCGTCAACATGGGTAGCACACCGATTCTTGCAACAAGTGTCGCCAGCGCTATCGCCAATGGTGCTTCGATCAGCGATGCTGCAGCGATGGCATCCAATGAAGCAGATCCGCAGACAGACCTGAATGCGTCAACCGATTACCGCAAGCATCTCGCTTCGGTTCTGGTTCGACGAGCACTTGAGGCTGCATCCAAATAAAGGGTTCACATCTAAGTCGTTTTAGGCCATGGCTACTGAGTGGCTACTGCATCTTATTTATACTGTCAGCAAAGCGTTACGGGCTTCCTATCGATCGCATCGCAGTCGTCTCGTGGTTGCTTGGCGCACTTGTTTGCGGAAACTTTGGTAAGCCTTTACGCCAGCAATATGAAATGTTTCGCGACTGGGGAATTTTGGTTGTGCTTTTGTTCGCCTACGAATACAGCCGTGGTATTGCTGATCAACTCGGCACTCGGGTACATCGAACTGCAATTCGTGACGTTGATCGATTTCTGTTTTTTGGTACTGACCCAAATGTCTGGGTGCAACAACGCTTTAATGTCTCGCCAAAGGTTTCGTGGTATGAACTGCCGCTCGCAGTTGTGTACATGACACACTTCGTATTTCCTGTTGCACTTGCAGTAATCCTGTGGTTGCGCAATCGCACACAATGGCTACGGTACATGCGCAGGTTCGCACTTCTACTCGGATCTGGCGTCGTGACATATATTTTGTATCCAGTTGCACCGCCGTGGATGGCCTCACGTGATGGTGATATTGCCCACATCTCACGGATTACCGCACGGGGTTGGCACAGTATGGGTCTTTCCACTGTTTCCAAAGTATTTGATCGCGGCAAAGAAATTACTAACCCGGTGGCGGCCCTGCCGTCATTGCACGCAGCTTTTTCATTACTCGTTGTCGCATTCTTTTTCCCGATGATGCCTAAGTGGCTGCGTATTGTGTCGCTGGCACTGCCACTTTCAATGGCATTTACACTCGTGTACTTCGGTGAGCATTACGTCACCGACATCCTGCTTGGTTGGATATATGTCGGTGCGGTAAGTTACATTGCGACTCGCTGGGAACAAAAAAATCTAACAAAAAAAACTAGCTAATAACTAAACCGGCTAGTAGCTAATTTGGGATGCGATGCGCTGAGCGATGTATGGCTTGAAATACTTGGTGCGAATCTCGTTATGTAGTGGATGCTCGTCATAAACGCGCCAGCCATCCACGTCGTCAAAGGTTGCAGCAATTAAAAACTGAGCGTTTTGGGGTGATGACACACCCAAATCTGCACCACACCGGTAATCGCGAACCGTACCTATCTGCTTTATCATTTCGTGCAAAACTTTAACCACAACTTCGTCGTAGTCTGCTGGTACTTGATCGTTCCAAGTAATCGCCACAACGTGTTGAAGCATTAGATCAACCCAGCATATTGGCCACCATCAACTTGCAGGTTGGCTCCGGTTATAAACCGTGCGGACTCACTGCACAAGAAGGCAACAACGTCGCCGAAGTCTTTAGGATCGCCGAATACACCAGCAGGAATCGAAAGCGCTCCAGCATCCAGGTTCGTGCCATACAACTGAGTAATTCGATCGGTGGCATGAATTCCGGGTTGCACTGTATTTACAGTTACACCATCTCCGGCAATTTCGCGAGCAACGGTTTTTAAAAATCCGGTTAGTCCCGCGCGCGCCGTATTTGACAAAATGAGATTGGCGATCGGCTGACGGACAGCTATTGAGGTGATTGCAACAATGCGACCCCACTTACGCAACTGCATTGCGGGCACTGCCAACTTAGTCATCGCGATCATTGACATCAGTCCCTGCTGTAAGGCAGTGTCGTAGCCATCGACGCTCGTCGTGGCGAAATTTCCTGATGGCGGTCCTCCACTATTGAGCACGACAATGTCCAAATGTCCGAGTGCACTGGTTGCTTGATCGATAAAACTTTGGGCCCCTGCGACGCTCGAAACATCACATGTGATGCCAATACATCCGTGCCCGATAAGTGACGCAGCCTCACTGGCACGTTTTGCATCGCGACCACACAACACGACGCGCGCACCCTCTTGGGCTAGGGCCTTAGCCGAAGCGAAACCCAAACCAGCCGAGCCACCAGCAACGGCTGCAGTACGACTCGTAAGCCCAAGATCCATAACTGCCTAGATTACTGCACGGCTTCTAGACTTAAGCCCGTTAGGTGGTGAGAGTCAATGGACCGAACGGCAAACACGCCACGGTCGAGCGAGCGTTACCTTGATGCGATAGCGGATGCGGAAACCTTTCCGTATTGGCTAGATGATGTTGATGAACCCGACTCGAACCCAATCGCCGTAACTGACGAAGATTGCGATCTGTGCGTGGTCGGTGGCGGTTTTACTGGCTTGTGGACTGCGATTATCGCCAAACAGCGCGACGCCAATCGTGATGTTGTACTGATCGACTCGCACGAAATCGGCTCTGGTGCGAGCAGCCGCAACGGCGGATTCATGGACTACTCGCTGACACATGGCATCGCCAACGCTCAGGAAAGATTTCCTGACGAGGTTGAAATCCTTGAGCAACTCGGTCGCGAAAATTTTAATCAAATCGAAAAGGTGATTCGGGAATACAATATTGATTGCGACTTTGAACGCAATGGGGCAATTGAGGTAGCCAGCACTTGGCATCCAGAAAATTATTCTGATGAACTTCAGGCTGATTACCGTCAATTGAAAGAACTCGGCCACAATGTTGCATGGCTTGATCGCGAAGCAATGCAACAAGAAGTTCGCTCGCCAGTTTTTACTGGTGGGCTGTGGACGAAGGACACTTCAGCTCTCGTCGACCCAGCACGTTTGGTGTGGGGCCTCAAACGAGTTGCACAGACTCTTGGTGTGCGAATCTACGAAGATACTCGAGCAGAAGATATTGAACGCGACAACGCTGGAGTTGAAATAATAACTGCCTTGGCGAAAATTCGCGCTAGAAATGTTGCGCTCGCGACAAACACTTTTAAACCGTTACTGCGTCAAATGCAAAAATATATTGCGCCGGTGTACGACTACTGCTTAGTCACCGAGCCCTTAACTAGTGACCAACTAGCAAGTATCAATTGGAAAAACCGACAGGGGCTGACAGATGTTTCAAATCAATTTCATTACTATCGCCTGACTGCCGACAATCGAGTGTTGTGGGGCGGATACGACGCGATCTATTATTTTGGCGGTCGAATGGATCAAGAACTTGAATCGCGGCCAGAGACGTGGGCGATGTTGTCGAGCCAGTTCTTTCAAACATTTCCGCAACTTGAAGGAGTGAAGTTTTCGCACATGTGGGGTGCGCCGATTGATACTTGTGCGCGCTACAGCGTGTTTTGGGGAACTGCCATGGACAATCACGTCGCCTATGCGATTGGTTACACCGGACTCGGCGTTGGTGCATCAAGATTTGGTGGCGAAGTAATGCTTGATCTACTTGATGGAAACTCGACTCGCGCGAGACAAACCAAATTCGTACAAACCAAGCCGCGATCGTTCCCGCCAGAACCGTTTAGATTTATTGGTATTCAGGCCACACGCTGGTCATTGGATTACGAAGACCGCACAGGAAAGCGCAATCTATGGCTTCGTTTAATGGACAGACTTGGATTGGGCTTCGACTCCTAGACCACTGCCCCGTAGCCTGACGAGATGAGTTTGGACACCGTTTCCGAGGTCCGCAGTGCCCTCGATGACAATAATTATCTCGCCAGCGATGGCTTGGCAACTGCCGTTTTTTTGGCGATGTCACTGAACCGACCGCTGCTACTTGAAGGTGAAGCGGGCGTCGGAAAGACCGAACTAGCCAAGGTCTTGGCGACAATTCGCAAAAGCGAATTGATTCGCTTGCAATGTTACGAAGGCATCGATGCGGCACAAGCAATGTACGACTGGGATTATTCACGACAGTTATTGCACCTGCGCACAGTTGAAGCCACAGGTGAAGCGACGTCGCTTGGCGCCGACAAACTTGAAGGTCAGTTATACAGCGAACGATTTCTAATTCGCCGTGCGCTACTGCGGGCAATTGATCAACACTCCGGCACATCACCAGTTTTGTTGATCGACGAAATTGACCGTGCCGATGATGAATTCGAAGCATATTTGTTGGAAGTGCTATCAGATTTTCAGATCACAATTCCCGAACTTGGTACTTACCGCGCGACTACTCCACCACTTGTTGTCTTAACTTCTAATCGCACACGCGATTTGCATGATGCTTTGAAGCGCCGCTGTTTGTATCACTGGGTAGAGCATCCAAACTTTGAGCGCGAAGTGGAAATCGTCCG
>JABMNW010000038.1 GCA_013204455.1 Acidimicrobiaceae bacterium
ATATAAAGGTGCGCTATTGGTAATTAGTCACGACTTAGAACTGCTTGATGAAGCAATCACTCGTGTGCTGCATCTTGATCGCCCCGACGAAGATTCCGAAGGTTCGATCGTCGAGTACCGCGGCACGTACACTCAATACGGTATTTCGCGCGAAGCCGACGAAGCGCGTCAATCCAAAAAAGCCACGCAGCAAAGTAAAGAGATTGATCGACTACAGCGGGTTGTAGATCGTTTCGGAGCCAAAGCTAGTAAAGCCGCTATGGCTCACAGCATCGAAAAACGTATCGGACGAATCGAAGATACTCGCGTGCATGCGGCTCGTGGTGCACGAGTAATGAAAGTTAGATTTCCTGAGCCGCCACATTGTGGCGAGACGGTGCTTACGGCCGAGGGCTTACGCAAAACGTTTGGTGGCCCCGATATTTTCCATGATGTGAGTTTCGATCTTGGTCGCGGCGAGCGATTGTTAGTGCTCGGTCTCAACGGTGCCGGTAAAACGTCGCTGTTGAGAATTTTGGCTGGCGAGGTAAAACCAGATAACGGCGAATTTAAATTTGGCTACAACGTACAAGCCGGCTACTACGCCCAAGAACATGACAACTTAATACCGCAAAGATCTCTTGTCGAACATATGCGCGATCAAGCTCCAGCGGCACTGGGACTCACCGAAACACAGTTGCGCGGGATGCTTGGGATGTTCGGGTTGTCGGGCGACAAGGTGTATCAAGAGTCAGCAACTCTTTCGGGCGGAGAAAAAACAAAACTTGCCCTGGCAATGATGATGGTCGGAAAAAATAATCTCTTGTTGTTGGACGAACCGACGAACAACCTTGACCCCTCAAGTCGGCAGTCGGTTGCCGACGCGTTGTCGAGTTGGCAGGGGGCAATCGTATTGGTTAGCCACGACGCTGATTTCGTCGAGCAACTATCGCCAACAAAAATTTTGCTAATGCCAGACGGGCAAGAAGATTACTTCAACGAGTCGTGGCTCGAAATCGTTTCACTTGCCTAGCTAGTTAATTGACTAGCGGGTCAGCTATCTGATTAACTAGTTGACTAACCCTTGAGGGCGCGAATGTAACTAATGATGCTGGCTATTTCGGCGTCGCTTAAGTTAAACGACGGCATCATCGAAGTAGCGCCGCGCCGGCGCTTGGCGTCTGGGTTCTTGATCGACTCATATAAGTAGGTGTCATCGGCAGTCACAGTTGTGCCGTCAGAGAGCAAAACCTGCGAATCGGCTAGGCCAATAAATTTAGGTCCGACACGACCTTGGCCGTTCGATCCGTGGCAACTCGCGCAACCAGTAGCAATAGCGAGTTCGCGACCCGCCTTAGCATCTGGCGACAAATTAGCGGGCACCGAACTACTGCTTGAGCCGCAGGCCACCAATATGAGAGCCGAAACGATTGCGCTGGGGAAGGGAGCTCGTTTTATATAATTTCTCATAGATTCTCAATTCCGGTTTCATCAGCCATTGCTACAGAATATCGGTCGGCGCAAGTAGAGTTCGGCATCGTGGTACTTCAATAATGGCGACAAATCTTCCATCACATCCAACTTCGGGCAACGAGTCCGACGGGTACTGGATGCATTACCACGATCAAGACAGCGAAAAACTTGCCGACGCCGTAATCGAATATGCACTCGACCGAATTCGACTCGACCCACCGCCATTAGACGGCCCAAAAACGCTCAGCCAATTGCAAGCATTGGTTGGTAACACGATTACTGCAGAGGGTCTCGGCGGATTGCGGGCTCTTGAGATTTTTACAACTCAACTATCGCGAGCATGTATCAGTGTCGACCATCCGTCATTTTTATCTTTCATTCCTGGCGCGCCAACCGAGAGTGCGGTGTTGTTCGACCTTGTGCTCAGTGCTTCCAATATTTACGGTGGCTCATGGCTCGAGAGTTCGGGTGCCGTCTACGCCGAGAATCAGGCTTTGCAATGGGTGGCAAGTCTCGCAAATTTTCCGAAAACTTCAAGTGGCGTATTTGTCAGTGGGGGTACCGCCGGTAATCTCTCGGCACTAATTGTTGCCAGGTGGAAGTGGCGCCAGCGTGGTAAAGGTGCATACGACCGCATGCGTCCCTTGCTTGTGGCTTCATCGGGTGCGCACTCGTCGGTGGCGCTTGCGGCCAATGCAATGGATGCCGACATCGTCAGAGTTACAGCCGACGCGCAGGGCCGAATGTCTGGCGCAAATTTACGCCAGACGATTGCCAACTTAGACGAACAAGATCGTCATCGAATCTGTGCAATTGTTGCCACATCGGGCACAACGAATCTCGGCGTGATCGATGATCTTGTCGCCGCAGGCGAGCAGGCACGAGTACTTTCGACTTGGTTCCATGTGGATGGCGCGTATGGCGCGGCCGCACTTTGTGCGCCAAGTGTGCGACATCTATTTATCGGTATTGAGCGGGCCGACAGTTTTATTGTCGATCCACACAAATGGCTGTTCGGTCCATTCGATTGTTGCGCTCTAATTTACCGCGACCCTGAAACCGCACGCCTTGCGCACACTCAACGTGCCGAATATCTCGAAGTTCTTCAACAACACGATCTCGGTGATGCTCTGGCGAACCCATCAGACATGGCACATCACTTGTCGCGGCGTGCACGTGGATTACCGTTTTGGTTCAGCGTTGCCACGCACGGTACCGAAGCATACGAAGAAGCAATGGAGATCACGCTTCAAATCACACGCGAGACCGCACAGCTTATAAAAAACTCTGAGTATCTCGAACTTTTGCTGGAACCCGAATTATCAATAGTCGTCTTTCGTCGCACGGGATGGTCGCCAGACCAGTATCAACAATGGAGCGACAAAATGCTTAATGAAGGTCGCGCGTTTGTTGTGCCAACGACATGGAATGGCGAAACCTTATTGCGACTTTGCTTCATAAATCCACGCACAACAATTGAAGAAGTGTCCGACATTCTTAATTCGCTAAACTAAACCTATGCTTAAGTCAATTCGCTCAGTTGTCCAGATACGTAAGTTTGAGTTCAACGGCGACAAACGTCGTCTCGCAAGTTGTGGCGACCTCGATGATCTTCGACTTCTTGCCAAACGAAATCTGCCAGGGGGAGTGTTCGACTACTTCGATGGCGCTGCCGAAGATGAGTGGTCACTCCGAAATAACAGTTCTGCGTATGCAAAGTTTTCTCTTGTGCCAAAAGTGTTGCGCGATGTTTCAATGATCGACACGACGACGACGATTATGGGTCAATCAGTGCCGTTTCCAATTGCGTTATCGCCAACAGGTTTCACGCGGATTGCCCACCCACAAGGTGAACTGGCAGTTGCCCGAGTCGCAGGCGCTAATTCGATTCCGTTCACGCTTTCTACATTGGGCACCCGCAGTATCGAAGAAGTCGCCGCGGTTGCGACTGGCCCGCTGTGGTACCAACTTTATGTTTGGCGCGATCGCGGTTTATCACGCGAACTTGTGCAA
>JABMNW010000039.1 GCA_013204455.1 Acidimicrobiaceae bacterium
GAGATCGGACCAGAAACACTGCTTCGCTGGTATGTGTTACACGTTTTATTGTTTCCTTTCATCCTTGTTATCTTCCTCGCGATTCATTTTTGGCGCGTGCGTAAAGATGGCGGAATTTCAGGACCTCTCTGATGGCTGGTATTCCAGAACACCTACTTAAGCGCGCGCAAGCAGCGCGCGAAAAAGCAGCGGCCGAAGCTGCGGGTATACCAGCGTCAGATGCTGGAGATTCAGGATCGCGGATTCCGGCAGATTTACTTGAACGCAGCAAAGGGGCTAGTGGTGTTGCGGTCGCCGAAAGATCTGCTGTACCGGTAGTTAGCGCGCCGGGCAATGGCAGTATTCCGTTTGGTGCTGGGCCTGGCGGACACACACAACGTTTATTGACCGTCGTCAAATCGG
Source organism: Acidimicrobiaceae bacterium (assembly GCA_013204455.1). Taxonomy (GTDB): domain Bacteria; phylum Actinomycetota; class Acidimicrobiia; order Acidimicrobiales; family Ilumatobacteraceae; genus BACL27. The sequence continues at coordinate 403 of JABMNW010000039.1, forward strand.
GATCAATTCAAGATGTTAAAGCAGTTCCTGTTGACAAGGTCCACACTTGGCCACACTTATTGGGTGTCGAGTTCGTTGCGTCGTTGGCATGCACGGCGTTCGTATTTGTGTTTTCGTGGTTTGTTAATGCGCCGTTGCTACAGGCTGCAAACTTCAACCAAACTCCAAACCCGTCCAAGGCGCCATGGTACTTTCTTGGCTTGCAGGAGTTGTTGACAATGTTCCACCCGATGATTGCTGGTGTGACAATTCCCGGTATGGGAATTATTGCGTTGATGTTTGCTCCATTCGTGGATCGCAATGAATCCAATCGCCCAGAAGATCGCAAGTTCCTCACCAGTTTGATGACTGTGCACTTGCTATTTTGGTCTGTGCTCGTAATTATTGGCTCGTTCTTTCGCGGCCCGGGATTTAATTTTACTTTCCCGTGGCGTGAAGGAATTTTCTTCGAACTGTGATCGGACAATTACGCAAATGAGTTCAACAACAATTGTCACCCTGGCGATCGCAGTGCTTATGGTGCTCGGACTTGGCGTTGTATTAACAGCTTCGCGTCGCTCCGACACCAGTGGCGTTGGCTCGCTGTCGCGAGAAACTCGCAAGCGAGATCGCAGTGTTGCAAAAAATGCGATCTTGTCCGCTCGGCAAGTTGAGTCGCAGGCATCGATGAGTCGCAGTACGACGGTGGCAGTATTGCCATCAGCAGAAATTGCGCCGTGGGTTGCACCAGACGCCGAAGCACTTGGCGTGACGCGTCGCGCTTTCCTCAATCGCGCAACTGTCACACTAATGAGCGCCAGTCTTGCCGGATTTGCTGCATCACTAATCGCATTCTTGTGGAAGGGCGCCGAAGGCGGCTTCGGATCAAAAGTCACAGCAGGAAAGATTGACGACGTCATTGGACAAATTCGTTCTGGTGGTGGTTTTTTGTATATGCCAGAAGCCCGTGCTTGGGTTACCGAGTATCCAAAGGAAGCGATCTCAAAAGCAGAAGTTGCTTATGGCAAGCAGGGTTCAGTATTTGCTGGAATGAGCGCTGGCGTCGTTGCGTTGTATCAGAAATGTCCGCACTTGGGTTGTCGCGTTCCAAATTGCATAACTTCGCAATGGTTTGAATGTCCGTGTCATGGCTCGCAATACAACCGCGTCGGCGAGAAAAAGGGCGGTCCCGCGCCTCGGGGTATGGATCACTTTGGTGTTTCGGTTAACAACGGGATCATGGTCATCGATACTGGCGCGATCTTTGGTGGAGCACCGATTGGAACGAACACAACTGGTCAAGAAGCAGAAGGCCCTCATTGCATTGGTTTGACGGGCGGACACTAAATGGTTCTCGAAATAATTCTTGCAGATACAACCACGACAATTGCATGGGTCATTCTTCTTGTCTCAATAATCGGTTGGATCATTTATGGTCTTGCCAATATTCGCTCAGCGAGACGCGAAGTTGGAGCAGAGATAAAACTTGCCGCAAATCGCAAACCGTATTATGACGACGAACGCCTTGAAGGCGAGAAAATTGAACGCACACAGTTAATTGGTCTTGCATTTCTTGCCGTGGTCACAATTGCTTTACCGCTTTATTGGATTCTTGAACCAGGACGAATGGTTGGTGCTGAAAAGGAATTCCAGAAACAGTTCGAAGTTTGGGGCGGTGGGCTATTCGCCACAACTGCCGAAGGCGGATTTAATTGCGCCGGATGTCATGGTGGCATGAAGGGTGGAGGTGGCGTTGCCTCATACGCAATCACCGATCCAACTACGGGCGAAGTCAAGCATGTCAACTGGAAAGCGCCAGCAATCAACACTATTTTCTATCGTTACAGCGAAGAAGAAGTGCGCTTCATTTTGGAATACGGTCGTCCGTTCTCGCCAATGTCAGCATGGGGATTAGTCGGCGGAGGCCCACTGAATGACCAACAAATCCAAACCGTGATTGAATACATGAAGAGCATTCAGATTCCGCGCGACGAGCAGGGCAAGTTGCCTAATGCCAAACAGCAAGAGATTCAGGCAGAAGCGGAGCGACTTGTAAAGGTTGGAACATATGCGACACTTGGCGAAGCATTATTCAACTTGGATCTCGGCAGTGGCAACTTTTCGTGCGCCCGCTGCCACACAAAAGGTTGGTCATACGGCGAACCGCAAATTGCCGGCGGTGGGGCATTCGGTCCAAACCTTCTGGGCGGGGCAACAGTGCGGCAGTTCCCACTGCGCGAGGAGATGATCGCGTTTATTAAGGCCGGTAGTGAGTTTGGCAAGAAATACGGTGAGCAAGGCCAAGGCTCAGGTCGGATGCCGGGCTTTGGATTAATGCTCACAGATGAGCAGATTGCCGCAATTGTTGACTACGAGCGAGGACAGTAAGAATGATCGCGCTACTCGCAGTTAACTGGGAACCGGAACTTCGCGGCATCGTCATCGTTGCCATTGCTGTGGGAATACTCATTGGCGGAATATATTTAGTTGTCGCGACAAACTTAGGTGCGCGATTAGGTCTGCTGATTGTGCTTGCCGGGTTGTTTGGCTGGATGGCAACCATGGGTGCTATTTGGTGGACATACGGAATCGGATTAAAGGGTCGTGAACCTTCGTGGTTGCCGGCCGAACCAGTCACAATTGTGCGCGATGCATCGCTTTTACATGGTGCCGAAATTTTACAGTTGCCAATCACACTCACTGGAGATGTATCCAGCGACACGGCAGTCGTTTCGTCGTCGTTACAAAGCGAAGGTTGGTTATTGCTTGAGGAGTCTGATCCACGGCGTGGTCAGGCAGTCGCTTCATCAGATGAAATAATTCAAAAAGAAGCTAAGGAACTTGTAGCCGGTGAGTATCTTTCAGTGGCCGTTTATGACAAAGGCGGTGATCGCTGGCCGAAGATCAACGACTCGCTTGATTTTTTAGCATTCTTCCACGAGCCGCACTATGCACTAGTTGAAGTTGCCCCAGTAGTTCCGCAACGAGCCGAGCCAGGTCGTGCACCATCGCGACCCGTGGTCGATGCAACTCAACCTCATCGGTACATCTATATGTTGCGCGATTTGGGTAGTCGGCGTCAGCCTGCTGTTTTTATCACGATCGGCGCATCGATAATTTTCTTGCTTTTATGTCGGATTTTGCATCGAAGAGATTTAATTTTGCGCGCAAATGTTGATGAGCGTTCGTCTGCAAAGGAGTAATCTGTGGGTCAGTATCTTCCAATTGTCGTACTGACCGTACTCGCAGTTCTATTTGGTGCCGGCTCAGTAGTTACTTCAAAATTATTGGCACCGCGTCGACCAAACATGGCCAAGGAAGCCCCTTACGAATGTGGCATCGTGCCAAGTCGAGAAGCCCCAGAACGCTTTCCTGTAAGTTTTTATGTCGTTGCGATGTTGTTTATCATGTTCGACATCGAAATTATCTTTGCTTATCCGTTCGCTGTTTCAAGTCAGGCGCTCGGATCATACGGATTCTGGGAGTTTGTTGCTTTTAGCGCGATTTTCTTTATTGCGTTTGTCTATGTAATTGCCCGAGGTGCTCTGGATTGGGGTCCAATTGCTAAGCCAACTCGACTAATCACAGTCGATGCTGATATTTTGTCGGCGTCTCGCACGGCCATGACAACGGGGGGGACGACAGGGGGGGTGACGACGACGATTCGTCGCGTTGGTCTTGAAGGTCGTCAACAACAAGTAGACGAAAAAGTTCTTGTCTGATGGGACTCGTGCGAAATGTACTAGGTGATGGTCTTGGCGGTCTTGAGCATAACTTTTTAACTGGTCGCGTTGAAGTACTCGTTAACTGGTCACGGTCCAGGTCGAGTTGGCCGGCAACATTTGGTCTCGCCTGTTGCGCAATCGAAATGATGGCATCTGGCACCGCACATTACGACCTGGCGCGATTTGGGATGGAAGTTTTTCGTGCATCTCCGCGTCAAGCAGACATCATGATCGTGGCTGGGCGTGTGAGCCAGAAGATGGCACCAGTTTTGCGACAGGTTTACGACCAAATGATGGAACCAAAATGGGTTATCTCGATGGGTGTGTGCGCAAGTAGCGGCGGAATGTTTAATAACTACGCCATTGTGCAGGGTGTCGACCAGATAGTGCCGGTCGATGTTTATGCACCGGGATGCCCGCCGACTCCAGAGACTCTGATTCACGCAATCGAAACCTTGCATCAGCAAATTGAAAATGGCGAAATCATGAAGCGTCGCCACTCAACTGGCGCTGGAGCACAAGTGCGAATTCAGGAAATTCCTGCAGGGTCGATAACGCCTGTAATTCTTGGAACCCGTTGAAATATGTCGCAAATATCTGGGCATGTCATAGATGATGTTCGCTTCGTTGCCAAAGATGAATATCTAAAAACGCTGACGGCACTTCGGAGTGAAGGCTTCGAGATGTGTGTTGATCTAACAGCGGTTGATTATTTAACTCACCCCGGTCGCACACTTGCGCCAGAGATCACTGATCAAATAATTCTTGAGCGTTTTGAAATTGTCGTTAATCTACTTTCGCTCTCACAGCGGCGTCGAGTGAGATTGCGTGTGCAAGTTGCCGCTTCTGATACGACAATTGACTCGGCTTTTGATTTGTATCCGGGCACTGAAGCAATGGAGCGTGAAGTTTTTGACATGTTCGGGGTCACCTTCAATGGCCATCCTGATCTCACCAGAATTTTGATGCCAGAAGATTGGGTGGGCTACCCGCTACGTAAGGATTATTCGCTAGGAGAAATTCCCGTGCAGTTCAAGGGTGCGGCTTCATGACGATTGCCGATCCCAATCTCGACAAGATCACTTCTGCTGACACATCCGAAGGCGGTCAAGAACTTCAGTCTCGCTCAGAGGTTTCTGCAAAGGCAGTGTTGCGTGAGTCGGGTGCAGTATTGCGGATGAGCGAAGCCGAAGTCGCAGCGCTTGCCGATACTCAAAGCGAAGATCAAACAATGATTATCAACATGGGTCCGCAACACCCAAGCACTCACGGAGTGTTGCGATTGATGCTCGAGCTAAGAGGCGAAACAGTTCTGCGTTGCAAACCCGTAATTGGCTATCTGCATACCGGAATGGAAAAGACCGGCGAGTCGTTGACCTATATGCAAGGTGGAACCAATGTCACGCGCATGGACTATGCCTCGCCATTAAATAACGAACTCGTATTTTCGATGGCGACCGAGAAACTTCTCGGAATTGATGGGGACATTCCTGAGCGCGCGGTGTGGATGCGAATGTTGCTTTCAGAACTAAATCGGATGAGCAGTCACTTCTTGTTTATGGCCACCAATGGCATGGACCTTGGTGCAGTTTCGATGATGATTTACGGCTTTCGCGAGCGCGAAGAAGTGTTGCGCTTTTTCCAAAAAGTTACCGGTCTACGGATGAACCACAATTTCATTCGTCCAGGGGGGGTTGCTGCTGATTTGCCAGCGGGATGGCGAGATGAAGTGCTTGGATTGCTTGATGCTTTGCCAATTCGCTTGGCCGAATACGAAATGCTGATGACAGATCAACCGATTTGGCGCGAACGATTACAAGGAGTTGGCGTTATCACACGCGATGAGGCGATTGCGCTTGGTGCAACTGGGCCAATCTTGCGGAGTACTGGATTTCCGTGGGACTTGCGTCGGGACATGCCGTACCTACATTACAACGAAGTTGAATTTGACGTGATCGTCGGTAGTTACGGCGATGCGTTCGATCGTTACTCGATTCGGCTCAATGAAATTCGTGAATCAATGCGTATCGTGCGACAAATTTTGGATCGAATTCCTACGGGTGACTATCGCATTCAAGATAAAAAAATCACACCGCCACCA
>JABMNW010000040.1 GCA_013204455.1 Acidimicrobiaceae bacterium
AATTAGAGTTTCGATCTTTTCGCCCAACTTGACGATCGTATTTGGATCGGCATCATGGCGGATCGAAAGTTCGCGATTTAGAATTACACCTTCTGTTTTATAACCAATCTCTACGAGTACTTCATCGCGGGTAATTCGCACGACGGTGCCGGTGACTAACTTTCCTTCTTTGAGTTCGACCATCGTCTCATTAATTGAGTCCGCAAATGAAACATCTCGCTCAGTAACTTTTCGGGGGGTGTAATTGCCTTCTGCGTCGAATGTTCCCATTTCGGGTGACGCCATCAGTTCGCTTGTTGACACAGTTGATACTTTCGGTGGATAGGAGAGGTGGATAGGACGCCTCAGCCTACCCGCAGGATCAGGTTTTGGCCGCAGCCCAGGTGTCTCCCCAAGCGAGATTGACCTCGAGTGGGACAGCGAGTTTGGCTGCCGAACACATCGTTTCGCGAACGAGTTTTTCAAGCGTTTCGGCCTCGCCGGCCACGACCTCCAAGATCACCTCATCATGAACTTGCAGTACTAGTTGAGACTCAAATTTACCGCTCTCCAGAGCAGCGTCAATTCGCACAAGCGCAACCTTGAAGATATCCGCAGCCAAACCTTGAATCCCCGCGTTCATTGCCTGCCGCTCGCCGATCTGACGTATCCGAAAATTCGGATCTTGCAATTCTGGAATCGCTCTACGCCGCCCAAATAATGTTTCGGTATAACCGCGTTTACGCGCCAGCTCAATTGTTTCATCCATGTATTGCCTGACACGCGGAAATGCTGCAAAGTATGCCTCAAGAATTTTGCTTGCCTCACTTACGCCGATCGCCAGTCGCTGCGCGAGACCATAGGCCTCCATCCCATAGGCCAATCCATATGAAACCATTTTTGCTTTTGATCTTTGTTCGGATGTAACTTTGTCGACTTCGACGCTGAACACATTTGCCGCCGTGACGTTGTGAATATCAATATTGTTATTGAATGCATCTATCAATCCAGGATCATTTGCCAAATGCGCGATACAACGCAACTCGATTTGGTTGTAGTCGGCTACGAGAAATCGGCATCCGTCGCGAGGCACGAACGCCGTGCGAAAGATCTTCCCCTGCTCACTTCGCACGGGAATATTGTGAAGATTTGGTTGGTCGCTACTTAAGCGACCTGTACGAGCAACGGTCTGATTGAAAGTTGCATGAATCCGGCCATCTGGTTCGACCACCGACAAAAGACCTTCGCCATATGTTGAGCGCAACTTCTCGAGTTCGCGGTACTCAAGTAGCGGTTCAATAAATTCTGGCCATTGTGCTTTAAGTTTCTCAAGAGTTGCGGCGTCAGTCGAGAAACCAGTTTTTGTTTTTTTGCCAGGAGTTAATTTTCTCTTGCCGAAAAGAATCTCTCGAAGTTGTAATGGCGAATTGAGATTGAACTCATGTCCAGCGACCTTGTGCAATTGCATTGTGAGTTTTAAACACTCTGCGGTGAGACGATCATTGATGCTCTGCAGTTGCTTAGTATCAACGGCAACACCTATGTACTCCATTTTGGCCAGGACACGCACGAGTGGATGCTCAATATCCTGGTAGAGCGAGGTTAAATTCTGACTCTCAAGTGCATCCAAAAGCGATTTGGCAACAACGCAAACCCCAAGTGCATCGGCCGAGGCTGAAATACTTGCCATCGACTCCGTAGCCAGCGAATCGAAATTCAATTGGCCATCGTTTATGTCCGTCGTATTCGCAGCGAACCCACGACCTGCATAACGCGTAACTACTTCTTTAATTTCATATCGAGAATCGGACGGGCCTAATAGGTATGCAGCTATTGCTGTGTCTAATGACATTTGTTTCATATCAATATCGAGCCGCAGCAAACTGCGCAATAACGGTTTCACATTGTGTCCGCGAAATTTCCAAGTGCCGCACAAGACATTTTTGACGGTTGCACTAACGAGTAAATTCGTTCCGATCCAACTGACTTCACTCTTATCGGGGTTCGTGACAACCGCTATACCTAGTAGCTCCGATCTTCCAGCCTCAGCGATCCATGCCGCAGCAATATCGCTTACTTCGTTGCAAGTTAGCGCGGCAACCGCTGAAGCAGATGACTCGATCACGGTAACCACGGCCGCAAGATTGGTTGGATTTTGATCCGAATTTGTTTCAATATCCGGCTCAATATCTCGTTCAGTATCTCGTTCAATATCTCGAAAATGTTTTATTGCTTCCATAAATCGTGCATTCATCGTCCGAAATTCAAACAGTGCAAACATTTTTTTTACCTCGTCTAAACGAGGTTTCGGCACGGACTCATGGATATCGATCGTCACTGGGGCATCTCGACGCAACACCATCAGATTTGCATTCCTCAAAACACGCTCACGATTTTCGTGTAACGACTGTTTTAGTTTTGGCGTTTGCTCATCAGCATGATCAAAAACAGTTTTTAGCGTGCCATACTTTGTGATTAGTTTTGCCGACGTCTTTTCGCCGACTCCTGGCACACCATCCAGGTTGTCGCTCGGATCACCACGTAATGCTGCGTAATCCGAATACTGCGCTGGCGTAACACCGGTGCGCTCAAAGATTCCTGCTTCGTCGTACAGCACGTAATCGCTTACTCCCCGCTTGTTGTACAACACTCGAATATGTGGGTCACTTACCAGTTGAAAATTATCGCGATCACCAGTGACGATGATCAAATCATCCCCAGAACTCTCCGCTTTACCCGCAATGGTTGCGATTAAATCGTCACCCTCGAAACCTGGCGCATCAATCGCCATAACTCCCATCGTCTTTAGAAGTTCACGAATTAGGTCGAGTTGCTGATACAGAATGTCAGGTTGTGCTTCGCGTTGGGCTTTGTACTCCGGCGCAGCAGCATGGCGAAATGTTGGCTCTTTTCGATCGAACACAACAATCACGCCATTGGGTTTATGATCGCGCAACAATGTCAACAACATTGAAGTGAAGCCGTACACGGCGTTAGTAACTTGACCACTTGCGGTAATCATCTCTGTGGGCAAAGCAAAAAAAGCGCGATACGCCAGCGAGTTGCCATCCAGCACCATTAATTTCATAACAAGAAACTAGTCCTGTTGCGGATTCAGTGCTCCCGAGATGATTCGATAGGCGATATCACCCATACGGGTGCGTTCGGACATCGCCATCTTCTGAATATAGGAAAAGGCGTCGCTTTCTGTCATTCTATATTTATCGATCAAAATCCCTTTGGCACGGTCTACAAGTTTGCGAACTTCGAGTTGCGCTCCGAGAGCTTCGAGTTCTCCAGTTAGTGCACGCAATTCGCCGAATCGAGCAATTGCTAATTCGATTGCTGGCACTAAATCTGCTTTCTGAAATGGCTTGACGAGATACGCAAGTGCTCCAGCGTCGCGTGCTTGTTCGATGATCTCGCGTTGGCTAAATGCAGTCAACATCACCACCGGACAAATTTTCTCGTTACTAATTAATAGCGCCGCCTCTAATCCGCTCATACCAGGCATTTTGATATCTAGAATCGCAACATCTGGTTTGTGACTTCGAACCAGTTCAACGGCTTCATCGCCGCGACCACAATCGCCGACAACTTCGTAGCCCTCTTCTTCGAGAGTCTCACGCAGATCGAGGCGGATTATTGCTTCGTCCTCGGCGATTACGATCCGTATCGACATTTTTAACTAGTCAGTCAGTTTGTCGAGAAGTTGGTCTTGGCGGCATTCGTGTTCGACGATGTTGGCAACCAAACGATCACGATGTCGTTGGATCACTTCTAGATGTCGTTGAGCCTCGTGATGTTCGAGCGCTGCATCCGGAGTCTCAGCGACCATCGCCCGAACTTCTTTATCTTGGGCCTCACTCACGAGATGTTCAAGTTGTTCATCAGTTATCCGCAACTCATCACGCAATTCGCGCATCGTCTGCGTGCCGCGACGCAAACGTCGCTCGATGAATCGATCACCGATATTGTGCACAGTCATAAATTAGTCATGAATTAGTTGTAAATTTGTCATAAATTTGTCACAATTTTTCGGAGGCTAGTCACAAATTAAAGTGTACGGAGCAATATTTGTTGCAAGTGCCCGAGGTGGGAGTCGAACCCACACGCCCTTTCAGACAACGGATTTTGAGTCCGTCGCGTCTGCCATTCCGCCACTCGGGC
>JABMNW010000041.1 GCA_013204455.1 Acidimicrobiaceae bacterium
AATTGAGGCCATGTCTCGTCAGCCAGAGTCCGCTGGCATGGTTCGCACAACGATGTTTCTCTGTATCGCCTTCACCGAAGCGCTCGCGCTGATCGGCTTCGTCGTCTTCATTCTTCTGAAGTACGCCTAAGAGACTTCATGCTCACAGCGTTTGTCAACATCAACTCCTCTGCGCAGGTGCGCGTCGTGTTCGACGTCGTACCGACAAAGGTGGATAGCGAGGAGGGTGCCCCAGTTGGTTCTGGACCGAACCCGATCTCTCCCGAAATAAAAGAGTTGGCATGGGGCGCTGGGTCGTTCATTATTTTCCTGATCATCATGCGTTTATTCCTTGTACCCAAGATACGCAAAGGTATGGCGAGTCGCTACGAGTCGATTCAAAGTGATCATCAATACGCATCGGCGACACGCGACGGCGCTCGTGAAGATGTTGCTCGTTACGAAACCGCAGTTGCCCAGATTCGTAGTGAAGCGTCGGGTCGTTTGGAAACTGCACGGCAGGCATTGGATAAAGAACGTCAAGACAAAGTCGCACAAGTCAATGCACAGATTACGCAACGCCGTATCGCAGCAGAAGCCGAAGTTGCCGCAGAACGTTTGGCTGCGCAAGACCAAATTTTGTCTGCTGTCACGCTTGTAACAACTCGCGCCACTCAGATTGCAGTCGGAGTGGCCCCAGATGCAGCTGTTATTTCGCGCTCGGTACAGCAAGCAATGGAAGGTAGTCGATCGTGAATTTAATCTATTCAGTATTAATTGCGATTCCAAATGAAACGCACCACTGGCTGCTCCCAGAAACAGCCGAGATCATTTACGGTGGACTTGCCTCGTCAATTGTTTTCGCCGGATTGTATAAGTTCGGCTGGCCGATGGCGGTTAAGGCAATGGCGGCGCGTACGGCACGGATTCAACGCGACCTGGATGCCGCGGCTGATGCTCGCGCCAAGTCTGAAACCGATGCATTGAGTATTCGCACTGCGCTCGGCGACATTGAATCCGAGCGTCAAAAGATTTTGCTTGAAGCCGACACGCAAGCGGCTGCGATTATCACCGACGGCCGGGTGCGATTGGTCAAAGAAGTTGCAGAACTCGAAGCAAAAGCAGTCGCCGATCTTGCTGCCGCTCGTGGTCGCAGTGGCGAAGAGCTTCGTGGAGAAATTTCTCGCCTATCTAGTGCCGCAACAACTGCGGCAGTTTCAGCAACACTCAATGATCGCGCACAACAAGATTTAATAGAAGGTTTCATCACCAGTGTGGGGGCAAGCCGATGAGCGATCAACGCATCGAGGCCTACAGCCGAGCACTTTTCGAAGTTGCGCACGCCGAAAACAATTTGTCAGTGGTAGAAGACGAGTTATTTCGAATGGCACGGGCAATCGAATCCAATGAAGAGTTACGAAGTACTTTGACTGACTCGAGTATTCCTGCCCAGCGACGTCAACAAGTTGTTGAAGAGCTGCTTGGTGGCAAGGCGAGCAATACAACAGTTCAACTTGTGTCGTTAATTATTGGTGCTGGTCGCGGTCGCGATTTGCCAGCAATTGTGGATCGACTTGTGCAACGCGCATCTAGCGAGCAACAACGCGAAGTTGCCGAGGTGCGCAGTGCAGTCGCCTTGAGCGACGATCAAAAGAAGAGATTGACAGAAGCACTATCAAAATCAACTGGTCGCAAACTGAATCTCAAAGTCATCGTTGATACGTCGGTGCTTGGCGGCTTGGTAGCAACGGTTGGAGATGAAGTTATTGACGACACAGTGCGAACTCGACTTGAACAACTTAAGACCCGGATCTGAATTAGTTCTGAAAGGACATATACGACATGACTGAACTCACACTTTCTGCGAATGACATCGCAGCAGCAATTACAAAAGGACTCGACGGCTACAAACCATCGGTTGAGGCGCGCACGGTCGGTCGTGTCACCGAGGTCGGTGACGGAATCGCTCGTGTAAGTGGCTTGCCGGATTGTGCCGTTAACGAGTTACTCGAATTCGAGGACGGCACCGTTGGTCTGGCACTCAACTTGGATGAGGATTCGATCGGTGTTGTTGTGCTCGGCGAAGCCGACTCAATCGAAGAGAACCAAACCGTAAAAGCAACCGGTCGGATTTTGTCAGTGCCAGTCGGTGATGCGATGCTCGGCCGCGTTGTTAACGCACTCGGTCAGCCAATTGATGGCAAAGGCGAAATCGTTGGTGCGCAAATGCGTCGTGTCGAAGTGCAAGCGCCAGGCATCATGGGTCGAAAGCCGGTACACGAGCCGTTGCAAACGGGGATCAAAGCGATTGACGCGATGACCCCGATTGGTCGCGGCCAGCGCGAATTGATTATTGGTGACCGTAAGACTGGCAAGACAACAATCGCCATTGACACAATTCTTAACCAGCGCGGTCTAGGTGTGAAATGTATCTACGTCGCCATTGGGCAGAAAGGCTCAACAGTTGCACAAACTGTTGAAGTGCTTCGCCAGTACGGCGCAATGGAATACACAGTGGTCGTTGCGGCACCAGCATCCAACCCGGCACCGTTCAAGTATCTCGCTCCGTACGCGGGTTGCGCGATGGGTCAGCACTGGATGGAAAATGGCGAACACGCACTCGTCGTTTACGACGACCTTTCCAAGCAAGCCGAGGCCTATCGCCAGATCTCATTGTTACTGCGTCGTCCACCGGGTCGCGAGGCGTACCCAGGCGATGTGTTTTATCTTCACAGTCGTCTACTTGAGCGCGCCGCAAAGTTAAGCGACGACCGTGGTGCTGGATCTTTGACCGCATTGCCAATCATCGAAACAAAAGCCGGTGACGTCGCGGCCTATATTCCGACCAATGTCATTTCGATCACTGATGGTCAGGTGTATTTGCAAGACAATCTCTTCAAATCCGGTGTGCGTCCAGCAGTGGACGTCGGTATCTCGGTGAGCCGAGTCGGTGGCGCAGCGCAGATCAAGGCGATGAAGAGTGTTTCGGGAACTCTTAAACTCGATCTCGCGCAGTTTCGTGAACTTGAAGCATTCGCCACTTTTGGCTCCGAACTCGACGCAATTTCTAAAGCGCAACTCGAGCGTGGCTATCGTCTTGTTGAGTTGCTAAAACAGCCGCTCAACTCGCCGATGCCTGTCGAAGAGCAGGTAGTTTCAATTTTCTCCGGGACCAAGGGATATCTCGACGACATTCCGGTCGGCGACGTGCGTCGCTTCGAAACCGAACTTCTTGAGCACATGCGTTCGCGTTACGGCGGAATGCTTGCCAGCATCCGTCAAGAGTCAAAAGCCGATGTGCCAAAAGATCTCGCTGGAATTGTTGGCGCGTTTAAATCAGCTTTCGTGCCAACTAAAAAGTCGGGCACCGGAGATCCAACCAAAACCAATGCCGGCGAAGTTGGCGATGCAACGAGCGCAAAAACGCTCGCAACGGAGTAGGCGCAACTAGCAATGGCGGGCGGGCAAGAGCGCATACTGCGCAGTCGGATCAAATCGGTCCAGGCGACGAAGAAGATCACACGCGCGATGGAACTGATTGCTGGGTCGCGTATTGTCAAAGCCCAACAACGAGTTGCTGCCGCGGTTCCTTATAGTGAGCGAATCACCGAAGTAGTTAAGGATCTTGCCGCTGGCGGGGCCGGTGGATCGTCAGCGTTTCTTAAAGCGCGCGAAGAGATTCGCACGACTTGTTATATTGCGATTACTGCGGATCGCGGATTATGCGGCGGTTACAACGCAGGAGTTTTGCGTGCCACAGAAGGCGAAGTTAAGGCTGATGTACTTGCGGGTAAGGACTATGTCGTGGTTCCGGTTGGTCGCAAAGCTGTGAATTACTTTCGTTTTCGTCACCTCAAGACTTCAAAAAGTTTTACCGGGTTTTCTGATGCGCCAAAATATGAGGATGCCAAATCAATTGGGCTTTTTGTTGTTGATATGTTTACGAAGGGCGAAGTTGACCGCGTCGAAATTGTCTATACACGTTTTGTTTCAGCTGGTCGACAAGAAGTCGTGCGTCGACCTTTAGTACCACTCGAATCCGAAGTTGTTGCTGGCGGCGATGGCAAATCTGGGGTTTCTGGTGGCAATTATGAATTCGAACCAGATCCAGATGCGATTCTTAAGACACTGTTGCCGCGATATGTTGAAGCGCGAATATATGCGGCATTGCTTAATGCCGCCGCCAGCGAACACGCATTTCGTCAGCGCGCAATGAAGTCAGCCACCGACAACGCTGAAGAACTGATCAAAACTCTTTCGCGGATCATGAACCGTGCTCGTCAAGATTCAATTACAACCGAAATTATGGAGATCGTCA
>JABMNW010000042.1 GCA_013204455.1 Acidimicrobiaceae bacterium
CCAACACAGGTTGCATCACTTACGCCTGTAGCAGTTGGCTCGCTGAGCGCTGATCAGGTCGGTGCACTGCCGGCTGGAGCGTTCACAGCGATGAAGCCAAATCAGGTTGCATCACTTACGCCTGAATCAGTCGGAGCATTGGATCCAGCGCAAGCTAGGGCTCTTCCTCCGGTTGCAGTTGCATCACTGAAGCCAGCCCAGATTGGGGAGATGTCACCTGAAGCCGTGGGGGCGATGAAACCCGCACAAATGGCCGCACTCAAACCGTCGTCGGCATCAGGTTTTACCACTGAGCAGTTGACAGCAATGACTCCGGCTCAAGAGAGGGCTCTGACGCCTGCATTTGTCAATCAATTGACGCCTGAACAGAAAGCGGCACTTGCCAACGGATAAACACTTATCGGCGATAAGTATTCGACAACTAGAATTTAGGAATGGCTGGATTTCCGCGTGAAACGTTTGCGCGCGGTGCGGGCGTTTGGTTCGTGACTGGCGGCCAGAATTCGGCTTAAATTCTAGCCAATATTTAGAAACACCACACCGATTCCCGAGAGCGTGGCGATTAGTCCCCACGAAATAAGACCGAGCGCCAGTGGGCGAGCACCAATGCTGCGCAATTTGCGTGCGTCGACTCCAGCGCCCAATCCAACTAGGGCTGCGGCCAAGAGAGATTTCTCGATCCACTTGACGTCGCTAAGAAATGTTGCAGGCATGTCAACAACCGAGTTGAGTGTGATCGTTGCAAGAAAACCAACAATAAATAGTGGCATAAGTGGCGGGCGTTTTGCAGTAGTTGCTTCGTTGTGCGAATTTTTAAGTTTTCTTCGACGGGTAAAACTAACGCCAGCAACCATTGGCGCAAGCAGCATCACTCGTGTCAGTTTGACAATAATTGCTGCATGCTGAGATTGTTCGTTGCCGGATGCTGCCGTTGCAACTGTTTGCGCTACGTCGTGCACACTGGCACCTACCCATGATCCAAAACGTGCACCACTAAACGCAATCATCTCGCCGACAAGAGGCAGCAAGAAAATTGCCAAACTTCCGCAAATCGTTACGAGGGCAATTGCGTACGCCATGTCATCATCGTCGGCATCACTGACAGGTCGCATTGCCGCGATTGCAGACGCACCACAAATAGAAAACCCCGTAGCGACAAGCAAACTTAAACCAGCGGATAAACCCATGCGACGCCCCAACCATTGAGTGCCGAAAAATGTGATCGAGACCACAAACGCGACAAGCACAAGGCCAGGTGCGCCGAGTGCACGCACTTGTGTAAACGAAAGTTGTAATCCGAGCAGCACGATGCCAATTCGTAACAAACTCCTCGCGGCAAAACGAACGCCTGGTAAGCATGACGTTGGCATCAGCCCAAGATTTGAAATCAGTGCACCAAATACGACCGAAACAACTAAGGGCGATATTACTAGCGGCGAATAATTCTTAACCAGTGCTTCAACTCCAAACGCGACAACCACCACTGTCGCCGCTAAGGCCAAACCAGGAACGATCTCTTTGCGTGGCACGAAACAAAAACCTAGTCGCCAGCGCAAATTTCTTCTAAGTATTGACCGCGTGTGCCTGTGCAATTTAGGACCACCGTTTAGGGAATACTAGATAGGTGATCGCGCTACTTCGGGCTACTCACATTCAGCCGTCTTTGGCAGTAACCGCTATCACCACTGCCTTGGCGATATCGGCGGGCAGGGGGCCAAGCGCAGTTTGGGTCGCGTTAGCAGTATTTTGTGGGCAACTCACCGTTGGTTTGAGCAACGACTATATCGATCGCGATCGGGATGCAATCGCGGGGCGTTTGGATAAACCAATCGTTTCCGGAGAAGTAACCGCTCGACTTGTTCTCGTCTGCGCATGGATCGCCGTTGGCCTGTGTGTACCACTGTCGATGCTGTCTGGTTGGCGCGCTGGATTAGTCCATCTCGCGGCGGTTGCAGTTGCATTGATCTACAATGTTTGGTTGAAGAGCACTGTTGCAAGCGTGCTTGCGTACACGGTTGCGTTTGGGGCACTTCCGATTTTTGTTGCATTGGGATTGGAAGGTCACCCAATGGCGCGGTGGTGGACGATAGTTGCTGCAGGTTTGCTTGGCTCTGGAGCACACTTTATTAACTCGTTACCCGATGTTGGCCACGATGCGCTGACCAATATGCGAGGTTTGCCACAACGACTGGGTTCACGAGTGTCGTTGTTCTTGGGTGTTGTGCTGATGGCAATGGCCGCCGTGATAGTTGCAGTGGCTCCCGTAGGAAAACCAAGCCTGCTAGCCATCTTGCTTGCAATATCTTCGCTCGTTTCCGTCGTTATTGTTGTGGTCGCAGCATTGTCTGGTCGTCCACGGGCGGCATGGTCGGCGTGTTTATGCTCTGCTGTTTTTGCGGTGATTTCATTTGTCTCAAGTGGCTCATCGCTAACCTGACACTATGGCGAATATGGCTTCTACGGTTCGTCGTAAGGTTACGAACCGAGTCGTCACTGTTGTTCGTAAAGACGGCATGCAAGGCACCAAGCCAGATGTGCTCGTTACCGAAGAGCCAATGGAGATTCGAGCCGAGTCGCCGTCGCAACCCGTGCAACCAATTGCAGTAACGATGCGCACACCGGGCCACGATTTCGAACTTGCTGTCGGGTTTTTATTTACCGAAGGAATGATTAAAAATTCTGATGATGTGCGTACTGTGCGCTATTGCCAACTGCCTGACTCTGCAGAACAACAATTTAATGTCGTCACAGTTAGTCTTGCCCGCCAGTTCGACGAAGCATTGTTACGTCGAGGAATGGTCACATCTGCGAGTTGTGGAATTTGTGGAACGACATCAATTGATCAACTATCCATGACGGTAGATCACATCGATGCTGGCGTTGGTCCTGTGATGACAACACAAATGCTCGTTGCATTGCCCGAGATTATTCGCCAGTCACAACCAACATTTGACCGTACAGGTGGGTTGCATGCCGCAGGACTAATCGACGCGCAAGGTGCCGCGTATTGTGTGCGTGAAGATATTGGTCGCCACAATGCCGTAGATAAGGTCATCGGTAAAGCCGTGTTAGATAATCAGCTACCAATTAGTCGTTACGCGTTAGTTGTAAGTGGGCGACTGTCGTTTGAGATTATTCAAAAGGCGGCGATGGCCGGGATCGCATTTATTGCAGCAGTTGGCGCACCATCCAGTCTTGCGGTCGAGACAGCTGACGAATTGGGTATAACAGTTGTTGGGTTCGTGCGCGACGGCACAGCAAATGTTTATACTCACGGACATCGAGTCATCGGCCAAGATTTGTCAATTAGATAGCCTGAGTTGTGACTAGCCCTCGTAGCTCAGTGGATAGCGCGCCGGCCTTCTAATCCGTTGGTCGTAGGTTCGACTCCTACCGAGGGCGCAAGATTTGTA
>JABMNW010000043.1 GCA_013204455.1 Acidimicrobiaceae bacterium
CTTCACCTGCACGGGAGCCCCAGTTTGAGGCATCCTGCCGATGCGAGCCTTGCGCTTCGAGTTGCTGAACGAGCCGAAACCCGGCCATGCGACCTTGTCACCTTTAATCGCGGATGAGACGACGAGGCCAAAAAATTCTGCAATTGTGCGCTCGGCATCAGCCTTGGACACTCCTGCTTTCTGTGACACTGCGTCAATCAATTCTGCTTTAGTCATTTTCTTACCTAACTTTCTCGGTTACGGATTACCGTTGAACAACCATTTGAGTAGGTTTAAGAACAAATAGCAAGCATTGTCGGGAATTCTGGATTTTCTAAAAAAAATATTCAAAGGCCCGTGAATTATGAAAAATCTGCATATATTTTACGAGTTGATGATAAGAAATCAATATTTTAAAACCGAAATTTCTCACCAGGATAACGACTGCGGCAGAATAAAATATCCATATAGGCCATATCCAGTATGGCTTTCATCGGATCACGCATAGCACGTAAGAGTTGCGAAACTTGCGTATGCACAGCATCTACGTGCCCGACAACACGATTCCCGCTCAGACCATGGCATGACGCGCTCATGGGCGAATTTTCGGCGGTCAAAATAAATTTTAAAAGAATTTTTAAAAATCCAATAAATAATCGCTTCTAGGCAGTGTTTTCGCTATAACTATCCACCATTAGGGCAACTGGAACGACCACACTTAGGTTCGTTGTCAATCCAAACTTCACTTTCTGAAAAGACTTTGGCGCAAATCGCCGAGATTTTTGCAACGCCAGTTGGGTTCAAAGTCGTGCTTGACACTTCTGTGCTAGTTGCTGATCCAAACTGTTTAAATTGTTTCCCCAACTGTGCGATTGTCATTCCACTCACGGTGATCGAAGAGTTAGACGGCCTCAAAACTCGAATGGACGATGTTGGCAGATCCGCGCGCAGTGCATTGCGATCAATCGAGGAGCTCCGCCGTAAAGCAGGTGGCTCACTAAAAAATCCAACACCGATAAATGGATCCGAGGCCAGTGGTACCGTTCAAATCGAAGTTAACGGAATTCAACATCACCTACTTATCGAACACGGGCTTGACCCCAACATTCCGGACAATCGAATTATCGGCGCCGCGCTTGGCCAGGCAGCAATGGCGCCGACCTGCATTGTTTCTAACGATGCTGCGCTGCGTATCAAAGCCGCCCATCTTGGACTAACTGCCTTAGAGCATCGGCCAGTCAAAGGTGGACGCACCGATCGACCAATGGGTTGGTCGACGTTTGACACGTCGGTCGAGATAATCGATCGCCTTTACAAATTTGAAGGTATTGAAAAAACAGAAATCGAAGAAGCCTCTGGCTTGTACGAGAATAATTTTGCAGTTTTGCGCTGTGGTTCACAATCGGCATTAACTCGTTGCCGTGATAACGAACTTCGAATTATGCAACAATCTGCACCCGAGGCATGGGGACTGCGCTCACGTAACAAAGAGCAACGTTTCGCTCTCGAGTTACTGCTTGATCCACAAATCACAGTTGTCGCGCTTGACGGTCGCGCCGGAACTGGAAAGACCGTACTGGCGATTGCTGCTGGTTTAGAACAAGTTGTCGAACAGCATCGTTATGAACGACTTGCCGTGTATCGACCACTCGTTCCCGTCGGTCGCGCAGATGTCGGTTTTCTTCCAGGTGGACTCGAAGAAAAACTCGACCCGTGGATGTCGGCTATCCATGATGCAGTTGTCGCGCTCACCGACGATCGTTCAAGCCAAGACGCACGCGGTTTGATCGATGATCTAATTGCGCGCGGGCAATTGACTCTGGAATCGGTGACATTCTTGCGCGGCCGAAGTTTGCAGGCACAAATTGTTGTCGTCGACGAGGCCCAAAATCTTGAGCCAACCACTCTCAAAACAATTCTCACCAGAATCGGCGGCGGCACGAAAGTGGTGTTTACAGGCGACACGAGCCAAATAGATGCCCCATACATGGGTGAGTCAAATAATGCACTGGCGGTACTGGTACAGGCGTTTGCTGGCCAAAGTTGCTTTGGTCATATAACCCTTGAAGCCTGCGAACGCAGTGAAGTTGCCAGC
>JABMNW010000044.1 GCA_013204455.1 Acidimicrobiaceae bacterium
GAGTGACTCAATAACTTGCGCTTCAACGAAATGCCCGATGCGAACTTTGGCCATAACCGGAATTGAAACAACTGCTTGAATTCCTTCAATCATTTCTGGGTCGCTCATCCGAGCAACCCCGCCATCGCGGCGAATGTCGGCAGGTACACGCTCGAGAGCCATCACCGCACACGCACCAGCATCTTCGGCGATTTTGGCTTGATCTGGAGTGACGACATCCATGATCACGCCGCCCTTGAGCATCTCGGCCAGCCCGCGCTTGACCAGCATCGATCCCGTTGATGAGCCAGTTAATTTACTCGTGTTTGATTCGTGCTTAGCCATAGTTAAACCTCTGGGTCTATCCCGTATAAAGCGTACCGAGCCCGGCGTCACGACGCCTAACTCAGATCAACTCATTAAGAGTTTTGATTTATGGATATTTGATAGTTGCGGGGTCTACACCTGGGGCAATGTGCGCGGCCGACTTGGCACGAATTACCTCAACCCAAGTACGACCAGGTGAGAGTTTGATTACTGCTCCCGTGGTGTCTTTAAAAGTAAATGTCTTCTGCGGGTCAAGACGCTCCCATGTTCCCTGCACGAGGACACCAGCCGTATAGATCCATGCTTCACCGCTACCAACCGACTTGGCAACTGGGCTAGATCCAGATTTCGTATAGACCACTGATATAACAACCACATTTTGCGCATTAATCCGCACATCTTGCATGTCAACATGCGGCTTGTCATCTTGCGAACGAACAAATGTCAACAGATCTGGACTCCACTCCCACATCACTTTGACGCCATCCATTGAAATTTTCACCGCGCCAGCAGGTTTTGAATTCGTTGTTACTGTTTCGGTGTCAGCACGATACTCAAATTGTGGCAGTGGCGGTTGAGCATCTGGCGGAGCAAGCAACCAAAGTTTCGTGGTTTCTGCGAGCAGGTCGTGCGGTGCACTGCGACTTGGCTCGCGACGATACCCACCTCTTTCATTGGCGACCGAATGACTGAGATCTACGAGCCACGATTTACGAATCTCGGCAGTCACCTTTTGGTTTCCACCACTCCACACGAAGAGCGGATGACTAAGCGATCCAAGCAAGTTGATGTCTTGCAAACGACCACTACGAATTGGACCAACCGGATCACTGCCTTGAGAATGAAACACGGCAGCAAAACGAGTGAGCTGCTCGACATTTTCTTCGAACACAATGTCGGCCTGATTCAGTCCCCACTGAGGACGAGCCCGTAGATGGTTATCGATCTTTACAACCATTGCCGGACGCTGAAGGACTGTTTCATCAGGTGCGGCAGCCCCGGTAAGTGGCGCACGCACGATCGGAATAGTCGTCACAGTCGTCATCGTCGTCTCGGTAATCGTCGTCGAAGAAACATCGGCAACTGTGGAATCTGGTGCGACAGTTTCAGGCGAAGCGCCTGAGCAACTCGCAGATACTAAGACAACTACTAAACCTAAAGAGATTACTGAAACAACACTGGAATTACGTTTACGAACTAATTGACTGAGCATTGGTTTACATCTCCCATAAGAGTGCTATTCGCTCGGCGAGCGGTGGGTGGGTATTGAACAGTTTATGCAATCCACCCAGCCTGCCGGTGTCATTCACCCCCGACAATGGTTGTTCAATCCACATATGAGCCGTAGCCATACTGGCGGAATGTGTCACAGTACTATCTGCCTGAAGTTTTTCGAGCGCCGAAATTAATCCTGGTGGGTATCTGGTTAGTTGACACGCCGATACATCGGCAAGAGTTTCGCGACGACGACTTATAGCGGCCTGCATCATTCGCGCGATAAGTGGCGCAATAATCAACAACACGAAACCGAACAGTGCAAGGGGATTGCTTGAATTTTGACGATCGTTTCCACGGCTGACTCGCCCACCGTTCCACCACATCATACGAATTGCTAGGTCGGTAAGTATCGCAATTGATCCAACGAGAGTTACAGCCAGAGTCGAAACCAAAATATCATAATTACGAATATGCGAAAGTTCGTGCGCCAAAACACCTTCGAGTTCGACACGATCCAGTTTTTCTAACAACCCAGAAGTAACTGCAATGGCCGCATGCTTCGGATTACGACCGGTAGCGAAAGCGTTAGGTGCTGGATCAATAATTATATAAATGCGGGGTTTTGGCAATCCCCCGGCGATGCACAAACCCTCGACAAGGTTGTGTAATCGTTTGTACTCAATTTCGTCAGCGGGTTTTGCGCGACTAACTTTCAACGCAATCGTGTCTGATTTCCAATATGAAGTAATCGCCATCACGCCAGAAATCGTTACCGCAATTATTGTGCCAATAATTGGGTTGCCAAGAAACGCACCCGCGGCCACGCCAACTACGGTGAGCACTAAGACGAAACAAAAAACTAGAAATACCGTGCGGCGCTTATTGGACGCGATTAGGTCATGCATTAAATTGTGATCTCTAAATTAGAACTGCACTCTGGGGGCAGTTCTTTCGGCGTCAGAAGCCTCGAAGAAATCATTATCAACAAATTTCAACAACTTGGCAAGTAGCACGCCAGGAAAACTGTGCACAGAATTGTTGTAGGCCAACACTGCGTCGTTGTAAAACTGTCGCGCATAAGCGATACGACTCTCGGTGTTGCTGAGTTCTTCTTGTAAATTTAGAAAACTGGCATTGGCTTTTAGATCTGGGTGCGCCTCTGATAGTGCGAACAATTGACGCAATGCACCAGATAACCCATTGTCAGCCTGCGCCTGACCTATTGCAGTTGCCGGCGCCGCGATTGACGTGTTTCGCGCAGCAACAACATCTTGCAGTGTCTTTTGCTCAAAGTTGGCGTAGCCCTTGACTGTTTCCACAAGATTAGGAATCAGTTCTAGCCGACGCTTTAGTTGCACATCAATCTGCGCCCAAGCATTTTGGACTTGATTACGTCGTTGAACCAGAGAGTTATAAATGAATATCGACATCACGACAAGCGCCAACACCGTCAACGGCACGATCCAATTTGTCATCTATTTACCTTTTTAGCTTTCTTTCGTCAAAACTCGTGAATATCGAATTCTACTGTGTAAATCAGACGTGATCAGGCTTACGCAACAACCGATCGGCGAACAACTTGACAAACCCACTTTTAGGCTGGGAACCCGCAAGATGTTTCTCGCGTTCCAAGACGCGGTGATAAATCTCGACATATATTTCAGCAAGTCTGCGCATCGAAAACTCGTTGGCACGAATCAATCCGCCCTGACGTAATCGTTCCGACAGTCTTTTGTCGTTCATCACACGCGCTAGACCTTCGGTAAGCCCAGATGTGTCGCCCGGCTCAACTAACCAGGCGTTTAATTCGTGCGTCGCAACATTTCGATACCCTTCAAGCGAACTCGCCACAACTGGCGCCCCTGCGGCCATTGCTTCGAGCACCACAATGCCAAATGATTCACTGAACAGAGACGGAGCACAAAACACAGAGCACTGTGCGAGTCGATTTATTTTTTCATCGTCGGAGATCCGACCTAGCCACGAGATGCGTTGATCATCAGCATATTTTGCTTTTAATACGCCAATGTCTTGACCGTCGGAGGCAATCCACAACTGTGTGTCGTCAGGTAATTTTTTAAAGGCCTCGAGCAGAACTGCCAACCCTTTGCGCGGCTCGTGACGACCGCAGAAAAATATCGTGTTCTGTTTACTTCGCGGCACTTCTGGACGTAGGTAGAGATCACTTTCGATACCGTTAAATAAGACTTCATAATCGCCACCAAGGTAACGCTGGGCAAGTTCGCGCGCTTGAGGTGAGACTGCAACACGCACCTCCAAATGATTCGCTAGCCAATTAACTCCCTTACTTAAGCGTCGATACCATACAATGTCGCCGGCTGCGTGAAACGTGCCGACCATCGGCGCCAGACGCAATAGCAACGCTGTAACTGTCGGACCAGGCGCGATCGGCTCATGCAGATGCAAAATATCAAAAGCCTCGTCATTAATTGCACGAATCGTGCGCAATGCCGCCGATGGATCTGGCGCGAGCGGCGCAGTCGAACCGTTCGCCGCGGTTGGCAAACTATTGCCCAATGGCGTAACAAATGGTTCGGGTGGCGGACCATCACACGGACCCAAGACTCGTGCTTCATGACCCATACGACGCAATTCGCGCGCCAAGCCCAGCACTTGTGACTGCACACCACCTGGAATAGTCAGGCTGTACGGACAAATAAGACCAATGCGTAACATTTTTTTTCGAACATATCCAGAATCATGATGTGACACAGAATGCGACACAGGATGGGGATTAGTAACGCTGTTCACCTGATATACGGTACGACCGTTTTTGTCGGATTCATTAGTCGGATTCATTAGTCGGGCGTTCGGTAACGCATAAGCAACCGACTAGCAAGTAACTTGGCGATCGTGACTAGCGCTGAAACATTTCGACCAGCCGTGTCAATGGTTGCTACATCAAATCGCCGTAACTCGATGCTCGATCTCGCACGTCAGGCCGAAACACTCGGATTCGCAGGCATTGCATGTCCAAGCCTTGGCGCAGCGATGGGATTTTGTGTCTCGCTTGCGCATGCAACCTCAACCATAAAATTTTGGACATCAATTCAACCGATTTATTACAGCCACGCAATCGAAATGGCAAACACGGCAGCACATATCCACGAAGTTTCTAATTCTCGGTTTGGCCTCGGACTTGGCGTCAGTCATGGCCCTGTTATCAATCGCCTCGGTGCAACGACTGCCACTCCGCTAACAGACATTAAAAATTATGTCGAGACAATGCGCGCCCAGGAGCGATTTGCTGGCGAACTTCCGCCGATCTATCTCGCAACATTGCGCAACAAGATGTTGGATCTTGCCACCGAGATTTCACAAGGTGCGATTTGGGCCAATGCATCGCTGACCAGCATTCGTTCTCAATTATCGCGTATCGATAGCCTGCGTCGATCGGAAATGTTCCTTGCCAATATGATTCCAACAGTAATTAGCAATGATCTCGCGGCTGCTCATGCAATTCATCGCAAGACTCTCGTTGGCTACGTCTCACTACCCAACTATCGCAACTACTGGCGATCCTGCGGCTACGGCGAGCAAATTGACGCTTTCGAGAAGATCCTTGATTCGGCTAAAAAAGAAACTCGTAGCAGCAATAATATTGCGGCAACTAATGCAGCAATTATTGCAGCAATGGATACGCAATGGCTTACAGATTGCACGCTGTCGGGCGATGTCGACTCGGTTCGCGAAGGTCTCTGGTCTTGGGCCAGTGCTGGTGTTCTACCGATTGCGGTGATGTCTTCGACTTCGGGCGGTCAGGCGCAGGCAATCGGCGAACTATTCAGTGCCTACTCCCGCTAGATATCAGTTCTCAAATCCGGGATCGCTTGGCCAGTTTGGCTGAAACATGTGCCATTGTTGCGGAGCATGACGAATCAGCACTTCAAGTTCATTGGCAAGATCTTGCGAAATCCGTGCCATGTCCTGGCGCAACGTACCTAATCTCTGTACCACGAGCGCCGGACGGATCAGGGTTTCGTGTCCATCGCCTCGAGGTGAGAAATAAGTTGCAGCAGGTAAGAGTGCTGCACCTGTACGTAACGCAAAGAATGCAGGGCCAGCAGGAATAGTCGTGCACTCCGAGAAAAATTTTACTTCGATACCCGTTCGTTGAATGTCGCGATCGCTGAGCAGAGCAACAATCTCGTTAGCGCCGAGCGCCCGTTGAACTGCGATCCCCGCATGATCATCTAATGGAATCACATTGACGCCATAACTTTTGCGAAGATCCATAAACATTTCAAACATTCCTGGAGAATCAAGTTTTTCGACTACAGCATTGAGCCGATGACCCTGTTGAATCAACCATCTCCCAGACCACTCCCAGCCACCCAAATGCGGCAGAGCCAAGATCACCCCCTTGCCAAGTTCGAGCCCATGTTTAATATGTTCAAAACCTTCGACCGTGAATCCAGCCTGAATTGTTTTCGGGTTTAGCGATGGCAGACGAAATGTTTCGATGTAGTAGTGGGCGTAACTCTCAAACGATTTTTGCACCGTTCGTCGCAAAGCCCGACCCCGCAGTTCTGGCTGAACTCGTTGCATGTGTCGCGCAACAGTTGAGCGCCGAGTGCGAATCGTTACGGAAATGATCGGTACAAGAACCGCTGTGATCCCATTAACAATGAATGACGGTGTAATTCGCGCCAATTTCGACACGAGTCGATAGCCAAAACGAATTAGTGCATCCGACCTGGTTGTACGAGGCGATGTTGTCACTGCACACGGCGACGACGCGACAAGCGCAACCGTCGATCAGCGCGTTGTGCACGCCGAGAAGCTCGACGCGACTGGCGTTGTGCCGCGCGTTCCGCACTAGCGGGAGCAATTGCCGCCTGCTTCCAAACTTTGAGAAATCGTTGCACGGCCGTAATCGTTACAAGGACGAGCATCAGCCACATCACCCAAAACAATAAAGAATCAAACAACAATCCAACACACAATAAAATAATCCGTTCGGCTCGCTCCATTAGACCGCCGTTGGCACTCAGCCCGAGTGATTCTGCTTTGGCCCGTTGATAAGAAATCAAAGAAGAAACTGCCATTACCGCAAACGGCAACACTGCTGCATGTGCGCCACGTTGCGAAGCCAAAAACCATGCGACGCCGCCAAGAAGTAGCGCATCAGTCACGCGGTCAATCGTCGAATCAAAGAACGCACCGCGTTGACTACTTTGATTCGAAGCTTTTGCCAAAGCACAGTCAAGCAAGTCTGGTATCGCCGCTAAAACAACTAACAGCAACCCAAGTTGAAGTTCGCCAACACCGATCGCCACTGCCGCCAGCCCAGCGACAACAAGACCGACCAGCGTTAGATGGTCTGGAGTAATTTTTGTACGGCGTAACTGCTCGCCTACTGGACGCACAATGCGCTCAATTTCTTGGCGAAACCTGCCATCAAACATCGTTTCAGCCTAACTGTCGGGGTTTGACTCGACGAGACACTCGATTATTCGGGCGTCAATTGCGTCAATAAGCACGAGGCCGCGCTGGCGTGGTGGTTCTTCCACGCTGTAACACAACACGCGCCACGTTGGGCGACTACGAAATCCTCGCCAAACCTGTTGCGCCGAAGCATGCCCGACCGCAAAATCGACAGCACGCGTTGCATGAATTAATGCAAGTTTTTCGTCGACTGTCATTTTCCATGACGACGACAGTGAATACAGTCCAACTACTGCGAGCAATATCGCCGCGCCAAGAAAACCATTACTTACTAAGCCATTCGGATTAGATCGTTGCGTGAGCCATAACGCCAAACATGCACTAGCAATACCGAGATACATCCAACCGGGTATTCGACGCCGACTGTTATCGGGAAACTGATACGGACCAACAAATGCTGAGACGTTTAATTCGTCGGGTAGTGCATCACGAATTTCGTGCTGTGACTCGTGCTGTGAGTTGCTTTCCATATCGCTCATTAAATTGTTTTCCATGCAGCACGAATTTTCGCTGCACTAACGTCCAACGCCTCTGGCAGAATTTTTGTGTTGGCCGTAGCAACCATGAAATTCGTATCTCCTGTCCATCGTCCAACGATGTGCACATGAAGGTGCTGGGCAATACTCCCACCTGCAGCGGCGCCGAGGTTAATCCCGACGTTCAATGCTTCTGGCGAATACACCGCTTTAATCGTTTGCACGCCATGGGTCACTGTTGCCCAAAGTTCGGTCGTCTCGACTTGGGTTAGCAACTCAAGTTCAGCAACTTCGCGAAACGGAACAATCAATAAGTGTCCGGATGTGTAAGGAAACGCGTTCATTAACGCGAACATGGTTTCGCCGCGGTGCACGATATAAGCCTGCTCATCAGACAAACCGCTTTTTAGAATTTGCGTAAAGATCGACTCGGTGGATGCTTTTTGTGCGCCTTGTCCATAGATGACGTAGTCCGCTCGCCAACCATTCCAAATCCGATCTAACATCCGAATTTCGCGATCACACATTGGCGATTACGCATTCGCGGTTTCGCCTACATCTTGAGAAATTTGTTTGACAAAATCTGTGAGTAGAACATCGCGACGAACCTCTCCTCCCCGTGGATTAACTCCAACGGTCGAATTGGCAAGATCATCATCGCCGACAACCAAAACATACGGCACACGTTCTAATTTTGAAGCACGAATTCGTTTGCCGAGTTGTTCGTCAGCAACCAATTGATCCACACGGTAACCCAATTTGCCAAGAGTCTCGGCGACCTGCGCCGCGTATTGCTCATGCGCCGTCGCAACTGGCAGAACACGAACCTGAATTGGTGCAAGCCACGTTGGGAATGCACCACCATAATGTTCCAACAACACACCGAAGAATCGCTCGATCGAACCAAATAATGCGCGATGCAACATAATCGGCCGCTTCCGCGCATTATCCGTGGCAATGTATTCGAGACCGAACCGCTCTGGCAAATTGAAATCCAACTGAATCGTGCTGAGTTGCCACTTACGGCCAATCGCATCACGAACATCAATATCAATTTTTGGACCATA
>JABMNW010000045.1 GCA_013204455.1 Acidimicrobiaceae bacterium
GACCAATGCTTCGTCTACGGAGCCGTGATAACACCAGTCGTGCACGAGAACTTTAGGTCGACCTGTGATCTGGCGTGCCAAACGCAACACAAATCGATTTGCATCAGTTGCGCTTATCGCAAATTGCCATTTCGGTAAACCAAATCTTCTGGTGAGCTCATGCCCGACCCAGGTTGCGTCTGTTGTCGGAAGCATCGTCGTCGCTCCCCTCTTCATCTGGGTTGAAACCGCGTCAGCGATCTCTGTGACGCCATGACCCGTCATTGCGCCCGTATCACCAAGACAAAAATCAACGTACTCGTGACCATCAATATCGACAAACCGAGCGCCCTTGGCATCGCTAACGCTCAAGGGAAACTTTCCTGGCCATCGTTTCATCCACGGCATTGGCACTCCGGCAAGCAGAGATTTGCTCGCCTCGGCAGCCGCCAGCGCCGACTTCGGATGCATCTCGATAAACAGTTGCTCTTGCAATAAACGAGCCTCGTACAGATCGGAGCGATTAATCACGTATCTATTATGGCCCTGTTACATCTTTACCGTCTAGCATTATTGCGTGCCCCTCGGAGATTTTGCAGTAAAAAATAGTGAACTACGAATTGATGGTGAGAGATTGATGATCCGGATCAATACGCTCGCTGACATCTCGCCAATTGAGGGTGGCGGGAACTGTCGACTCGCGCTTACCGACGATGATCGGGATGGCCGAGATCTTGTTGTTTCTTGGATGCGCGATTGTGATTTGGAAGTTTCAATTGATGCAATAGGCAACATAATCGGGATATGGAATGTAGGAACAGGTGCTCCAGTGATGTCTGGCTCGCATATCGACACGGTTCGAACTGGTGGACGATTCGACGGCTGTTACGGAGTTCTAGCCGGACTTGAAGTGATCGAGACTTGTCAAAAAGCCGGAATAGCTCCCCGACGACCACTTGCCGTCGGTATCTTCACCGACGAAGAAGGTGCACGTTTCGCTCCGGACATGCTGGGCTCACTTGTCTATGTTGGTGGCCTCGCGCTCGAAGAGGCACAAGATACGATCGCGATCGATGGAGCCAGACTCGGCGACGAACTCATGCGGATTGGTTACCTAGGTACCACACCGTGCCCAGGATTAATACCCCATGCGTTCGTTGAATTGCATATTGAGCAAGGTCCAAGACTCGAAGCAAATAATGTGCGGATTGGTGCAGTCACCAGCGTGCAGGGTATTTCCTGGCTAGAAGTGACCGTGACTGGTCAGTCCAATCACGCCGGCACTACTCCAATGTCGCTCCGACATGATCCCGCGTATGTTGCTGCCGAAATCACTGTGTTTGTTCGAAAACTAGCTAACGAGATTGGTGGCAATCAAGTTTGCACTGTTGGCAAGATTGATTTATTTCCGAATCTAACTAATGTCGTACCGGCACGAGCAACTCTTACTCTTGATGTGCGCAATACCGACGAATCAATTCTTCAGCATGCCGAATCTCGGATCAAGGATTTTTTAGTCGAGATTGGTAAGAGTGAGGGTGTAACAATTGCCAAACGCGAACTCGCTCGCTTCGAACCAGTAAATTTTGATCACCGGGTGATCGACTGTATTGAAAAGATTGCACTTGCGCAAGGTAACACTGTTCAGCGAATGCCATCTGGTGCCGGACACGATGCACAAATGCTGGCCCGAGTCTGTCCTTCAGGAATGATTTTCGTACCCAGCGTTAAAGGCATTAGCCATAATCCAGCCGAATTTACCGACACAGACGATTTAGTCGCTGGAGCAAATATTTTATTACAGACAATGCTCTCACTTACGACCATGGAGACTAATTGAGATGTCACGAATAGTGAATGTTGCTGCAGCCCAACTTGGACCTATCCAACGTGAAGACAGTCGCGCCATTGTCGTAAAGCGGCTAATCGATTTACTTCGTCAAGCTCATTCACGAAATGCCGAGCTTGTTGTGTTTCCGGAACTTGCCTTGACAACATTTTTCCCACGCTGGTTTGTTGATGACATTACGCAGGCTGATCATTGGTATGAGACAAACATGCCTTCTGTGGCTACACAACCATTATTTGATGAAGCCAAAAGACTTGGTGTTGGTTTCTGTCTTGGCTATGCCGAACTGACAGCCGATAGTCAAAGATTCAACACTCAAATACTCGTCGAGCGTAATGGCAGTGTTGTTGCAAAATATCGCAAGGTTCATATTCCAGGACACGAACATCACGAGCCAGATCGTCCGTTCCAACATGCCGAGCGTTATTATTTCACGCCAAGCAACGAAGGCTTCGGTGTTTGGAAAGCGTTCGGTGGACGAATCGGAATGATGATTTGCAACGATCGTCGCTGGCCAGAGACATATCGGGTGATGGGCCTGCAAGGTGTTGAAATAATTCTGTGTGGCTATAACACTCCGTTACATTATGTTCCAGATCCTTCCCAAGACCCGCTACAAGGGTTTCATAATGCACTTGTAATGCAAAGTGGCGCCTATCAGAACGGCACATTTGTTGTTGGCGTCGCCAAGGGCGGGCTCGAGGAAGGCGTAGATGGACTTGCTGACTCGAGCATCATCGCCCCATCTGGTGAATTGCTGGCTAAAACCACGACAAGTGACGACGAGGTAATCACGGCTACCTGCGATCTGGACTGGTGTAACAATTACAAAAACACCTTGTTCGACTTTGACCGTTACCGCCGTCCTGAGGTCTATGGGCGAATTACTCAACAACGGGGCTCAATATTGGATTGACGTTAAACCTTTCTTTACATAATGTAAACCTGAACCCCTATTAGGGTATGGTGTTTATGTGACCCAGTTAATTGAAACAGCAAATCCAGTTGATCAAGTCGCGTTCAGTGTCAATGGAACTCCAGTCACAGTTCGCGGTGATCATCCGCATTTATTGGCGGCGCTTCGCGAAGAACTCAATATCATTTCGGCCAAGGATGGTTGTTCGCCAACTGGGCAATGCGGTTGTTGCACGGTATTAGTTAATGGCAAAGCAATCGTCAGTTGTCAACAATCGCTGTCCAAAGTTACTGGCGCAGAAATCACAACACTCGAAGGTGTTAGTGAATCAGAGCGTGATGCTTTTGCCAATGCGTTTGCCGCATGTGGTGGATTGCAATGTGGATTTTGCATTCCAGGCATTGTTGTTCGCGCAAAAGCCCAGATCGATAAAAAGGGCGCAGGACTTAAGCGCGAAGATATGGCTCGACATCTTGGTGCGCATCTTTGTCGCTGTACTGGTTATGTAAAAATTCTTGAGGCCATCGAGACTGTCGCACGTGGGATGCATCCGCAAGTCGTTACAACTGGTGGCCTCGGAGTGCGTGTTGGCAAATATGAGGCAGCGGCACTAACGCTTGGCGATCGTGGCTACATCGACGACATGCGTATCCCAGAAATGCTTCATGCGGCGCTTGTATTTACACAACATTCCCGAGCCGATGTATTGGGGATTGATACATCTGTTGCTATCAATCAACCAGGGGTACAAGCTATATACACGGCAGCCGATATCCCTGGCGAGTTGATGATGGGAATTATTTATAAAGACTGGCCAGTGATGATCCCAGTTGGCGGTCGCACTTCGTATAGTGGTGATGTTCTAGCAATTGTGGTTGCCGATACACGATTAAATGCGCGCAACGCGACACAGCATGTTGAGATTACATATCAACCTCTAAAGCCGATTACTGATCCACGAGTTGCAATACAAAACAACGAGATCGCCGTTTGGAAAACAGAAACTAATATTCTAAGTAAGAGCACCTATCAACGCGGCGATTGCGATGCTGGATTTGCGAGTAGCGCCCATGTTGTGCGCGAGACATTCTCTACACAAAGGATCGAGCACGCATTTCTTGAACCAGAAAGTACTCTTGCGGTTCCGCAAGGTGTTGGGACGACAAGAGTACTGCAGGTTTATTCGGGTGGCCAAGGGGTTTGGGATGATCGCAACGACATCGCTCGCCTACTTTCACTCCCAAATGAAAGTGTCACTGTCACTCTTGTGACCAATGGAGGCGCATTCGGCGGAAAAGAAGACATGAGCAATCAGGCTCACACATCATTGGCGGCATGGTTGATTGATAAACCTGTGAAATGCACTTTGACTCGTGAGGAAAGTTTTCTAATGCATCCGAAGCGTCACCCAATCGAGATGGATTACGAGGCCGCCTGCGACAGCGATGGTCGACTCACGGCCCTTCGAGTTCGTGCACTGGGCGACTCGGGGGCTTATGCCAGTGTCGGAATGAAGGTGCTAGAGCGGATGGCAGGTCATGCCAGTGGCCCATACCAAGTCCCAAACATTGATGTCGAGACGATTGCCGCTCGGACCAATAATCCAATCTGCGGTGCCTTTCGTGGATTCGGTGCGAATCAAGCGCAATTTGCAATGGAAGGCGTCATGGATCGTCTTGCTGAAAAGGTTGGCATCTCAGGTTGGGAGATACGTTCACGAAACGTAATTAAACCGGGCATGGTTTGGGGTCCGGGACAAATCATGGACGACGGCTGTCTCGGTGCTGAGGCGTGCCTAAACGAAATCAAGCCGCAATATGATGCTGCAGTTTCAGCAGGCAAAGCAGTCGGTCTTGGGCTTGGACTAAAAAATA
>JABMNW010000003.1 GCA_013204455.1 Acidimicrobiaceae bacterium
CTACGGTCGACGCCAGAGTTAGCAGCACCTGCCGATGGTGCGGATGACAAATACTTTTGTCTTGAACGGCAAAGAAGACCCAGATGAAATCGTGCGCAACACCAAAAAGGGTGTGTATGTTGCCAAGTTGGGTGGCGGACAAGTCGATACGGCGAGCGGTGATTTCGTTTTCGGGATGACCGAGGCGTACTTAATCGAAAACGGAGAAATCACCGAGCCACTTCGCGAAGGAAATTTAATTGGAAACGGACCGGAAGTTTTGAAGGATATCGATCTACTCGGCAACGACTTCGCGATGGGTGGTCCAGGCACTTGTGGCAAGGACGGCCAAGGCGTTCCTGTTGGTGATGGTCAGCCAACACTGCGTGTGAGGTCATTGACCATTGGTGGCACAGCCGTATGAGTGTTGAGGTTCCCGAGTTACAAGACCTCGCCGACTCTGTAGTTGGTCAAGCGAAAATCGGCGAGCAAATCGAGGCTTACGTTTCGCGCGGTGGAGAGACATCGGTTCGTGTGTATGAGGGCGAAGTTGAGCACTTTGTTTCTGCACAAAGTGAAGGCATCGGCATTCGGATTATTCGTGAAGGTCGAACAGGGTTTGCATATGCCGGCACACTCGAGCTGGCAGCGATTGCCGAGGTACTCGCCGAAGCCCGTGACAATGTGCAATTTGGCACCGTAGATGAGTGGGCGGGACTTGCCGAACCAGATGGTGTGGCGCAGATTCCACAGAAGTTCTGGGATGAAGAACTTGCAAACTATCCGACCGATAAAAAGATTTCGATTACAAAAGAACTTGAGCAATTAACTTTGGCCGCCGACGCACGAGTACGTGCCGAACAATCAAATTACGAAGACGGCTGGGGCGAAACTGCAGTTTCTACAACAACTGGCATTCGCGAAAGCGGACGGGGTAACTCGTGCTATGTCTCGGTTTCGACACTTGCCGACGATGGCGATGAAGCGCAAACTGGTTTCGGGTTTTCGGTTGGCGACTCGCCAAAGGAATTTGATCTGAACAAGGCGGCGCGCGAGGCAGCCGATCGGGCCACACGATTATTGGGCGCAACCAAGCCGACTAGTAAGCGCGTGACCGTAATACTCGACCCGTATGTCACTTCGCAATTCATCAGTATTTTATCGAGTGCATTAAATGGCGAAAACTTAGCCAAGGGTCGCAGTTTGTTTGCCGATCGTCTCGACCAGCAAGTGGCCGATTCGCGGTTCACACTTGTGGATGACCCAACGAATCCGCTCGCATACACAGCAACCGACATTGATGGCGAGGGTTTAGCCGCACGACGTAATGTACTAATCGAAAACGGCGTGCTGAAAAAATTCGTGCACTCCAGTTACAGTGCACGGCGAATGAAAACCAAGAGCACGGGCAATGCTGTGCGTGGTGGATTCGCAGGCTCGCCTGGTGTTGGGTGTTTGGCAATGCAGGTGCAACCAGGAACAAAATCTCAGGCCGAACTCATTTCTAGCATCGACGACGGTGTGTTGATTCAAGATGTTTCTGGTCTACATAGCGGCGTCAACACAATCTCTGGAGATTTTTCGACCGGCGCATCTGGGCTGGTGATTACGAATGGCACACTTGGCGCGCCAATTCGAGAGTTCACAATTGCTTCGACCCTGCAAAAAATGTTATTGAATATCGCAGATCTCGGCAACGATATTGACTGGCTGCCGATGAGAAGTGTCGGTCTTTCGCTTGTGATCCACGAGATCATGATGAGCGGCGCTTAACAGCATGTCGATACTCCATGCCATCGTGCTTGGCATTGTGCAAGGGTTAACAGAATTTCTACCAATTTCCTCGAGCGGTCATCTAATGATTGTTCCGTGGTTGTTCAACTGGACCGACTTCGATTCGCCAGCCATAGCCAAAGCTTTCGACACGGCGTTGCATCTAGGCACTCTTGTGGCAGTGCTGATTTATCTGCAAAAAGATTTACGTATATATGTCGCAGCTGGATTACACAGTGCATTCAATCGCAAACAGCCCGCCACTCCGGCTGGTCGGCAAGCGTGGCTGTTGGTGTTGTCGGCCGTACCTGCTGGCCTATTCGGCGCCGCATTTGAAGATGCAATTACCGAAAAACTGGGAACTCCAGTGCTTATAGCTTTAAGTCTGATCGTGTTTGGGCTTGTGCTGATGTGGGCAGACCGACGAGCGAGCAACAATAATAATTCGCTCAACATTGATTCGTTGTCGATGCGTGATGCACTAGTGATCGGCGCCGCACAAGTGCTTGCACTAAACCCAGGTACTTCGCGCTCTGGGATCACAATTACCGCTGCGCGATTGTCTGGTTATTCGCGAGATGCTGCCGCTCGATTGTCCTTCTTGATGAGTGTGCCGATTATTGGAGGAGCAGTAGTTTTTAAACTCGCCAAACTTGTGCGCGACGGTGTGCCAGATGGTTTAGCAGTGCCGATGATTGTTGGCATAGTTTGTGCCGGAATTTCGGGATGGTTGGCGATGTGGTCGATGATCCGCCTCTTGCGAACTAGATCATATTCGCCGTTTGTAATTTACCGCTGTGTCGTTGGCGTGGGAATCTTATTAGCTCTAGCAACTAGCTGGCGCTAGTTAACCAACTAGCCAACAACGACAAGAGCGACCATACCGAGCGAAGAAGCGTTAGCAATTGTTGGTGCTTCAATATATGGCACTGCAAGAACAATAGTTTCTGGTCGGCCAGATTGTGTAACGACATCGATGACGAGAACTCGCTCGAGTACAACCGTGGCGTCAACGATTACATCTACATAATCACCACTACTAAGTTGCGGCAGTGGACCTGCAGTTTGTATTGCCACGGCGCGAAAGCCTGCCGGAATTTCGTAGCGACTATTTTGGCTAACTGTTGTCTGGACTACGTCATTATTAAATGAGAGTGCCGTCACCAAGTACATCAATGCACTGACTGCCGCAAGTGCGATGATTACGATTCGTTGACGTGAAGCGTCGCGGCACAATGCGTACCATTGATCGAGGAGTTTTGTTTGCATGGCTTGCGGCCATGTGTGCGCGCCTATTCGCCTTTGGACGAACTAGTTCCTGATTTTTTCTCTGATTTTGTTTCTGATTTACTAGCCGGCTTATCGCCATTCGTGCTAGTACTCGTGTTAGTACTAGCAGTACTCGACTCGCTACTAGTTGTGCTCCCTGGTCCCGAAGTATTACCAGTAGTGCTCGAAGTGCTCGGTGACCCAGCAGCGTCTACTGACTTTGCACTATCCGGCTTTGCACTATCCGGCTTTGCACTGCCCGGCTTTGCGCTTTTGGCGCTGTCGTTCTTATAAAACCCACCACCCTTGAAGGTGATACCAACAGGCGTAAAGACCTTCTTTACGCGGCGTGGTTTGCCGTCCGATGGGTGTGGAGCTTGAGTTAATGCGTCATCAGTGAACGCCTGGTGAACCTCTATGGTTTCACCAGAGTCCAAGAACTTGTAGACATAAGTTGGCATAAGGCTTTTGATTCTATGATGCAGGTGTGGTTGTCCGCACTGCTGTGATTCCTGCGGCAGGAATGGGCACGAGATTCCTTCCAGCAACACGGGCGACTCCCAAAGAATTGCTACCTATATATGACACTCCGGCGATACAATATGTAATCGACGAAGCGGCTGCAGAGGGCATGCAACGAGTCGTGAGCGTCACCAGTCGAGCCAAGCCGACAATTGA
>JABMNW010000046.1 GCA_013204455.1 Acidimicrobiaceae bacterium
ACGAGCGCGCCAGATTCGAGTTCGAGCAATGAATGCGCGGGATTATCGACAACCGCAACACACTTTCCATAGTTAACTCCAGAGATGTCGACAACTTGTGCTCCGATTAAATCGTGCACCCAGAGCACACTTGGGTCATCGATCGGTTCGCCATAAAGATCCGATCTTGTAATTCGCTCGGCGGAATTTCGATCATCGACGCCAGCAAAGTGCATCAGCCAACTTGTTGATTGGCTGTGACTTGATCGACTGTGACTTGATTGAGGACGTATCGATTGACCTCGCGCACTGACCACTGTGATCCAGTTATTTTGCAACCATAAGCGCGCACCTTTGCGCGTGCGTTCTGGGCGATCGGTAAAAAATGAGACATACACATCGCCGCGAATTCCGTGTGGTCGCGTTACACGACCAACATGTAACAATCCCTCTGGTGTTTGAGAGTCAGTCGTCGAGGAAGTCGACATCAACTTCGGCATTATCGCGAGTTGCGGCGGCACGCACGACGGCGCGAATGCTCTGCGCTGTGCGACCACGACGACCAATTACACGACCGAGGTCGCCGTCTGCGACGCGAACTTCGAGAATTACTTTGCCTTCGTCCTCTACGGGTTGGACTTTCACTGCATCTGGTACATCGACGATCGAGCGCACGATGTGTGCGAGCACCGAAGTTGCAACAGGGACCAAAACTTTATTGGCGTTTTCTAAATCAGACATGATGTAAAACTTTCTGAACGAAGATTATTTAACGGACTTTTTTGTTGCCTGAAATTCGGCCCATGTGCCAGCAATTTCTAGTAATTTACGTACACGCTCTGTTGGCAATGCACCTTTTTGTAGCCACAAAATCACGCGCGCACTATCAACCTTGAGCGCTGATGGCTCTTGCTGTGGTTGATAAGTGCCGAGAATTTCGAGGAAGTTTGTATCACGAGCCGAACGGGTGTCAGCGGCCACGATCCGGTAGTGAGGCTTCTTGGTCTTGCCAACACGTGAAAGACGCAATTTAACTGACATAGGTATCCGATCTTTAAGCGACATGGTTCAAACGAACCGACCTTCAAGGCTACCTTGACCCCCGCCGCGAGCCCATTTGTTTCATCATCTTTTTCATTTCGGTGAACTGTTTGACCAATCGGTTGACATCGGCCACAGTCGTGCCAGAACCCTTAGAAATTCGTGTCCGTCGCCCACCGTTAATGATCTGGGGGTAAGCACGCTCTTGTTGGGTCATTGACCGAATAATTGCCTCGGTACGGCTGACCTGATCATCGCTGATCTCGGCGTTTTTAAGTTCTTTGGGTAGACCCGGCACCATCCCAATAATCCCCTGCAACGACCCCATTTTTTTTAGTTGTTGCAATTGTTCGAGAAAATCGTCGAGAGTGAATTCGCCCTCGAGCATTTTTGCTGCTGTTGCTTCGGCTTTATCTTTTTCAAATACACGCTCGGCCTGCTCGATGAGCGTGAGCATGTCGCCCATACCCAAGATCCGGCTAGCCATTCGATCTGGATGAAACTGTTCGAATGCGTCGAGTTTTTCGCCAGTCGCGGCAAACGCGATCGGCTTACCAAGAACATGCTTTACCGACAGAGCCGCACCACCACGCGCATCGCCATCTAGTTTCGTCAAAATGACTCCATCAATCGAAAGCGTTTTGTCAAATACTTGAGCGACAGTTACGGCATCTTGACCCGTCATCGCATCGACTACCAAAAATGTATAGTTGGGTTTTACCGCCTGCGAGATTTGTCGAACTTGTTTCATCATTTCTTCGTCGATTGCCAGTCGACCGGCGGTGTCGACGATCAATACATCTCTACCGAGTCGCTTGGCCTCGGCGAGTCCACGTGCGGCAGTTTGCACAGGATCGCCCGGCTCGGAAAACACCGGCACATTCAGTTGTGCGCCGAGTACACGCAACTGTTCGACAGCTGCAGGTCGTTGCAAGTCGGCACCAACTAATAGCGGCTGTCGTCCTTGCGATTTAAACCAGCCAGCAAGTTTTGCCGCACTCGTTGTTTTACCCGAGCCTTGCAATCCAGCGATCAACACAACTGTTGGTGGTTGACCTGCGTACATGATTTTGAGCGTCTGACCACCGAGCATTGCCACGAGTTCGTCATTTACAATTTTTATCACCTGTTGACCTGGGTTGAGCGCTGTAGCCGTCGTCGAACCAATCGCCTGAGCGCGAATTCGTTCGATCACGTCGCGAACAACGGTGACGTTTACATCGGCTTCTAGTAATGCCGTGCGAACCTCGGCTAATGCTTCATCAACATCTTGTTGTGTTAGTCGACCGCGATTTCGTAGTCCCTTAAGAACGCCCCCAAGGCGATCAGACAGTGCCTCGAACATTGCGAGTCAGGTTATCTGTGAACTGGTCACGCCTTGTAAGCGGTCTTATCCGACGACTGCCTCGGTCACGATTGTTTTGTCAATTGACACCGTGACACGAGACTCGCTGTAGTCCATGGTCAGAGCGAACTGTTCGCCATCACGTCGACCAACCCGCCACACCCAGCCTCTGTCGCGCGTATATGCTTCGGCATCTATTTCGGTTTTGCCGATAAGTGTTGCCGCTTGTTCGGCAGTAATCACCACATTTACCCCGGGAATTTCTACTGCTGATCCATCATTTGTTACTACTGCTGATCGATCATTGGCTGATGCACAACCAATCGACACAACGGTGCCGAGAACCAACATCGACACAAGACGCTTGATCATTTATCAAACAACGCATCTATAAATTCGGCTGGGTCAAAGGCGACGAGATCATCAATTGCTTCCCCGAGACCTACCAACTTCACTGGGATGGCAAGTTCGGTCTCTATCGCAAACACGATACCCCCCTTGGCCGAACCGTCGAGTTTGGTTAGCACGACACCGGTTACTTCTGTGGCGAGAGAAAATTGTTTGGCTTGACTGAGACCGTTTTGTCCAGTCGTGGCATCAATTACCAACAACACTTCGGTTACTTTGCCACTGCCCTTATCTGCGACCCGTCGGACCTTGGCCAACTCTTCCATCAGATTTGCATTGTTTTGCAATCTTCCCGCCGTGTCGGCGAGTACCAAATCAATTTTGCGCGATGCGGCCCTGGCGACCCCATCAAAAATTACAGAACTTGGGTCACCACCTTGCGCCCCACGCACAATTTCTGCTCCAGATCGTTGTGCCCATGTTTCGAGTTGATCACCCGCGGCGGCACGAAATGTATCGCCAGCGGCCATCAACACAGTGCGGCCAAGTGTGTGTTGTTGCGCTGAGAGTTTGCCAATGGTTGTGGTCTTTCCGGCTCCATTGACCCCAACTACGAGCCAGATATTTGGTGCCCCAAGTGAAGTATCAAAATTTAGTTCGCGCTTCGATTGCAATAACTGCATCGTCATCTCTTGGCGTAGCGCGGCAACTAACGCAATCGGTTCGGTGATCTGTTTTGCTTTAACGCGTTCGCGAAGTGGGGCGAGCACGCGTTGTGTTGTTGCCACCCCAACATCGGCGCGCAACAGCGCTTCTTCAAGTTCGTCCCAAGTTTCTTGAGTGATTGCCGATCGTGTGAGCACGCCAGTGACAACCCCGGTAAATGCACCGCGGGCCTTTTCCAGCTGGTTTCGCACTCTGGACGATGTTGTTACTTGCTCAGTGCTACTCGATTGAGCAATTACTGGTTTACGGCTTCGTCGGCCAACGACAATCACGCCGATTCCAAAAATCGAAACCAGTATGGCGAGTACCAGCAATATTTGCGGAACAAGTTCTAGCTCAAAAATGTTTAGCGCGAACATAAATTAGTTTACGCGGATTGTGCGGTTACGCGCTCCACGATAACTTTCGAGGAACCACCAGGCTGCATCGTTATACCAAGCAAAGAATCCCCTGCTTCCATCGTGCGTTTTTGGTGGCTGACTATTAACAGTTGTGCTTCTTGGCGAAACTCATGCACGAGAGCCAAGAAACGATGTAAATTCACATCGTCAAGTGCGGCTTCTACTTCGTCCATCACATAGAAAGGTGATGGACGACTGCGGAACACGGCAAACAAGTAAGCCAATGCCGTAAGCGAGCGTTCACCACCCGACAGCAGTGAGAGTTTTTTGACGTTCTTGCCACTGGGTCTGGCCTCAACTTCGATACCCGTGTTGAGTAAGTCATCAGGGTTTGTCAGTGTTAAACGTCCAGTGCCACCAGGGAACAACATCGCAAACAGTTTCGTAAAGTTGTCGCGGACATCGGCATATGCCGCGGCGAAATTGCTCTGAATCTCTTGGTCTACTTGCTTAATTACTTTCATAAGCTCGCGTCGCGAGTTTTTGACATCATCGAGTTGTTCTTCGAGGAATGTATTGCGTAGTTGCAGTTCTGTAAACTCTTCAAGTGCCAGCGGGTTAATTGGTCCCATCAAACGCAACTCGCGCTCAAGTTCGCGTTGTCGCGCAAGCGGGTTCGTACCATCAGGAAGTTGGGGCAACGCTGTGTCAATTGCGCGCTGCGGTTCGACTTCTAGGTCGCGCCGCAAAGTATCGATCGCACCCTCGAGACGGACTTTAACTTCTGATTCTTCAAGTTCGACACGACGATTACGCTCGCGCTGTTCTTCGAGTTGCTTCTCGGTGGTCGTTCGTTCGCGGCGCGATTCATCGAGGTGATGCGAGATATCGCGCACTTGTGTACTTTGGCGACGACGCAAGTCCTGCAGTTCGACTTGGCGAGACTCAAGTGCGCGGACATGACCTTCGACAATGTTCGACAGACGCACGACAGCACCCAACACAGATTCGACTTGACGACGTCGCTCAGATGCAGTACTGCGTGCACCCTCGTCGGCCTGCAAACGAGATTCGAGCTCGCTCAACCGCGCATCCAAGAATCCGCGTCGCTCGCGCAGACCAACAACTTTGGCATCAAACTCACGACGACGAACCGCAACTGATGTGACGCGATTATCAATCTCATCTTGCGTTGAGCGCACTCCGGCGAGACGTTCGCGCACACTCGCAACCTCGACTCGCCGTAAATTCAGTGCCGACTCGGCTTTCGATAGTGCAGTTGTACTTGCACTTGACCGAGTCTGCGCACGTTCGAGCGCGGTTGCAGTTACCGCGTTTGGCCCCACACGCAATGACGTTGTCGCCAGACGATCACCTTTGCTGGTTACAACCACAACATCTGGTCGCTCAAGCACAATGTCGACTCCACGATCAAAAAGATCTACAAACACAACTCGTGCCAGCAACGCATCCAGCAATAAATTAACCGCTATTGAATTTTCGCCAGCGCGCGCCCGAACATACGAACGCAACGACGACGCACCTTGCACAACAATTGGCGTGACTCGCGATGTCCAATCGCCGAGGGCGACTACTGCACCCATTGCATCCGATGATCGCAAATGTGCGAGAGTTTCGCGAGCACTTTGTGCATCGGTCATCACCATTGCGTTTAACGCATCTGCAAGACCAGCATGGACTGCGTTTTGCCATTCACTATCTACTTCGATTAGTTCGCTTAGCGAACCAAGTGCACCCACTGTGCTCAAAAGTTCTTCAAAACTCGATGAGTTTGCTGCAAGTGATGCACGAAGTGTTTCGACTCGTGCGGTATCGCCAGCAGACGCTGCCGCCGCAACAGAATAGGCAGTGCTCGCCGCATCGAGGGCATCTTCGGCCGTACGTACTGCTTGCATCGCGGCTTGCGCATCTTGCGCCCGATCGGCAACGAGCGCTGACTCATCACTATCGAGATCTAGCTCTTGCGATGTAGATTCCGCGAGTGCGTTTGTTACGCGAGTCAGTTCTGCACGAGCGGTTGCTGCGTCAGCTTCAAGAGAGGCGACAACGCCAGCGTCCATAAGTTGTCCACGATCACGTTCGACAGATCGTCGACGTTCGGCAAGTACAGCAACTTGTCCGCGGGCCCGACCAAGTAATTGTTCGACGCGCACGAGATCGTCGCTTGTTCCAGATTCTCCGCGTGCAGTTAATTCTGCTTCGTCAGCCATCACGGCGGTATCCAAACCCGAAAGTTTGCCACGCAAGGTGCGTTCGATCGTTTCGCCTTCAACTTTACCAGTGGCCGAATTTTCTAGCCGCGTGCGCATCGCATAAATTTCGCGTCCAGCGATATATAACTGCAATGTACGTAACTCAGAGGCGATAGATCCGTGGCGGCGTGCCGCATCTGCTTGACGCTCAAGTGGGCGCAGTTGTCGGCGAACTTCGCGAAGTAGATCTTGCGCCCGAAGCAGATTCGCCTCCGTACCTTCTAATCGTCGTTCCGCTTTTTCTTTTCGCTTGCGATGCTTCAACAC
This sequence comes from Acidimicrobiaceae bacterium, assembly GCA_013204455.1. Taxonomy (GTDB): domain Bacteria; phylum Actinomycetota; class Acidimicrobiia; order Acidimicrobiales; family Ilumatobacteraceae; genus BACL27. The sequence goes on from JABMNW010000046.1 coordinate 6,321, forward strand.
ACCAGACGCTTCTTCGATGATCGCTCGACGATCTTCGGGACGCGCGTTCAGTACGGAGTCAATTTGTCCTTGACTGACGATCACGTGTTGTTGGCGTCCGACACCAGCATCGGAGAGAAGATCCTGTACATCTAACAATCGACACTGCACACCGTTGATTGCATATTCGCTTTCGCCACTGCGAAACAAAGTTCGGCTAACTGAAACTTCGGTAAATTCGATTGGCAATAATCCAGCCGAGTTGTCAATTGTTAGGGTAACTTCGGCACGACCAAGTGCAGGTCGCTTAGATGTGCCGGCGAAAATCAAATCATCCATTTTTTGACTACGCACCGATGAAGGCGCTTGCGCTCCCAAGACCCAAGCGATGGCGTCGACAACGTTGGATTTACCCGAGCCGTTCGGGCCGACGACTACGGTCACGCCTGGCTCGAGTTGCAACACTGTTGTTTCAGCGAAGGACTTGAAGCCTTTTAGAGTTAAAGATTTAAGAAACACTCAGTGAGCGAGATTACTTCATCTCGTCGGTGCCCGCTTGGAACTCAGTGTTGGCAGGTTGAGCAATAACAAGTCGACCTGCCCGCCACTGTCGTCATCAAAATGCGACCCTTCCGACACGTCAAACACGGTTTGCCGGCACGCCCATAAACCCGGTGTTGGCTCTGGTAGTTGCCTGTCTGACCGTCCAAATCGACATATTGAGAGTCTTTTAGCGTGCTACCCCCAGCATTTACCGCGTTATTTAAGACCAGAGCAATAGCCGCATGCAGACGCACAAGTGCGCTTTGTGAGAGCCGACCAGGCAGACGATCGGGTCGTAATTTTGCAAAATGGAGAATTTCGTCAGCATATATATTGCCAATTCCAGCCACAAAATGCTGATTAAGTAATAGCGCTTTTAAATTTCCACGACGACCTTTAAATAATTCTCGCAGGGTCGCGGGAGTGAACTCGTCGAGCAATGGATCAACTCCCAAATTTGCTAAATCAGGCATCTGAGTACTTACTAAATCAGGATCGAATACCACCACTTCGCCAAAAGTGCGCGGATCAACAAACCATAATTCGCTCTCAACTACCTCACTTCGCGCGAGGTGCATAACCACATGCGCATGCGGTGGCCGGATTGCGTTTGGTTTGGCAATTATTAAACGCCCGCTCATTCGCAAATGGATCATCATTTGTTGACCGGAATCCAATTCGCAGACAAGATATTTTCCACGGCGCGACACGCGCAAAATCTGCACGCCAGTTAACCCATCGATTAGTGCCTCGCGACTTGTACGCCGCACCGTGCGCTCTCGACCAACTTCGACTTTGACAATTTTTCTTCCGACAACATGTTCTTGCAAACCGCGCCGCACAGTTTCGACTTCTGGTAGTTCGGGCATTCGCGTTCTGCCGTTTTAATTTGTTGACAATGCTACAAAAGCCTGTTGTGCTGCTTGTTGCTCGGCAGACTTCTTGGTTCGGCCACTCCCCGCACCGACCGCCTCGTTGTCTATATATACGTCAGCATGAAACATCTTGGCGTGATCCGGACCTTCGTGCGTTACGCGGTATTCGGGCATCGAGCGCGACAAGCGCGCGGTTAATTCTTGCAACTGCGACTTTGCATCGAGTTGGCTTAACGCAGCCAACGCCTCGTCGATCGATTCGCTGAGTAGCAATGTAACAAACGAGTACACACGTTGTGAACTCGAATCTAGATATACAGCGCCAATAACCGCCTCTAACGCGTTAGCGAGAATCGAAGTTTTTTCGCGTCCGCCGCCGGTTTCTTCGCCACGCCCCAACATGATGAACTCGCCCAAACCAAGTTGCGTTGCAACATCCGCAAGCGCAATCGTATTGACAACGATCTTTCGCATGTCGGTGAGATCGCCTTCGTCAAAATCTGGATATCGGCGCTACATAATGTCGGCCACGACCCAACCAAGCACGGCATCGCCTAAAAACTCGAGTCGCTCATTAGATTCGAAACCGTCATTCCCAGCGTTACTTTTCTCGGCGATACTGTTCTCGGCGACAGAATTCTCTGCGATCCAGGAACTATGTCGCGTCGCGGTAATCAGCAACGACTCGTCGGTAAATTTATATCCGATCCTTTCGGCTAGTGCATCAAGCGAATTGGTCATTGCTCTTGCAATGCTCGGCGAATTTGCCCGACCATATCAACTTCGACCATCTCCTGAGCCACCTTGATGCCGTTGAGCATCGCCCGGGCACCAGATGAGCCATGCGAAATAATGCACACACCATCAACGCCAAGCAAAATTGCGCCACCGTATGTATCTGGGTCGAATTGTGTGTACAAACCGAGCAACGCGGGCATCACGGCATCGGCATGCTGTTTGTATTCGGGTGTGCCAATCGCCGTGAATAATGCTTTAACGACTCCGCGCATCGTGCCTTCAAGTGTCTTGAGTACAACGTTGCCGGTAAATCCGTCGGTTACAACAACATCCACTTTGTCAGTCATGATGTCGCGGCCTTCAACATTACCGATGAAGTTAATATTCTTTGCCGCAGAAAATAATTCGTATGCTTGCTTGCGCAAAGTATCGCCCTTGCCAGGTTCTTCACCGATCGAAAGCAACCCAACACGCGGATTTTCGATACCAAATCGTGCTTGTGCATATACCTTGCCCATCAACGCAAACTGAGTCAACCAAATTGGTTCAACTTCGACATTCGCCCCGGCGTCAAGCAACACAGTTGGAGTCGAACCAGGCACAGGAATCGGCGTTGCAATTGCTGGACGTTTAACGCCCTCGATGCGTCCCATCCGCAACAGCGCTGAAGCCATCGTGGCGCCAGTGTTGCCAGCGGAAATCATCGCACTCGCTTTACCATCGCGCACCGCTTCGGCAGCGCGGACAAGTGTTGAATCTTTTTTAATCCGCACCGAACTTGCAGCATCTTCATGCATCTCGATTACTTCGCTGGCAACGATTAACTCAAAACCTTCACGCCCAGGCAAATCGCTGGGACCAACAAGCACAACCGGAATGCCAAGTGCCAAAGCCTCGCGGGCACCAGCAATTATTTCTTGCGGAGCCTTATCACCCCCGAGGGCATCAACAGCGATTGGCAGCATCGCTACAACAAACGACGCGAACGCTCGAACTTAACTTGCGTCGACGTTGAC
>JABMNW010000047.1 GCA_013204455.1 Acidimicrobiaceae bacterium
ACCCAGTTCTTGTCTTCGGCAATTGACTATTACTGCAATGTCGACGAGGTCGGTGTGCGTTCTGGATGCGACACCACAAACAGATTGCGTGTGCAGGGCACAGTTGAGCAAGGTTCGTACTCGAAAAATGACAATGTGACAAACTTCAAACTTATATTCAACGGCAAGTCATTACTAGTGACATATGCGGGAGACCCTGGCGGCATCTTTCAAGAATGCATTCCAGTAGTTGCCCACGGTCGGCTCGTTAATGGTGTACTTGAATCGAATCGCATCGAAGTAATGCATTCCAATGAGTATCAAGAAAAAAATGAAGATCGACTCGAAACTTCGGGGAGCGCCGCATGTTCGCAATTGCTGGGATAAGCGGCACGATCGGTCGGGCTCTACTACTAGTCGGTTTTGTCGGTGCCGTATTCGGTGTATTCGCTGCCGTAACTGGCGCGCGCAACAACGACCCACGAGTAATCCGTCTTGTGCCCAGGTTTGCAATGCTCGCATTCGCATCTGCAGTAGGTGCATTCGCGGCAATGGAGTTCGCAATGATCACCCGCGATTTCTCACTTGCGTATGTTCAAAAGGTTGGTTCATGGTCAACACCAGCGCTGTACAACTTTGCCGCCGTATGGAGTGCACTCGAAGGATCACTTTTGATGTGGGTGTTAATCCTCGCCGGATACACAGTTGCTGTTTCATTTTGGATACGTAAGAGAATGCAAGAAATTCTTGCTGCATGGGCGATGGCAGTAATGCTTGCTGTGTTGGCATTCTTTTTCTTGGTTTCGTTTTTACCGGCGAATCCGTTTGCGCTCGGTGCCAAAGGAGTGCTGGATGGGCCAGGACCAAATCCGCTACTACAAAATCACATTCTTGTTTTATTCCATCCACCGATTTTGTATCTGGGTTTTGTCGGAGTCACCGTGCCGTTCGCCTTTGCGATTGCGGCGCTGATCACTGGTCGTGTTGGTGAAGGTTGGCTACTGGCAACTCGCCGATGGTCACTATTCGCCTGGGGGTTTCTTACATTCGGAATTGCTCTTGGCAGTTGGTGGAGTTACGAAGTTCTCGGATGGGGAGGTGTTTGGGGATGGGACCCAGTCGAGAATGCATCACTATTGCCATGGATTACCGGTACGGCGTACTTACATTCGGTGCTCGTACAAGAGCGTCGCGGAATGCTTCGCGTTTGGAATATTTCGTTACTCGTAGCGACATTTAGTTTGACAATTCTTGGCACATTCCTAACTCGATCGGGAGTGCTGAATAGTGTGCACGCGTTCAGCGAGAGCAGTATTGGTATATGGTTCCTTTCGTTCTTTGCCGTCGTATTAGTTGGTTCGGTTTTTCTTATTGGTTGGCGTGGCGATCGATTGCGTTCGCCGGGAATAATAGATTCGCCGTTTTCACGAGAAGCAGCATTTTTGGCCAACAATGTTTTGTTTGCATTGTTCGCGTTCATTGTCTTGCTCGGCACCGTATTTCCACTTATTGTCGAAGTTCTTCAGGACCGTCAGATTGCTATCGGGTCTCCATTTTTTGATCGACTGACGGTTCCAATCGGAATTTCTCTGCTCACGCTGATGGCGATTGCACCGCTGTTACCTTGGCGCAAGGCATCGCTCGAGACATTAGGCGCACGATTGTTTTGGCCTGCATGGTGTGGAATCGCTGCACTAGTCGCGAGCCTGATCCTTGGTGCGTATGGTCTGGCACCGTTGCTTACCTTTACTCTTGGCGGAGTTTCATCTGGCGCCGCGTTGCGTCAAGTCGTACTTGCAACTCGTCGTCAGGGTTGGCGTGGACTTGTTGGTCGTGCAAACGGGGGAATGATCGTGCATCTTGGTGTGATCTTGATTGCTGTGGCGCTTGGTGCATCGAACAGTTACAGCAAGAGCCAAGAACTTACGCTAGTTACGGGCGTACCCGTAACTTTTGCGAATCATAGTTTTGAATTAGTAGATGTAGTCGAAGTTCGTGACGATCGAAGTGTGAGCGTGAAAGCACTAGTGATTGTCGATGGTGATAAAATTTATGAACCAGCGATCACTAAGTACACACGCGTGGGGATAAATGTCGGCACGCCAGCGGTAAAAACATCACTGGCGAGCGATATCTATCTGACTCTTGAGCCACCTGTGCGACAAGATTCGGATACGGCGCGGATCAAGGTGTTTATCAAGCCAATGATTATCTGGCTTTGGATCGGGACTGGGTTAATGGCATTGGGAACATTGCTTGCGGCATTTCCAGGTCGTCGCCGGCGACGTCTAACCGATCCGACAAGCGCTCCAGCAGATCGGACACGCGCTCTAGATTTGATTTCCGAAAAGAGCAGTTAATAATCATGATAATTTACGCGGATAAAATCTTGGTAAAAATCGTTTCTGGCGTTATTGGCGTAATCGTCGTGGCACTGCTTGTGGTGTTGGTTGGATCCAAACCGAACGCGGACCAAGTTGCCCGGTCTCCGCTACTTGGTCAGCCTGCTCCATCTGTTTCGGGCACAACTATTGATGGCGAACCGTTTGTCTTAGGGCGACGCAAAGGTTCGTGGGTTGTGTTGAATTTCTTTAACTCAACCTGTGTCCCGTGTATCAACGAGCACCCGTTATTGGTCGACTTTGTCAAGCGCGAGGCAAGTAATCCAAATCGAGCCGAATTTTACACAGTGATCAACGATGATGATGATGACGCAGTGCGTGCGTTCTTTTCTAAAAATGGTGGTACGTGGTCAAAATTGCTAGATGACAACGGCGCAATTGCTGTTGCCTTTGGTGTTGCTCGTGTACCAGAAACTTGGATTATTGATCCAAACGGAGTGGTACGGGTAAGAATTACAGGCGAATTGAGCGAAGGTTTGCTCGAAGCGCAACTTGACACTTTGCGAAATGAGTTCACATCGTGAGATCGCGAAATACATCAAAACCAGTCTGGATTGGAATGCTGCTACTTGTTGGTTTGCTTCTCGTATTTGGATCGACTCGCAGTGGCGGTCCCTTAACTCAGCAAGATCGAATTGATTCAATTGCCAAAAATCTCGCTTGTCCTACTTGCTCTGGTGAGAGTGTTTATGTCTCTCGTGCTGCGGCTGCAGAATCTATTCGCACAGAAGTGGCACGGCAAGTTGGTTCGGGTATCCGTAGCGACGATGAGATCATCACATTTATTGAGCAACGCTTTGGTGGGCAAGTGTTGTTAGTGCCGCGCGCAACTGGTTTAGATGCACTTGTCTGGGCACTTCCCGCCGCGGCGCTAGTCATATCTGCGTCATTTCTAGTCAGTGTTTTCGCCCGCTGGAATCGCAATAAACCCAAAGCACCAACCACGCAGGACGAAAAACTTGTCAACCGCGCTTTGGCACAAGAAGCCACCAAGCAAGATGACTAGAGATTAATGAACCAATCACCTGACGATCTGGCGATGCTTGAAGAGCAAAAGCATTTTTTACTGCGATCTTTGCGCGACCTAGAGAGCGAGTTTAAATTTGGTGACATAGATAGCAGCGATTACGAATCACTGAGATTAGGTTACGTCGCACGAACTGCCGAGATTATTAAGCAGATTGAAGGTCTGGAGTCATTAACTAGTGAGACACAAGTTTCTCGTAGTCGTAGTCGAACAATAATCACACTTATTGTTATTTTACTTGTCGCTAGTGGTACTGGTTGGTTAGTTGCCAATCAGTCTGGGCAACGATTATCTGGCCAAACATTTACGGGAGGCATTGAAGATTCGACAGCCTCGTTACTTTCTACCGCTCGGGCGACAAATTTTGTTGATCCGCAAGCCGCAATCAAGTTGTATTCGCAAGTTCTGAGTTTGGATCCCGACAATGTTGAAGCACTTACGTATCGCGCATGGATGTTGGCACTAATTGCACGTGCTGCTGGAGACGAAGTAAAGCAGTTGGCATTTCGATCAGCATCAACTGATCTTGAGCGGGCGATTGCACTTGATGCGAGTTATCCCGATCCACATTGTTTTCTTGGAATTATTCGTTTTCGACTTGCAGGGGATGCACTGGGTGCAAGAAAAGAACTAACGATTTGCCAATCGCAGAATCCGCCAGCCGAGGTAAAAAGTTTTGTGGATTCGATTGTTGCCGAGGTTGACGCCGCACTTGCTGGTTAGTTTGTAAGTTCGCTAGTAGCTAGTAATGGCGGTGCCCAAGCAATCGCGGATTCGAAGCCGCGCTTGGTTCGCTGTATTACCCAAACTGATGCTTTTCGCCAGTCAGGTTTAGAGCCGATCTCCATTCCACGACGCTCGAGTAAGCGAATTAATTCTGGAATCATGTCACCGTGGCTGGACATAACAGATAGATCAGGAACATCCTCAAACAGTTCAATCATCTCGGCAATATCTCCGCCTTCTTGCAGACGCTCGTCAACTCGTACTTCTTGGTTTATTGCTTTGGCGAGTGGATCAAGAGTTTGCATACAGCGTGTTGCTGGACTCGAAATTAGTTTGCTCGGAGAAAGTGTCTGTAACGTTTGGGCAAGAGCCGTTGCTTGTTCCCAGCCTTTGTCGCTAAGTGGCCGAAGTGTGTCTGGCCCATCCCATTCGGTGCGTCTGCCAGCTTTGGCGTGCCTGACGACATATAGTGCCACAACAAAAATGTATCTATGGACGAGTTTGTTTATGCTTAAAACGAGGATTTTAGGGCACAATTGGATAGTGGGATTCTTCGATCGAAATCGTGACGAATTGGCTGCCAAAGGGTTCAACGAATCGCGACTACCACCAGGACAATATCTCACTGACAGATTTCCTGTTTTGCATGTCGGCGATGTCCCGACTTATGCACCCGGCGAATGGAGTCTGACAATTGATGGGCTCGTCGGCGAGCCGTACACATTGTCACTAGACGAGTTACGTGCACTGCCGTCGACAAAAATAACTACAGATATTCATTGTGTGACAAAGTGGTCAAAGTTCGATATGACTTGGACTGGTGTGCGTGTGCGCGATTTGTTAGCGCGGGCCAAGATCTCGAATAAAGCAACACATATTATGGGTCACGCCGAACACGGTTACTCCGCAAACTTACCGCTTGTGGATGTGATGCGAGATGATTCGCTCGTGGTCTACGCGTACGAAAACGAAGACATTGATCCAATCCATGGTGGGCCAGTGCGCTTGCTAATTCCGCAGTTGTACTTTTGGAAATCACCTAAGTGGCTGCGTCGCTTAGAACTTCGTGATGCCGATGCGCCAGGTTTCTAGGAACAAAACGGATACCACATGTACGGTGATCCGTTTTTAGAACAGCGTTTCTCGGACGACTAGTTTTTAAATTATCTTTCTAGTTAAACAGTTGTTGCGCAAAAAGTATCACCCATCGGCAAAGACGATGAGAGTTCAGGATTCGTGTCGCCATACAAAGCAGTCA
>JABMNW010000048.1 GCA_013204455.1 Acidimicrobiaceae bacterium
AAAAAACTTTGCGCCCCACTGCCACGGCAGGTGCAGATCTTTGACCAAAAAACTTGCAACGATCATGCGAACGCGGTTGTGCATCCAGCCCGTTGCCAGCATCTGACGCATCCCGGCATCCACGATTGGGAAACCTGTCTCACCTTTGCACCATGCTTCAAATCGCGTCACTGCAGCGGCATCGCTGTCGAGCAACATATTATTCATTCTCAGTTGCAAGTTTTCCCACACTGTGCGCGGTTGATGGTAAAGAACATCGGCATAAAACTCGCGCCAACACAACTCGCTGCGAAACACTGAGTGCGCTTTAGAATCACCGAGTTCGGCCAGTAGTGAGCGCGGATGCAAGACACCAAACCGCAAGTATGCAGACAACTGACTTGTGCCATTGATGTCAGGGTTGTTGCGTGTCTCGTTGTACCTGTGAAGTGCCGTGTCCCGAAAAGCTTCCCACATGTTCAATGCCGCTTCTTCGCCAGCTGGTTGAAGAGTTGCGTCGCAGTGTGGTTCAGTTGGAATCGCTTCTGACATAACCGTCGGCGCGCCATGCCACATAACTTTGGGATGCGCCAATGGCGCTGGCCAACCCTTCGATAACCAAATTTTTGAATACGGAGTAAACACTGCGTACGGCGTGTTATCTGCTTTTCGCACCCGGCCAGGTTCGACTGCGTACGCAGAACCAATACTGCGCAACTGTGCGCCGATCTTGTGCAGTGCGGCGTCGACCAATGTGTCGCGAGACCGACCATAGGGGGCAAAATCTTTGGCCGCATACACAACGGTGACACCAACTTCTTGAGCAACGGCCGCCACAACGTTTACGGGATTGCCCGAACGTACCACCAATGCGCCGCCCATTGATATGTTCAATTCGCGTAAGTTGCGCAATAGAAATGCCAATCGAGGCGCACCCGAGCGTTTAAAGAACATTGGGTCGAGTACAAACAGCGGCGTAACACTGCCCTCTTTGGCTGCGGCGCACAAGGCTTCGTTGTCCGACAAGCGCAAGTCTCGTCTAAACCACATCACCGAGTTATTGACGATCGACATCACTTCTCTTGAACCGCATTACCGTGTCAAGGCTAGCGCACCAGGTCAACTCCATGTCATTGACACCGAGTGCGATGCCTGTGAAGAAATTCCATTCATGAGGCAATGTTCCCGCGCGCATGAGATTCAGGAGATTTGAGTCAAGATGGGACAAACCCAGTATCTAATGGGACATGGGTAAAAGGCTTAGATGCAAACATTAAGTAGATACTCCTTTGATTTCATTGGCGCCCCCGATACGAATCGAACATGCGACCTGCGGTTTAGGAAACCGTGGGGCTAACAAGAATCGAAATCCGCGAAAACTAGCTTCTAAATGCCGAACCGTATTAGTTGTTGAGTTTCATCCCTCGATTACATCCCGAAACTTCCCGTATAAACCAATGTTTCTGGTTCACAACTACAGTGCGCATACCAAATGTCTACCAACTAATAGTTGCGAGTGCTATTGAAACTAAACGTATATGTTGCGGCTCGCCCAAGGCTGTCCACGAATGTGACTACGGCCGTATGCGTTCCGAACGGGTTTCCCATCGAAAATATCTCGACACTGTTTTTTGGCCATGTACGACAACCTTGCGAATCGGTCGCGTGATCATAAAGTGTGAACTTTAGACCCCTGTCAGTTTTCTGGTCATAGTCAGCCTGGCGCTGGCTATTGATACTCACACACACCTTTGCTGTAACGACGCTATTTGGCTCGGGATCACCATACATATCAAATTTGGTATTTAAATTTGCGGTGCACTCAACGCCGAATCCTCCACGCCTATACCAATCCTCAACCGACATCAAAAAGTTTTTGCAAGTTACTATCAGTGGCTTTAGAGGGAGTGTCGTTGTAGTCGTCGTTGGCCCTGCTCCTTTCGGGGTGGCTTTCCCCGTGGGGGTCGGTGATGTCTTGATCGGTGTATGAGCCGCCTGCTTGATCTTTATGATCCATTTCAGTTTTCACCCAACCAGGACACACTGCGTTGACTCGAACACCACGCGCGCCCCACTCGACGACGAGTGTTCGCGTAAGACCGATTAGTCCTTGCTTGCTTGCGTTATATGCCGAACGATCGGCAATGCCCTGCAGGCCGGCGACGGATGCGACGTTGACGATGCTGCCTGAACCAGCGTCAAGCATGATTTTGCCAAACGCTTTCGCCAGCATAAACGGTGCAACAAGATTGACTTCAAGCACTTGGCGATATTTTTCGGCAGTTGTGTTGAGCGCGGGTGCGATGTTTGAGATGCCGGCAT
>JABMNW010000049.1 GCA_013204455.1 Acidimicrobiaceae bacterium
ATGAGTCGCTTATGTGAAGGTCGAGTAGTTGTTGTCACTGGTTCGGGACGAGGTATCGGTCGCGAACACGCGTTAAGCCTTGCCAGACACGGCGCATTCGTTGTTGTCAATGACGTTGGTGCCGGAGTCGATGGTTCTGGCGGGGATCATTCTCCAGCGCAACAAGTTGTCAACGAGATCGAAGCAATGGGTGGCAAAGCAGTTGCCAACGATGATGATATTTCGTCATGGGCAGGTGCCGAACGTTTGATTAACACCGCAATCGAAACCTTTGGTGATCTGCACGCAGTTGTAAATAACGCTGGTATTTTGCGTGATCGGATGTTGGCAAACATGAGCGAGGAAGAATGGGATGCTGTCATCAAAGTGCATCTGAAAGGAACTTTTGCGCCATCGCGTTTTGCTGCGGCGTACTGGCGCGATCAAAGCAAAGCAGGAAAACCCGTTGATGGAAGAATTATCAACACATCATCGGTCTCTGGAATTTACGGCAACGTCGGTCAAACAAATTATGGAGCAGCTAAAGCTGGCATCGCTGCTTTCACCACGATTGCCTCGCTCGAACTTGCGCGGTACGGCGTAACAGTTAACGCTGTTGCCCCAGTGGCGTTAACTCGCATGACGGAAAATCTTGGACCCGCACCAGAAACCGAATCCGAACGCGAGCATCGTTCACCAAAGTGGATTGCGCCGATTGTCACTTGGCTGGCAAGTATTGAATCGGCTGGTGTTACTGGTCGTGTGTTTGAAGCAAGCGGTGATGTATTGGCGATTGCCGAAGGTTGGCATCGTGGACCAACCCACGCAGCCGTTGCTGATGCTGCATCACTGGGGCCAATCGTTGAGACGATGATCGCTGCGGCAAGACCGAATGCTGGAATGGACGGCCGCGACGGCACCTGGCCACAACCACAAAAAAAGTAGATAGTTTCTGGGCAATAGACTTGGATTGCATATATGCTACCCATGTGTCTATGAGGGTGGCGGTGATTAGGTCGGTTGCTCACGATTTTGCCAAAGCACGCTTAAAGACTGGCCTCTCGCGTAAAGAAGTCGCGCGGCGCGCTGGTGTTTCACTCACCACGGTGAGCCGCACTGAGTCCGGAGAGATGGATCCAACGATCACTATGCTGCAGCGCCTTTGCAGTGCGTTGGATCTTCGCGTTGAGTTAAGCACAGGTCCACTCTCCGAGATTTCGATTGCGAAGTTAAGCAACGCGTTCACACAAGAGAAATGGGGAATTGAAATTGACTATCTGAAGATTCGAATCTTTGTCGACTACGTGACTAGCCGACCTACAATTATCGGAGATGCAATAGCCCAGCCACCTCGGCGGTCTGGTTTCGACAGGCTGGATTGTCTTTTGGCCGCGATTGCCGAAAAACTTGCGGATGACGCAGGAATTGACCGCCCGAAGTGGTGCGGAACTGTTCCCGCGCTCGGTCGTAAATTCTCTCCACCTGGAACTCCGATGATGATTAAACGTGCTGCCGCAAGTGCGCCGTCACAGTTCAGGAAGCGAAAAATCTACTTATCAAGTTTGGAATTTTGGCGACCAACTGACTGGTAGCGAGTCCATATCAAAATGTCGATCGCGGCTCGCACTCATGGGTCTGCGTGAATCCACTAGTGATGTCGATGTCATCTCGAAGATCGACGCAGTTTTTGAAATTGCCATTGGTCGTGTGTCAGCAGCAGAGAATCTCTCATTGAAGTGGCTGAACGATTCGACTGGTGCGTTCGTGCCGCAAGACTTTGACAACTCGCGCTGCTCCTTGCTTGCAAACTTGTCAAACCTTCGAATTCTGCTCATTCAACCCGATGACTTATTCGTCATGAAACTATTCGCTAGTCGAGGGGCGAGAGACTTTGTGGATCTGGTTGCACTATGGCTGATGTGTTCGTTCGAAAATACCGCAAAGGCTGTTAAGCGTTATTGGACTGCGTATCCCGGGGCATACGCCGATGAGTTTTTAGAAGAGCTCGTTAAACGAATCGCCGACTCAGCCAACTAAAACAGTTTTAGGTCGTCGGACTTTTTGCCACGCAACTCGTCGTAATCAACTTCGCGCCAGTCGATTTTTCGGCTTTCGGCAAACACACGTGCTTGAGGTTTGATCGACTGCGCGACAAAGATGCCACGAATCTTGCCGAGCGACGTGTCGGCATGCAAACAGTCGATATATCTGGTGAGTTGTTCGACCCCGTCAATTTCGCCGCGGCGTTTAATTTCAACGGCGACGGTTTGGCCTGATGCATCGCGACATAGCAAATCAACTGGGCCAACTGC
>JABMNW010000050.1 GCA_013204455.1 Acidimicrobiaceae bacterium
CTCCCTCGGGTGTCGGCGCCGGCCGAACACCCCCACGGTTCCTTCGTGCCGGAGATGTGATCGAAACAACGATTCAACACCTCGGCACACTTACTAATCGATGTAAATGAACTAATTCAACGAATTAGGATTGACGCATGACAACCCAAGCAACCCGCTCAAAGGCATACCTCGACGACCGCGCTCATGTGTTTCACTCGTGGTCAGCACAAGCCACTCTCGACCCACTCGACCTCGTCAGTGGTCAAGGGTCTTGGTTCTGGGATTCGAATGGCAAAAAATATTTGGACTTTTCAAGTCAACTCGTCAACTTAAATATTGGTCACCAGCACCCGAAACTTATTGCGGCAATCCAAGAACAAGCAGGAAAGTTGTGCACTGTTGCGCCACAATTTGCCAACGAGGCTCGCAGTGAAGCGGCACGGTTGATCACCGATCTTGCACCAGGTGATCTGAACATGGTGTTCTTCACCAATGGTGGTGCCGAAGCCGCAGAGTACGCATCGCGTATGGCCAAGTTACATACCGGTCGCCACAAAATTCTTACGACATACCGTTCGTATCACGGTTCGACATCAGGTGCGATTGCACTTACTGGCGATCCACGCCGCTGGCCTAACGAAGTCGGCGCATCTGGTGCAGTTAAATTTTGGGGACCGTATCCATATCGTTCGGCATTTCATTCGACAAATGATCAGCAAGAGTGTCAGCGCGCACTGCAACATCTCGAAGATGTGCTTACGTTTGAAGGCCCGCACACGGTAGCGATGATTGGACTCGAAACAGTCGTTGGCACGAATGGAATCTTGGTGCCACCAGATGGGTACCTGCAAGGTGTCCGCGATATTTGCAATAAGTACGGCATCGTGATGATGTGCGATGAAGTGATGGCCGGATTTGGCCGTTGTGGCGAGTGGTTTGCCGTTGACAAATGGAAGGTGACTCCAGATCTATTGACCTTTGCTAAGGGTGTTAACTCAGGCTATGTACCGCTCGGTGGTGTCGTAATTAGCCAAAAAATTGCCGACACATTCCGCGAACGCGTGTTCCCGGGCGGTTTGACATATAGCGGTCATCCGCTTGCGTGTGCCGCGGCGGTTGCATCAATCAACATCTTCAAAGAGGAAAAAATCGTTGAACATGCACGAATGCTTGGCACGGACGTAATCGGGCCAGGACTCGAAAAATTAAAAGTCAAGCACCCAAGCGTCGGAGATGTGCGTGGACTTGGTGTGTTTTGGGCAATCGAATTAGTTAGCAACCGCGAAACACGAAAACCATATGTGCCGTTTAATGCATCTGGTGCAGACGCCAAACCAATGCTTGAACTAGTTGCTGCTTGCAAGCAACACGGCCTGTGGCCGTTTGCGCACTTCAACCGTATCCATGTCGTACCGCCATGTAATACATCAATTGAAGATGTGAAAACCGGTCTCGATATTATCGACCAGGTTCTCGACCTTGCGGACAAAAATTACGAGGGATGACAAACCCGCAATCTAATCCGCATCCGTCAAGGCTCTCGCCAAACGATTCGTTCTACGACCAAATCATCGCCGCACACGAGGCTGCGATTGTTGCTGGCAATGACGGATATTTCGATCCACAAACATCATTGTTCGTGATCACCGCACCGGCGCATAAAACTCGGGGCTTTTGTTGCGAGAACAACTGTCGTCACTGTCCGTATATCTAATAAACAAAGAGGGCGGGCCACCGAAGCGACCCGCCCTCTACTAAATAATTACTGACTAGTTAATTACTGACTAGTTAATTACTGACCTACTCAGTTTCCACCTTCGAGGAGCGTGACAGTTTCTGGCGCGTATGCCGCGCCGTTGGTGTCAACACCCATGCCAGCAAGCAACGCGAGCGCTGCTGTGACGATGTCATTGGTGTGCGCTTCCGCATCTGGAGCCTTGGTCAACACGGTGCCACCTTCGAGGTTCTTCGCTTCGAGCGAAAGAGCCACTGTGCGATCCCATGCAGCCGCGTCAATCATCCCTGCGCCACTTGCGGCTGGCCAGATCAACTTGTTGATTTCATTTATTTGCCACAACTGGTGGCTGGCACCGAGCTTTGAGCCCTTGGCGACAACGATGTCACGGCAAGCCGAAGTGTTGTCACGGCAGAACGCCCAACCTTGAATAGATGCAGCAACGAACTTGGTTGCTATGTCAACGTATGCAGGATCGGAAAGACGTGCGCCGTCTGCCCAAATTGCATCCTGCAACATACCGACACCTTCAGCCTCGTACGAAATGACGTTGAAGTCTGCTGGTGTGTAAAGTGCGCCTGTTGCCGGATTCACTGCTTCCAACACTTGTGCGTACTCGTTATAGGTCATTGCTTCGGCAGCGTCAATATCGCCGGCAAGCAAGCCCGCCATGTCGAACTGTTGCTGAACAAGTGTGACATCCTTGGCTGGATCAAGACCGGCCTTTGTGAGTGCGGCGAAGATTTCAAACTCGTTGCCCCATCCCCAGTTACCGATGGTCTTGCCCTTGAAGTCTGCTGGTGTGGTGATGTTCTTATCTTTAAACGAAACCTGCAGTGTGCCTGAACGTTGGAAAATTTGTGCAATGTTAACGATGTTCGCTCCACCTTCGCGACCAGCAAGTGCCTTGGAGACCCAAGAAATTGCGAAGTCTGCTTCGCCGTTGGCGAGAACGACGTGTGGCGCAATGTCAACCCCGCCTTCCAAGATTGTTACATCAAGACATTGATCAGCATAAAAGCCCTGATCCTGTGCGGCGTAATAACCAGCGAACTGTGCCTGAGTAAACCACTGCAGTTGCAATTTCACTGGTGTTGGTGTTATGCACTCGGCAACCGGAGCCGCAGTTTCTTCGGTGACTGGTGCCGTTGTTTCTTGCGTCACTGTCTCGCTGCTACCGCCACAGGCGGCAACAAACAATGACATTACCGCGATGCCTGCGAAGGCCATCTTTAATGTTTGTTTCTTCATTTACTTCTCCCCCGGGTGTGAGCCCGCATGTGTTATTTTTTGTCACCCTTGCGAGTAACACTCTCCAAAATAATGGAGAGCGTGTAAAATACTAGCCCAAGCAGACAAGCACCGAATACGTAGGCCCATGCCGCAGCATTCTTAGAAGTCGCGATATTGTTCGTAATCCGACTACCTAGACCGTTTTGCAACCCGCCAAAATACTCGCTGACGAAAGCAGTAATCACTGACGCCGGGGCAGCGACCTTAAGTGCCGTAAATAGATAGGGCACCGCATTTGGCACCCGAACCTTACGCATAATTGAAAATTCGCTCGCCGCATACGAATGCATTAGTTCGATATGTGTCGAGCGCACCTGGGTAAGGCCTTTGGCAACGTTGACTAAAACTATGAAATAAACAACAAGTGTGACCATAAACCGTCGCGGAATCTCGCTCGTAATTGAATACATATTGTTGAGCACTGCCACCAGCACAAAAATTGGAATCGCATTCAATGAAATAGCCAACGGAGTAATTAGTTCGCCAAGGAAACGAAACCGACTTAGAACAAAACTCATCGCTATGCCAAGAACGGTGCCGACAATTAGCCCGACTAGCGCATTCGTACCAGACACGGCCGAGGCTTCCCAGATACGACTTGCGTTTTTAAAGAATTGCTCAATTATTTTCGATGGTGCCGCAAGAAAGTATGGTTTCAAGTTAAAACCTTTTACGAGTGCTTCCCATAGCAGCAAAAAAGCGACACCGAAAATAAGCGGTGGCATAATGCGTTGGATCCGTGTTTCGGCTCGCATGATTAGCGGTCTTCAACTCCGCGAATCGCAGTCGCTGCGACATGATCAGCATGTGTGCCACGCAATGCTTCGCGTACGGCAGTAATACTGCGGAAGAACCCTTCAGCGGCACGAGTGTCCTCGGTGCGCTTGGCGCCGAGGTTCACGTCAATGATCTCAACGATTCGGCCAGGTCGAGGCGACATCACGACAACACGGTTCGAAAGATACACGGCTTCTGGAATTGAGTGCGTGACAAATACAACCGTGGTCGAAGTTTCAGCACAAATCCGAAGCAATTCGCCTTGCATGTATTCGCGAGTCATTTCATCTAGTGCGCCAAATGGTTCGTCCATCAGCAACAACGGCGGATGTGCGGCAAGAGCGCGAGCAATTGCGATTCGTTGTTGCATCCCACCAGATAATTGCCACGGGTACATCTCGGCAAATTCTGGAAGTTTCACGAGATGCAACATTTCTTCGGCTCGTTTTGCACGCTTAGTTTTATCCCAACCTTTAAGTTCGAGTGGCAGTTCGATGTTCTTGCCAACTGTTCGCCAGTCGAACAATCCCGCCTGTTGGAAGGCCATTCCGTAATCCTGATCCAATCGCGCCTGCGCCGCTGTTTTGCCGTTAACACTTACTACGCCTTGTGTTGGCTCGAGCAAATTAGCAATCAGTCGCAACAAGGTTGATTTACCGCAGCCTGATGGGCCGATTAGCGAGACGAACTCTCCTGACTCAACAGTTAAGTTGACTTCGACTATTGCGTCAACTTGTTTTGCGCTACCTTCATTAAATATTTTGCTTGTTCCAACAACTTGGACCGCACTCATGTTGTCGTCTCCTTTGGTCGATTACGCATCAACAACAAATCGGACACGGCAACTATTCCCGACATGGTTAGACCTAGTGCCGCAGCACCAAACACGGCGGTAAATACTTTGGCTGGATCGCCAGTGGCTTCGCGTGCATATTCGATGATCAAACGTCCGATTCCGCCTTTTAGACCGGTACTGATTTCGGCGACTACAACACCAACTACTGCTCCAGATGCAGCAAGTTTGAATGCAGGCACCATAAACGGCACCGCGGCGGGAAAACGCAACTTGAAGAGCGTTTGCTTCCATGATGCGGCATAGCTCTCCATTAATTCCATTGCAGCAGATGGCGCGCTGGCCAAGCCGCGCAATGTGCCCACAGCAATCGGAAAAAATGCAAGAAACATGCCGAGTATTGATGCCGATAGCCACCGCGGCCAAACGAAAGATCCGATTTCTAATTTTCCACCCCAACTAACAACTAACGGTGCGAGTGCGATTAATGGAACGGTTTGTGACATCACAAGATATGGCAGCAAGCCGCGCTGGACGATACGAAATCTGGTCATCAGTACGGCCAGACCGACTCCGACCGTTGAACCGAGTAGGAAACCAACAAACGAAAGTCGCAACGAAAACCACGCACCAGAAAGCACAACTACCCAGATCTTGCGATCAGATCCACGCACTTCTGGACGCCCAAAGCGGCTGAACATATCCCAAACGTGTGGCATCGCATTGTTGTTGGCCCGCGGCAAGATGCTTACACCAAAAAATTTACCGCCACCTTGTGGACCGATTAGTTTATACAACTCCCAAGCACCAATGATGGCTGCGATAGCGAGAACAAACATTGACGTGCGATACGCAATACGACCTACCAATGTCATTACTGCTTGGCCTGCGCTAATTCTGCGATTGCTGGCAAGATGCGCTCGCCGTAGGCCTCGAGGGTTTGCTCTTTACCGTCGTGCTGCAGATAAATCGAAAATTGGTCAACGCCTAGATCCTTTAATGCCTTTAGTCGCTTTATCTGCTCGTCCACATTGCCAAGAATGCAGAATCGATCGACAATCGAATCGGGCACGAACGCTGTATGTGTGTTACCCGATTGACCGTGTTGGTTGTAGTCGTAACCCTCGCGTCCTTTTATATAGTCGGTGAGTGCCTTGGGTACGGCACCGGTTTCGCCGTAGCGCGAAACAATATCGGCGACATGATTGCCAACCATCCCGCCAAACCAACGACATTGCTCGCGCATGTGCGCCAGGTCATCACCGACATATGCAGGTGCGGCGACACAAATCTTGACACTCTTCGGATCGCGTCCTGCGTCGCGTGCGGCTTTACGAACTGCGTCAATTGTCCAAGCGGCAACATCGATGTCGGCAAGTTGCAGAATAAATCCGTCTCCGACTTCTCCGGCTAATTGCAATGCTTTTGGTCCGTACGCGGCAACCCATACTTCGCATTTACTTTTCGCTGCCCACGGGAACCTGATTGTCGAGCCGTTGTATTCAACGCCGCGGCCATTGGCGAGTTCGCGAATTACGTGAATACTTTCGCGCAGGGTCGCCAGAGTTGTTGGCTTACCATTAGTAACGCGCACCGCCGAGTCTCCACGACCAATGCCGCATACGGTGCGGTTGCCGTACATCTCATTTAATGTTGCGAACAAACTCGCTGTTACTGTCCAATCGCGAGTTGCCGGATTCGTCACCATCGGTCCGACTACGAGATTTCGTGTCTGGGCCAAAATTTGACTGTAAATAACGAACGGTTCTTCCCACAAAATGTGACTATCAAATGTCCACACGTGCGAAAACCCATACATATCGGCTTTACGCGCAAGATCAACAACCCGACTAGCGGGTGGAGTTGTCTGAAGAACAATACCGATGTCCATAACGACTACCTGCTGTGTGGGAAGCCGAGGTCAACTTTGGATGTGCGTGGGTCTGGCCATCGTGATGTCACGAC
>JABMNW010000051.1 GCA_013204455.1 Acidimicrobiaceae bacterium
ACCCCTGGGCGAAAACCTTCAATCAAAGCATCAGCTTTTTCAATTAGTTGCAACAAGGTTTCAACACCGTCTGGATGTTTTAAGTCAATCGCAACATTTTTGCGACCGCGCTGCATGACATCCCAATGTGCACCAGCCACGGGCGCGTCACGCACTGCCTGCACGCGTTCAACACGAATAACTTCAGCACCCATATCGCTGAGCATCATCGCCGCAAATGGCCCTGGGCCAATTCCGGCGATTTCGATGATCTTGAAGCCCGCGAGCGGACCACCAGATGTGGCTTGTGTCATGCGAGAAATTTTAGTGTGTGGATACGAACTCTGCGACGTTGTCAACAAATTGTGACCAAATTGGTTTTGGCAAATCGTGTCCCATATCATCAATAAGAATTAAGCGGGCGCCAGGAATAAGTTCGGCGGTTCGCGTACCAGCAATCGGCGTCAACAAAGTGTCATCGCGTCCGTGAATAACGAGTGTGGGTGTTTTCAAAGCCTGTAATTGTTCCGTGCGCCGACCGGCGGCATAAATCGCCGCAAGTTGTCTTGGTGCACCTTGCGGATAGAACGACCGGTCAAAGTCACGCGCTGCATTCGTCTTAGAAATTTCGTCACTACGATACTTCTTCGAAGCAAACGCTTGATACACCACTGAGTGTTCGATGTATCCAGCCCGGTCGGATGGCGGAACCGACAACAAAGCAGTCATTGCCTCTGGTGTAGCCTGACCGATTTCTGGTTCACCTGACATTGACATCACAGAAATTAGCGAGCGCACGCGCGACGAATTTTCGATCGCCATAACTTGTGCAATCATTCCGCCCATCGATGCACCCAAAACGTGTGCACTTTTAATATTGAGATGATCCAACAACCCGAACGCATCATTCGCCATGTCGGAAAGTGTGTACGGCACCGTTGGCATTGGCTCGTCTAGCAACGCTGCTCTGATCACCGCATCAACATCAACTTTTACACCGTCAAGTTTTGTTGACAGACCACAATCGCGATTATCAAATCGCACGACGAACAAGTCGCGATCGGCAAACTTTTTGCAGAGGTCATCGTGCCACGCAACCATTTGTGCGCCATAGCCCATGATCAATAACAACGCCGGATTCTTCGGATCGCCGAACGTGTCGTACTCGAGTTTTATCTGTGGAGAAACCTGTGCGAGTGACATCTAATTAATGTAACAAACGGCGTTTTTGTTCGTCAAATTCGGACTGGGTGATCGAACCGCGATGCAGCATTGCTTCGAGTCGTTCTAGTTGCGAGATAGGAGGATCGGCACTTGCTTCGCGCCCCGTTCGCGACTGAATCGCATCGTGAATAAGATTTTGTACCTGCTCAGGATTGCGAATATCACTAAATAGTTGTTGACCGTCTTCGCTCGCAGACTCAATCAACAAGTCTCCCGCACCGAGCATCCGCTCCAAAAATGATTGAGCGAAGTTAACATTATTTACTCGATCAAGTGGTATCTCTACTCCGCGACGTGATAAAACACCTTGCCGAAAAATAACCCGCTGTGACGTCACAACAAAAAATGTCCGAGACCACTTCAACGCGACAACAACGACTGCACCAACCGAAACAAGTAACCCAATAAGTAAAACGCGTGTCACTCCAGTCTTAAACCAACCGTCATCCAAGCGCTGAGCTGTTGTAACAAGTACGAGCAATAGCACCGAAATTACGCCTGGCTTCACAAACACCACCCAATGTGGGTGCAAGTCGAGATTTACATGCTCACCTCGATTTAGCAGTTTTCGCGGATACGCCATATGTCAAACCTAGTAAAAATAATTGCCAGGCATGTGATCGACATGTGATCGACGTGTGGTTGGTCTTTCCCAGTATTCAACTGCTGTTACATCCAACGCCTAGCGTAAAGATATGGACGCCGAGGAACTGTTGCGAGGACTGGACACCGACCAGCGCAATGCGGTCACTTGTCCAGAGACTGCAACTGTTGTTCACGCCGGCGCGGGTTCGGGAAAAACAAGGGTGCTGACCCATCGCATTGCCTACCGTGTTGCAACTGGTTCTGCACACGCCGAACGAATTTTGGCGATCACATTTACGCGCGAAGCGGCCAGCGAAATGCGTCGGCGATTGATGGATTTGGGTGTCTCGCGTGAATCGGGTGAATCACAATCGGTTACAGTCGGCACATTCCACGCTGTTGCTCTTGCGTTGTTGCGCCAGCGCCTTGCTGATATTCACAAACCGATGCCATCAATCATTCACAATCGTCTACAACTAGTCACCACCGCTGCAGAGAATCATCCACTTGTTACTCGTGCCCGCGAGTTATTGGTTGAAGTTGATTGGGCACACGCGCGACTGATTCCGCCAGCGACCTACGCACAGACCGCAAAGCGTCTTGGCCGGTACGCACCAGCACCACATAACGAAATCGCCACGATTTACAAAAGATATGAGCAACTGAAACTACAACGCAATGTCGTAGATCTCGACGATTTAATTTCACGAGTCGTCGACGCAATACGTGCTGATAACGCTTACGCCCAGGCCGTGCGTTGGAGATATCGACACCTGTTCGTCGATGAAGCCCAAGATATGAATCCACTGCAATACGAATTGTTCGAGGCAATTCGTGGACAACGCGCGGATGTATTTGTTGTCGGTGATCCAATGCAAGCAATTTATGGATGGAATGGTTCGGACAAGCGACTCTTTGACGATCTACCAGACAAAATTCGCGGCACAACGGTGTTACGTTTACCAAATAACTACCGATGCTCACCACAAATTTTGGCTGTGGCAACCGCTGTTGTGCAACACGCAGGACACGAGATCGACGTGCGTTCAATGCGTGTCGGTGCCGAACCAGTTGTTGCGCGCAGTTTCGCTGATGCCGAAGCCGAAGTCATCGGCATCACTTCGATGTTGTGGAGTTACGCTGCACGTGGCGGTGCCGAACCTTGGAAGTCATCTGCGGTTCTCGTACGCACAAACATTCAGATTGAGCCGATCGTCGATGCACTTGTAGCCAGTGGCATTCCAGTGCGGACTGCACGCCCATCGCCAGAACTCTCATCGGCGATCAGTGACGCTGCGCAAAGTAAAAACAGAAATGGCTTGGCTACTTGGGTCACCGATGTATTCAGCGAATCAGAATCAGAAATTCAACGCTGGGTCGCCGAACAATTGCAGACTTTTCTAAAACTTGATCATCCTGGAACGGTGGATGGTCGCGCATTCTCTTCATGGATGCGCGCAACCGCAGCCGACCAACGCAGCACAGACGGGGTCGAGGTGCTTACATTCCATTCAGCAAAAGGCCGCGAGTGGGACTGCGTTGTTGTCGCCGGTGCAGAGGTTGGCTTACTGCCTCACGCTTCTGCAATCAATCAAGAACAAAAAGCTGAAGAAGTTCGCCTTGCCTATGTTGCATTAACTCGCGCATCCAAACAACTTTTTATTACTTGGGCACAAACGCGAAAGGGTCGCACAAGTGGACGCAGCGAACTGCTGTCAGATCTTGGCGACTTAAGCAGTGCACCTAACGAATCTCTGGTAACTGCACCAAAACGCGTCCCACGAGTTCGTGTTGCATCACTCGAAGACCAGTTACGAACTTGGCGTAGTGGTGTTGCTCGTGTGGTGAAACAACTACCGAATGCGATCTGCAGCGACTATGAGTTACGCTTGATCGCAACTCAACGACCAACTAAAAACGAAGAACTTGCCGTAATTGTCGGGAAAATTACCGCGCGTCGCATCGGACCAGATGTACTGGGGATAATTAACCAGGATAATAAACCGGAATAATAAACCGTGCTAATTAACCCGTCTTTTGAGCCTGACGAATTTCTAAAAGCCGAGTAAACACTTCTGGGCGCATCGAGACAAACAATCCCTTTGCTTCGGCGCACAATGTTTCGCCGTGATGCAAAGTTCCAGCAACACTTATTTTTCGCCCATCAATCGATGCAACTCGACCGCGGAACACAACTGGCTGGTTTAACGGTGTTGGCGCACGGTAATCAATCGTTAAGTTAACTGTCATCCCAGGGTTGCCACCGAGAGATTGCGCCATACCGAGGACTTCGTCGAAGTACGCCGCTATGAATCCACCATGTACGCAACCAGGAGGCCCTTCGTAAGCAGCAGGAAATGTTGCAGACCCGACAACGGTTGAGTCTCGACTTCCGTCACCCTCAATCTCCATGTGCATTGGCACTGAAAGCGGATTTATGCCACCGATGATCGGACTGCGATCTAAAAAACTAT
>JABMNW010000052.1 GCA_013204455.1 Acidimicrobiaceae bacterium
ATGTTTCACGTGAAACATTCAGATGCTCAAAACGATGATTTCGGAGCTAGTTAACTCGCCCATCCATTCTGGGAAGACTTTGGTTAACTAGTCTTGATCCATGCGTAAGTCAAGTGTCAACGTGGAGGTACCTGCTCGTCGCGCGTTGCCACGAATCATTGCCTTTGCCAACCAAAAGGGGGGCGTCGGTAAAACTACAACGGCGATAACTCTTGGTTCTGCCTTGGCCGAACTTGATTACCGAGTCTTGGTTATTGACCTTGACCCACAAGGCAATGCTTCCACCGGTCTTGGAATCAATGCGAGAGACTTAGATGCAACTATTTATGATGTTTTACTCAGGGGTGAAAAACTAGAGAACTGTATCGAACCGACTGCAACCAAAAACTTATTTATTGCCCCAGCCAACTTAGATTTGGCGGGCGCCGATATCGAATTGGTTCCGGAAATGGGTCGTGAACAACGCCTAAAAAAAGCATTGGAACCCGTTATCGACCAATATGACTATGTGTTATTGGACTGCCCGCCATCCCTTGGATTATTAACAGTCAACGGCTTGACTGCGGCGACGGAAGTCTTTGTCCCGATTCAATGCGAGTACTTTGCTCTTGAAGGGCTCGGTCAGCTATTACGAAGCGTAGATCGGGTTAGCCAAGTTTTGAACCCAACACTTGAAGTAACCCATATTGCCTGCGTGATGTATACACATACGACATTGGCCGATGATGTTGTGCGCGAAGTCCGCGAGCATTTTGGCGATAAGGTTTGTAAAACAGTAGTACCTCGTTCGGTGCGCGTGGCAGAAGCACCATCGCACGGTCAACCAGTAACAACGTTTGATCCAACATCAGCGGCCTCTAAGGCCTATCGGGAAATGGCAAAGGAGATCAGTGGTGGCACGTCCAACAGGACTCGGTAAAGGGCTTGATGCGCTAATTCCAGGTCGAGACCCGCGTAAATTCACAGGCGATGGCGGAGACGGCTTGGTTGATGGAGTTGGGCTACGCAACCTTGAGATAAAGACAATTGTGCCAAATCCAAATCAGCCACGAATCCACTTTGACGAGGACTCGCTGGCCGAACTTGCTGAATCGATTCGTGTTGTTGGTGTGTTGCAACCAATTTTGGTAAGACCCAACACGGGAAAGGGTTCAACTGTCGGCTCATTTGAGTTGATTGCTGGCGAACGGCGTTGGCGGGCGGCACAGCGCGCCGGCCTTACGACTATTCCGGCCTTAATACGTGAATCTGACGATGTCTCTTCGGTCGAGCAAGCACTCATTGAAAATTTACATCGTCAGGACCTAACGCCACTCGAGGAAGCAGCTGCTTTCAAACAGTTGCTTGATGATTTTTTGATGACGCACGAACAAATTGCAGAAAAAGTCGGCAAGGCGCGTTCCGCAATTACAAACTCGTTGCGGTTACTTTCTTTGCCACCGTCAATTCAACAACTACTTGCCGATGGACGACTTTCTGGTGGGCATGCACGGGCATTACTTGGCGTGACTGATAAAGCAACGCAAGAATTACTTGCGCGTCGTTGTGCAAATGAGGGTTGGACTGTGCGCGCAGTTGAAGACGCAGTGCGGGCAAGTACGGGCCGTGTAGGTAAAACGACGAGTACAATTAGTGGTACAATACACGATAAGCACAATAATATGATTGATCGAAAAACCGGAGTGCCGACGACAACACTTCCCGAACCAGGTTTGGTTGAATTAGAAAAATTACTTAGCGAACATCTTGCAACAAACGTTTCTGTTACATCGGCTAACGGGCGTGGTCGCGTGATGGTTGAATTTGCCGATTACGACGATCTCGAGCGGATCTATCGCGCGATGACCGAGGGCACTCCGAGCACAGAATAAGAATGTGTGAGAGTATTTAAAAACGTATAAAAATATAAAACTTGTATGCGATTTTTGTAGCAAATACTTACACTCATGTTTAACTTGACGCTTAACATTCACTTTAGGTTCCACACAAGCTGTGTATAACTCTGTGGAAAAGTGGAGGACTAGCCCTCAAATCTCGTCGATGTAGTTTTAACCCATATAGCCATTGCATTTGCGAGATCATCAGCGATAACTGCACAGTGCGGAATAATTCGCGGTACGGGGCCAAATCCACAGACAACGGCCGGCATTGTCGTTTCACGTAAAACCTGGAGACGCATGCCGTTTACCGTCGGCGCGAACCAAGGCGCGGAACGCTCAATCGCTTCAGCGGCGAGGGTTGCAAATACATGCGCCGTAACTGAGTGAAATCCCTGCGTGTGATAGTAGGCGATATCACAAACTTGTGTATCACGTGATTCGATACCGAGATATAAGTGCGCCGAGAAATCATTTGCAAGTTGCGCATGACGGTTCGCGTCGTTGTCATGAATTACAGCGACATGGGTATGTTGTGCGCGAAGTCGATCACCAAGTTCATGGGTCAGTCTGTCGAGTGAACCGAATTGTCCGATCACGACACGAAACTCGGCAAGATCTTCACCGTACTTTGCAGCCGTATGACGTTCTCTGACAACGCCAACACCCTGGCCGCTTCCACTGTGTCTACTTGCGCGCCTGAGTGCCTGCAAAGTTTCTGGTCCACAAATTCCGTCTGCAACTAATCCATAATTATTTTGAAATTCCGTCAGGGCTTTTTCGGTGCGCTTACCTAAATACCCATCCACACGACCGCAGTCAAAACCAGTGCGCGACAATATCTGTTGAAGTTCAGCAACATCATCGCCGCGTTGTGGCGGCGAAGTCAAATAGACGAGTCGATCGCCGATTCGAAATGATGATTCAACAAGGGTCAACCAAGTTGCTTGATCGCAGATTCCAGTTATGCGCAACCCGCGCAGTCGCTGGAGTTCTTCAACTGCCAGTTTCGTGAGTTCGCAAAAAATGCCCGCAGTTACTCTGGTGATATCAAGGAGTTCGGCGTCGCGTAATCGACGCTGTAGATCGGCGACAACTGTGAGGCTGTCGCCGAGAACTAACTCTTGGTTGGGATAAATTCTGCCAACTCGGCAAGTAACTGGGTTTTACCCTTGGCACCAATCATTCGCTTTTTCATTTCACCATTATGAAAGACCATCAAAGTCGGAATGCTCATGACATTAAAACGTTGCGCAATATCGCCATGCTCGTCAACATTCAATTTGGCGATAGTTACTTTGCCTGCCTGCTCTTTAGCAATTTCGGTAAGTACTGGTGCGATGGTCTTGCACGGCCCACACCATTCGGCCCAAAAATCTACAAGAATTGGTGTGGTTGATGACTTAACTGTCTCATCAAAATTTGCACTCGTCAGCGTGATAATTCCTTCAGCCATTATTAAAACCTCCGTAATTGGATGCGCAACACGCGCAGCATTGTTCAGGTTATCTGGCTAGTGCTGTGACTCCAGCCACCGTTCGCAATCGATAGCAGCGATGCAGCCGGACCCTGCAGCAGTGATTGCTTGGCGATAGGTGTGATCTTGTACGTCGCCGCATGCAAATACGCCTGGGACATTCGTATACGAAGATCCTGGCCGAGTTTTCAGGTAACCAGTATCTTCCATCTCGAGTACGCCCTTAAATAGATCCGTGTTCGGTCGATGACCAATGGCGATAAATAAACCTGTGACATTTAATTGTGAGCGTTCGCCTGTAACGGTGTCAACGATGCCAACACCGTTAAGTTTGTCGGTTCCCAATAATTCGGTGACTTTCGAATTCCATTTGAATTCAATCTTCGGGTTACTGCGCGCGCGGTCTTGCATAATTTTGGATGCACGCAAGGAATCGCGACGATGCACGAGGGTTACTTTGGATGCAAATTTTGTCAGAAAAGTTGCTTCTTCGAGTGCCGAATCGCCGCCACCGACAACAACTATTTCTTGACCACGGAAAAAGAAGCCATCGCACGTGGCACAAGTTGAAAGTCCGTGACCAATTAGGCGGGTTTCGGATTCGAGTCCAAGCATTATTGATTGCGCTCCGGTACTAACAATTATCGTTTGCGCGGAGTATTGAGTGTCACGTACCCAAACCGTGAATGGTCGCTTGGAAAAATCGACTTTGGTTACTTTTTCCGTGATAAAGGTCGTGTTAAATCGTGCCGCTTGTTCACGGAATTTCATCATTAAATCCGGGCCCATCACACCTTCTGGGAATCCCGGATAGTTCTCGACATCAGTAGTCAGCATTAATTGTCCGCCTGGCTGATCAGAGGACGAGGATGGTTCACCTTCGAACACCAATGGAGCAAGGTTCGCCCGCGCTGCGTAGATCGCAGCGGTAAGCCCGGCGGGACCAGAGCCAATAATTATCACATTATGGGGGGAGTTAGCGGTGTTTGACATCAAACTGCCTTTCATATTTTATTTCCGAATTTATTTTCGAATTTATTTTTTAGTTGATGGATGACGCTTGTGCATCATTAGCGCACCTGTACCAACGAAAATAAATGCCAAAATAAAATATGAAAGCCAGACAGCGCTTGGTCTTGTGAGCCAAATATCCAGAAGTTCGTGTAATCCGCGAGCGAGACCGATTAGTCCAAGCACGATGATTAACAAAGCGGCAACTGTGGCAATTATCCCAAAAACAATGCCACGGACGATATTGGCCAACGGTCGCGTTGTTTTATCGCGGACAAAACCCACACAACGATCGATTATTGCGACGGTTTTATTCGCCCATTTTGGATCAGTAAATGGATTCGAGATCATGAGTTAAGACTAACGCTCGTATCTTGTATCTCGTGACTAGCACATCTAATTAGCACGGCTAGTTGGCGCGCCTATTTATTACAACTCGTTAGGCAGCGTTAAATGTAATGTCCTGAATAATACCTTGGTATGGATTTTTTGTACTGCACTGAAGACTTGTGCCAACTTCACGCAGTACTAGTAGAACAAACTGTGTTTGATTCGAAACAACAAACTGGGCAACACCACGACGTGTGTTGTAGTCGGCGCCTGAGCGCGGCCCCCATTGCTCAAGAAGGGCAGGTGCAGCACCGTTCGCGGTGTAAATCTCAAGTGACCAAGGTCCATTTTTTATGCCGACTTGCAATGTGCCAGTCGTGGCGCGCGAGAGTTCGATCAGCACGCCGACATATTCTTTGGTTCCAAAAAATTGATTGGCATAACAGTCTGTGGACCAAACAGTTTTTGGATTGCCGTCGCGTAACGCCCAGATTTGAGCCTCATTTTCTTGGGCGTCGTCACCATTGGGGTCGTAGCTGACCATTCGCGAAATTGTTACTGGTGCTAGATCTACAACTGGCGCACTAGATACATCAGTCATCGCTAATTCATTCGATCCATTACTCCGTGTTGCGACAAACAATATCGCCACACTTAACAAAACGACAATCAAACCAAGAATTTTTGTCTTTTTAGGGAGTGAAAAAAACTTTGCCGGAATATTTTTTTGTTTGCGGATATTTTTTTGTGGAGTTGCGTTGAGCGCGGTTTCAAGAACTGGTTGACCCGGAATGTGGCCAATGGAAGATTCATCGCTGGTCATTACGCGGCGCAGCGGCTTTGGCGGTGTTGCCCCAGATGGTGGAGTCATTGAAGTCGTGTGATCGTTTTGTGCGCTAATTGCTTGCATTAATGCAACGCGTGTTTCTTCTCCAGTTGCGTAACGATGATCTGGATTGCGCGCCAACAGTTTATGAATCACTCGCACAAGTTGTGGCGCAAGCGACGGTCGAAGATGCGCCAGATCAGTTGGCTCGCGTTGTAGACGTGCGAGTGCAGTGTCCGCATCCGTCTCACCCAAAAACGGCACCTTACCTGCCAAACATTCATATAAGACGAGTCCGAGCCCGTAAAGATCGGCGCGTCCGTCGAGTGACTTTCCACGTACTTGTTCTGGAGAAAGATACTTTGCTGTACCCATCATGATGTTGTC
>JABMNW010000053.1 GCA_013204455.1 Acidimicrobiaceae bacterium
AATTCGAAGCAGGCACGCCACCAATTGCCGAAGTTGTTGGGCTTGGCGCAGCAGTCAATTATCTAGCGAATATCGGCATGACCAACGTTCGACAGCACGAAATTGCCATGAGTACCTACGTTATGGATCTGCTCACTTCCAGATTTGGTGACGACATCACAATCCACGGACCACGAAATCCCGAATTACGTGGTGCAACATTTAGTTTTGCGTTCCGCGGTATTCACCCACATGACATCAGCCAAATTCTCAACCAGTCCAATGTCTGTGTTCGCGCTGGACACCATTGCGCAAAGCCTTTGATGAAGATAATCGGTGCAAATGCAACGACTCGAGCCAGTTTCTATCTCTACAACACAACAGCAGATGCCGATGCACTTGCTGACGCACTTGACTCCGTTTCGGATATCTTTTAGGGAGCAACACGGGAGACCAATGCCTGGAATCGAAGACCTTTACCGAGAAATAATTCTTGATCACTACCGCACTCCGCGCAACCGTGGCGAGTTACCGCCACCTGCCGTATATAGCGAGGGCAACAATCCGCTGTGTGGTGATGACATTCGTGTCTATCTAGATATCACCGACGGCGTCGTGCGTGATGTCAAGTTCTCGGGGCAAGGATGTTCGATTAGTCAGAGTTCAACCTCGATGATGACAGTTGCCGTGAAAGGTAAAACGGTTGCCGAAGTAAAAGCCTTCGTGCGACGCTTTAAACACATGATGACACTTAGCGACGAAAGCGAGCAGATTGATGAGTCGATCAATCTTGGCGATATCGAAGCACTACAAGGTGTTGTAAAGTTTCCTGTGCGAATTAAATGCGCCACACTCGGCTGGAACACTCTGCTCGAAGCCCTCACCGCATCCACCAAATAGTCCGCGCTAGCAGCATCAAACCAATTCAGTTGTGTTTGAGTGAAGGTCCGATTTCGTAGCCATCGACATTGACTATTAGTCGCTGACAAACTTCGGCACTGGATTTGGCAATTGAGATTTCGTAGTCACCAACCTCAACAACCCACGAGTGACGATCAACATCCCAACGGCGAAAGGCGATCCACGGAAGATCGAACATCGCCACGCGCTGTTCTCTGGTGTTCAAAAAACACTTATGCCAGCCGCCAAGTTTTGCTTGTTCGTTACTATCGACTCGGCGAACATAGCATTGCACGACAACGGTCGCTTGGCGTGACGAAATATTGGCTAATGGGAGCGTCACTCGACAAGTCGGCTGGGAACTTGAAAGCATCGTTGCATTTGCGCTGCCCCAATTGACATCGCCGTAAGAAAGCCCGAATCCAAATGGCAATAACGGTTCGACGCCCGATGCGAGATGTCCGCGATATCCCATTAGTAAACCTTCACCATAACTCTGCACACCGTTTACCGGCATGTATGAAATCCACGCCGGTGAATCACTCAGAACTTTCGGGTACGTGATTGGCAGTCGCCCGCCCGGATCTGTGTCGCCACACAAAATATCGATTAGCGCATCGGCCATCTCCATACCTCCAAAAAATGGAATGACTACTGCATCAACTGCATCCAACCATGGCATTGCAACTGGCGAACCAGCATTGACGACAACAATCGTGCGCTTGGCAACTTCGCTCACGCGACGGACAAGTTCGTCCTGCTCACCAGGAAGTTGAATCGACTCGCGGTCGTGCCCTTCGGTTTCCCATTCGTCGTTGGTACCAACAACAATGATGGCGACATCAGCGTTTGCGGCGGTGCGCACGGCTCGAGCCATCGCATCTGGGTCGTCTGGGGGTCGCACGCCGAATCGCACTGCAGAAAAACCCGCCCGAGTCGTCATTGTGATATCTAATTTCTGTGCATCTCCGGCGCGTAGTTCGTGGGTAGAAATTTGCTCCTGACTTGCCAAGCCAAAATATTCATCGCTGCGCGGAAGAATCCCGAGGGGGTCGTCAACAATTAGTTGATCATTCAGCGAAAACTGACCAGGGCCGGTTATTACAAGAGAAACCTGATGTTGTCCGTCACAACGGGGTATAAAACTGCCAGTAATTCGAATCGAAAAGTGATCGGGATTCACTCCGATTGGGCAACTTCCAAAAAATATGACAAGCGAAGACGAAATCGTGTCGGTATGGACGATCTCACCGTTAAGATCGCAACCGTTGTAGTAATCAATTTGCAAACCACGCTCGCCACTCGGAGTTCGCAACTGGGTCGAACTCGCAACGGGTGCCATTTTGTCGATCGATACTCCGGCTTCATAAATAATTCGATCTTCGCCGAATCGATCGGTTGCTGCACGCAGGATTGACTTTCGCGAAAGCGCCTGCATGCTGGACGACCCGCCACCCTGCACACGCGTCATTCGGGCATTTGGCCCAAGCAACGCGATCCGCTGCAATTTCTCTGGTTGCAGTGGTAAAGCATTGTCAACGTTCCGAACAAGCACTGTGCCGGCTGCCGACGCACGACGACATAAGGCTCGCTCGGTTGGATCATCCACTGTGTGTTCTTGGTCGTCAACAGATCGCTCGCTCGCTCGCGTCCGCTCAATAAGTTGCAACACGGCTTTGACTCTGGTGTCAAGATCTGCTATTGAAACATCACCCTGGTTCACCGCATCGACAAGTCGCTCACCGTAAATAGTTTCTGGTCCTGGCATTGCAATATCCAGACCAGCATGTGCCGAACGCGCAGTGTCGTGAGAGCCGAACCAGTCGGATACGACCACCCCGTCGAATCCCCATTCATTTCGCAATACTTTTAAAAGCAACTCGTCATTGTGTGAGCAATGGTCACCGTCGACACGGTTGTAGGCACTCATTAATCCCCAAGCGCCACCGTCGACAACAGTTGCTTCAAATGGGCGCAGATACATCTCGCGCATCGTGCGTTCGCCGATGTGGACATCCACGTTGTGACGATCTCGTTCGGTGTCGTTGCCAACAAAATGCTTTACGGTCACCGCCACATCGTGTCGCTGAATCCCCCGCACAATGTTTGTCGCCATAAGTGCCGTCAACTCCGGATCTTCGGAAATGCATTCAAAGGTGCGGCCACCAATTGGGGTGCGTTGCAGATTTATTGTCGGACCAAGCACGACATGAGTTCGTTTACGAATTGCCTCCTTACCAAGAAGATCACCAAGTTCGAGCGCGAGATCGGTATCCCAGGATGCGCCGATCGCGATGCCAACTGGAATTGCCACACCAGGAGTGCGCTTAGATCCGAGTGATTCGCCGCGCACACCGTTCGGACCGTCGGACATTTTGATCGCGGGAATCCCGAGCCGCTCGATGGAATGCGTGCGCCAAGTTGACGCACCACCAAGTAGCCGGCACTTCTCCTCAACTGTGAGCCCCGTCATCCAATGCTTAATCAGCGAATCCATATTGCGCAACTGTATGCGAGACAGTTCTTTTGATTACAGTCGTCTGGATGACAACAAAAACTCCAGACGCTAAATCAACTTCACCGCACCACGAATTGGCAGAAAAAATAATCTCACATCAGATTGGAGCAGGCTCGCCCGCTGTGTCGCCTGACGGAAGCCAAATTGCGTATGTTGTTACGCGAGTCGACATCAAGGCCAACAAGTATCGCTCGCAAGTGTGGCTCGCGAGTACGGATTCGTCGCCAGCACCACGACCGCTTACCGCCGGCGAAAAACGCGATGGAAATCCATCTTGGTCACCCGATGGAACTTGGCTGGCATTCACTTCGGGTCGAAGCGAGAAAAAGGGTGAGACAACTTTGCATGTGATGCCGATCGGTTCGAGTGGAGAAATTCGCACGATTGCCACAATGCCAGACGGCGTTGGCAATGTGCGCTGGTCACCAGATGGAAAACTGATTGCCTTTACATCTCGCACTCAAGACGAGCGTTACACGAAAGATGATGAATCGTGGATGTCTCCGCGCAAGATCGAGACCTTTTTTACGCGTCTCAATGGCGAAGATTTTGTTTTCGATCGGCCACAACATGTTTATCTCGTACCAAGTGATGGCACCGCGGCGCCACGCAATCTCACGCCAGGCGCTCACGAACACTCAAGTCCGTCGTGGCTTTCCGACTCGACGGGAGTTGTAACTAGCGCCGCACTTCATGACGGCTGGGACAACGACCTCGCCAACGATCTACACATTGTTCTGCTGACAGGCGAAATCACGACACTCACCGACCGCAAAGGTGTCTACTATGCACCAAGTGTTTCTCCAGATGGAACACGAATTGCTTTTATCGGCTACGACGATCCGTTGACATCTCCACAAAACGATCATGTCGGTGTGCTTGAGATCAAAACGAAACAACGCGAATGGGTTTCACGCGGACTCGATCGTACTTTCTCGCCGACTTCTGGCGCGGTTGCTCCAATTTGGGCGAGTGACAACACGCTGATCGTTTATGCCGAAGATCGCGGCACAACGCACGTCGCGCAAATCGACGCAACCGGAAAGAAAAATCCATCCTGGCTCACTGCTGGTCGCCGCATTGTCAAGGCGTTTCATGCGTCGGGTGGCACAATCGCTTTTGTCGCTAGCGCCGTGGATCAAGTAACAGAGTTGTTCACGATCACTAAGTCTGGCGAGCACCGCCTAAGCAATGTGGGGGCAACACTCGTTGCGCAAACTTCGCCTCAAACATGGGAACACTTCACCGTTGCGTGTGGCTCTACGTACACAGGTGGTCCGTCAGAAATTGATACATGGATCATGAAACCAACGAATTTTGACCCATCAAAAAAGTATCCGGTGCTATTAAATGTGCATGGTGGACCACACACTCAGTACGGCGAAACTTATTTTGACGAAGCGCAAATGCAAGCGGCCGCAGGGTTCGTGGTGTTGATGAGCAATCCGCGTGGCTCGAGTGGACGCGAGCAGGCATGGGGAC
The DNA here is from genome assembly GCA_013204455.1 of Acidimicrobiaceae bacterium. Taxonomy (GTDB): domain Bacteria; phylum Actinomycetota; class Acidimicrobiia; order Acidimicrobiales; family Ilumatobacteraceae; genus BACL27. The sequence continues at coordinate 4,880 of JABMNW010000053.1, forward strand.
AGGCGATTCTCGGACGCAAACATCCTGTTGCCCCAGGTACTGGTTGGGGCGATGCCGATGTTGAGGATGTACTTGCCGTGTTAGACACAGCAATTGAAAAGTATCCATTCTGTGATGCCTCGCGCGTTGGAATGCTCGGCGGAAGTTACGGCGGATACATGGCGACGATGTTGGCGGGTTGTCACAGCGATCGATTTAAAGCAATCTGCAGCGAGCGGGCAGTTAACAACATGTTGTCCGAAGAATGGACGAGCGACATCGGCACCGTATTTCGTGTCGAACACGGACCGAACCATCTCGAAGACGAAGCCGAATATGCACGGATGTCACCAATCCGGCATGTTCGCAACATCAATGTGCCGATGCTGATCATTCACAGTGAAAACGATTTGCGCTGCCCGATAAATCAGGCTGAAGAATTATTCATGGCGATGCGTCTGCTCGGCAAAGACGTGACTTTCTACCGCTTCCCCGGCGAAACACACGAACTCTCTCGATCGGGTTCGCCGGTGCATCGCGTCCAACGCGCCGAAATAATCCTCGACTTTTTTACCGAAAAATTAATCGCTAGCTAGTCATTCCGAGTTATTAATGTTATTCACACATTTATGCCGTGCCAAGGCGACCAAGATCACGGAGTTCACCCAAGGATTCTTTGGCGATAATCGATATTGCTGATAGTTTCGTATTACGATATGCTGAGATCAACATTCATGAATCAGCACTCAAACACGACATACCACGACAAGAGATCATCCATGCGCACGCAAATTCAATCGGAATTTTTGAATTCTACGAATCATCAGGATTTCCTAGGTTGTTAATAATCGGGCCAGATAATGCAGGAAATCTCCTCGAACTAATTGTTTCGATAGACACAAATAGCTCTCTCAGAATTTTTCATGCAATGAAATTACGTGAAAAATTCGTGAAACTAGTTATCAATAAAACTTCAGACGGAGGATAGTAATGAAAAAAAAGCGCGTCTATCATCTCAAGGGCGGCGAAATAGTCACTGATGATGACTTTGATCGGATGTCGGATGAAGTTGCCGTGCGGGATTTCGATCTCGCGGAATTCAGAAGGCTTCCTGGTCGTCCGCTGATGGGTGAGGCCGTTGCCGAGGTTGTTCCGGTACGCATCGAACCTGCACTAATTGAAACGATTGACATTCGCGCAAAAACTGAAGGTACCACACGCAGTGACATCATTCGACGGGCAATACATAACTATCTCGCTAGTTGAGCCGAACTTTGGTTGCGCATTGTCAGCCACACTCCAACAAGGGCAACGACTAGCCCAGCGACGGCGAGCATACCAAGTCGTTCCCCAAAGAGAATCGCGCCTTCAATTGTGCTGAGTGCTGGTGTGAGAAAAAACAGACTGCTTACCCGCGCTGCTGAGTGTCGTGCGAGTAACACCATCATGATCAACACTGCTGCAAGCGACAGCACAATCGTTGCCCATGCCAGAGAAAAGATTGTTTGCGAAGTAAACCGAATATCCCAGCGTTCGCTGTACCCCGCAGCAACCGCGAGCACGAGTCCAGAAGACAAATATTGCGTTGCGGTCCCACGAAGTAAAGGCATCTCTCTGCCAAGTGCGCGTTGCAGCAAAGTTCCGACCGATAAACCAGACACGGAAATGACCATTGCGATGATCGCAATTTTTGTAACACCGCCTTTACTGTCTTCGAATCTCTCGATCACTACAGCGCACACACCCACCAAACCGAGGAACACTCCTACCCACTGACTACGACGAAGACCCTCTTTCAAAAACATTCGCGCCGCAACAGATGTGACGACGGGATGGAGGCCGGCAATTAGCGCGCTTAATCCCGACGGCAATCCATTATCTATCGCGATGAACACTCCACCGAGATAAACCGCGTGCATAAAGACACCGACAATTGACGCCGTCGACCAACTTGACCTCGACATCATTGGAGCGTGAATAATTGTCGCGATCACCCACAACAATGCGGACGCAATAAACATCCGCACGGCTAGAAACGTGAGCGGACCAGCGTCACGTGTGCCGTAACGAGCAACGATGAACCCGGTGCTCCAAAACGCTACAAATATTGATGGAGCCAAACGCTCAAAGATTTTCTGCTGACTATTAATTTCGTTCGCCTCGAGACATTAAATAGAACTTAATCTGTTAGTCACAACAAAAGGGGTGGCACCTTCTGGTGTCGCCCCTTTTTGTTTGTCCAGAAACTGTTTTTCTTGCACACATCGGTTCAAAATATGAGGTGTATGAGAGGTGTATGATGTCTACAATATGACTATGGCCAGAACAAACATTGATATTGACGAAGAAGCATGCCGTCGCGTGATGGAACGCTTTAATTTGACCACGATGAAAGACGCCGTCAATTTGGCATTGCGCACACTCGTCATAGAACCGATGACTCTCGACGAAGCCTTGGCGATGGAGGGCACCGGGTGGGAAGGCGACCTGGAAGCAATGCGCGCAAAACGTTTCTAATGCCCTTGATCGACACATCTGCTTGGATTGAATACCTTCGGCGTACCGGATCTGCAACAAATCATGAAGTGCGCAAAGTCATCGCAAAAGATGCAGAAATTTGTGATGCGATAATTATGGAACTACTCGCCGGCGCGCGAGATGAACAACATGTTTCAGAGTTAAAAAGGCTTATTGCTCGAGCACGCGTAATATCGACCGATGCGATTGATTATGAAAACGGCGCATCGATCTATCGCGCATGTCGACGCTTCGGAATTACCGTTCGCACGCACATCGACTGTCTCATCGCCGCAGTCGCGATTCGAGCCAACACTCCCTTGCTACACAAAGACTCAGACTTTGATGCAATTGCGCGGGTAACAAAACTGCGGATTCACTCGGCTGACTAACACGGAAACTTGCCAACAAATTAGCGACTAAAGCGGTTCCATTCATCTTCGCTTCGACCAAGTTCGCGCAATCGCAAAGTAACCGGCAACGGCATCTCAATTTCGTCTCCAGCGCGAACGGCTGAAACCAATTCGCCGTTCTCATCCCACATGTGACAGGTATTGATTGTTGAAGCAAACTGTTTGAGTCGTTGTTCTTGCAGAGTGCCGAGTGATTTTTTGGAATCATCACCGCTAACAGCCGAACCAACTCGCATTGACCAACCGGTCTGAATCGCTACCGGCGCCATTGCCAAAAGCAGTGCTGTGATATGAGTGCATCCACGCGAACTGCCAAAAAGTTCGCGCACTTTGGCGTTGAAACCGCGAGAGATCGACATACCTTCAAGTTTCTTGTAATGGTCCGTGATATTTGTGCAACCTAAGTGCGGATGATTTTTGAACTCAGCACTCGCCTTTTCGATAGAGAATGTTGGATAAATAATTTCAAGATCGACGATCATTAGGTGCATCCATAACGGGTCTGGATCATTTTCGATGTAAAGCGCCGCCGGCTTTTCATCGCAAACCACACCGCGCAGCAAAAATCTGTCGTCGGACATTCGAAATGCACGCACCTCGTACCGACGCGTATGTACGAGTGGATATGGCGGATCTGTTGGGAACATTTGGTTGGAGAACATCCACTTGACGCTAACGAGGGAGAATGACTCCGCCCACTAAATTAGACAAATCAAAATCATTGCGTCAATGTCTGAAGTTCGATACTGTCGCTTAATGGGATTGTCAAAAGGTTCGCCTTCGTCCAACAACCTACTCGTGGGGCCACATGGACTCGCACACTTTCGATATATGCGGAGGTTCTTCAATGCCCCCGTCGCGGTGCTTGACGAACTCTGCGTAACTTACGGTTCGGTCTGTCGTCTCGGATTCGGGCCTCTTCGGGTGGTGATTATCGGCGATCCAACAGTGCTACGCGAACTCTTTGCCACCTCTACCGAGTCGTTTCGTTGGGGCAACAAATTCAACGTGTTGGGATTTGTTGTCGGAAATGAATCGATGATCGTTTCGGATGGCCCTGATCACACGCGGCGTCGCTCTTCGGTGCAGGCAGCGTTCAGCCGACGGCGACTTAACGGTTGGATCCCGATGATCATCGAACGAACCGACGTGGCAATTGATCGGTTGACCGACACTCTAAAGGAACGGGATCAAATTGTAGATCTCTATCCAATCGGGCGGATGCTTGTGCTCGAAGTGGCAATTAGAGCACTCTTTGGAGAACGTCTGGCGGCGAGAACAATGGAAATCGGCAACTTGTTTGAGCGACCGCAAGAGTATCTCGAATCGTCTTTTTTTAAACAGTTGCCCCACCCGTTTCCGTTCACGGCTCGGTCGCGCGTGCGATCCGATCGTCGTGCGCTGGACGCAATCATTGACGCAGAGATCGCCCAACGGCGAAGCCAACCTAGCGGTGATCCGTTGGATGTGCTCGAGAACCTTGTGAAAGAAGGAACACTTTCAGATTCGGAGATTCGAAATCAGGTGGTCTCGCTTATCGGGGCGGGCTACAACACGACAGCAGCGTCGTTGGCTTGGATGATGTAGTGCGCCGCGTTGACTCCTGGGCTCTGGCATCGCCTACGCGTCGAGGCCGACACAGTATTTGGGTCGCGTGATGGTTCGAACGGGGCCAATCAACCGATTGACGATGGTCTAATCTCGCGACTCGAACTGGCGGATCGAACAATGCGTGAGACACTGCGGCTGCACCCCGCTGGTGTCGTGTCACCTCGTGAGTCGGCGGTGGATGTTCACGTCGGCGGATATGTAATCCCAAAGGGCACGCTAATCATGTGGTCGGCCCACCTTGCTGGTCGAAACTCCGTGGCTTGGGCAGATCCACTGCGATATAACCCAGATCGATTCGCCAACTTAACTAATGAGCAAAAGTCGGTCGCAGACCAGGCCTGGGTCCCTTTTGGTCGTGGTGCGCGAAACTGCATCGGCTTTATGCTTGCCCAAATGGAACTTACAATCATGATTGCGCGCCTTGCTCAACGACTTGACATCGCCCCGATTACCGACGTCGTACCTCAGCCTGTTGGATTAGTCGTTAATAGGCCCTTAGGTGGTACTCCGATGCGCGTGAATGTACGGGCAAGTACATAGAATTAGTTAGTAAGTTATGTTGCAAACTCACAGACTTCTAGTTGGTGACGAACAAACGCTTCGAGAGATTCGACTGCGATCACTTCGCGGTGAACCAAGCGCGTATGGGTCAAGCTATGAGAGTGAGCACGCATTTGTCGAAGCCGATTGGCGACGACGGGTTGCCGGAATCGATTCCGCTTCATTCGTATGCGAGAATGATGATTCCGGTGCCATTGGATTGGTCTCTGGCGTGCTTGACCAGAGCCAATCTTCCGTGGCGTGGCTGGTCGCGATGTGGGTAGATCCCGAATATAGAAGAAAAGGAGTCGCCGGGCTTTTGATCAATGAGGTGATTGCCTGGTCGGCGATGCAAAACTGCACGACTATACGTCTATTTGTGACTGATGGGAACGTTAGGGCTGATCGCACCTATGAGAAACATGGATTTCGTAGAACAGGCACGACCGAACTGCGCGACCGAGACAACACGATTGAAAATGAAATGGAGTTACTCCTAATTCGCAAGATCAAATGAGCGAACGGCTTCGAGGAATCTCGCCATGCGCAACCCCGCGCCGTACACCTGCTGCGGATGTTCAAATTGCATTTGGAATTCCGGAACCAGTACTATTCGCGATACATATCGGCGCAATCGCGCTGTGGCAAAAGGAGATGTTCAATGATCCGACTCATGGTTCTCTACCCGCGAGGTGAAGGAACACATTTCAACAGCGAATACTGGTTAACCAAACACATGCCGATGCTGTCATCCAACTTGCCTAAGTTGAAGAAATGGGAGGCCGACATCGCGGCGCCGGATTCTCCTTACTACGCCGTCGCGCACGTGTACTTCGACTCGATCGAGGATGTGCACGCGACGATGTCAAGTGCGGAAATCGGCACAGTGATGGGAGACATTCCTAACTACACAAATACGTCACCGATAATCTCAACAAATACGGTAAGCGCTACTTCGTAGGCGCGAATGGTGAAGTAATTGCAAGTAATTAACGAAGCACACGGTTCAAAAATTGATGGTAAGCGTCGAAACTTAAATTGTCAATCGAATAGTGTCTTGATGTGGACAAATTCACTCTTCGTTCGCTTGCAGACGACGACGCAGATTGGATCACGCGTGCGTGTCAGGACGATGAAATAAAGCGATGGACACTTGTGCCACGCCCTTATACGCGTGACCACGCGATTGAGTTCATTGTCAACCACGGCAATGAATATGCCGTCTGGGTGATCGAAGCGTTCGAGACCAGCGCTCCTGTCGGAGTCATCAGCATCCATAATATTTCAGAGACATCAGGCGTGGCATCTATCGGCTACTGGATCGCCCCATGGTTTCGGCGGCGTGGCGCCGCCTGCGCTTCACTTGAGTTAGTGGTCGCCTATTCGCAAACAATCGTCGGTGTAACTGCATGTCATGCGAATATCGCAATAACCAACATCGCGTCGCGCAAAACAGTCGAGCGAGCGGGATTCGTCGAACTAAAAAATCTTGATCAGACCTGCCCGGACGGCGATGACTTAGTCGCAGCCATTGTCTATGCGCGCGCGATCCGATGAGTCCGAATCACTGCAACTGGTCACGAAGTGATTCAAGATACGGCAATACTCGATGGTCCTTTGGACGGTCGGATGCCTGTTTGGATGCAATGATGTCATCGAGAGATGCAACGCGAACATTGATGCCTGGTGCAATAGTTACCACAACTGCTTGAGCATTCCATCCGTCGTACCCGTCAAATGGTCCTGATGGTGAAAACGACAGGTTCATTTCACCAAGATCAGTCACCAGATCCAACATCAACAGCGTGTTTGCCAAAAATGGTCCGTCAATCCCCGTGGATACTGGATCACCCGAGGTACGAATCATGGCTCCGATCCGATTGAGCGCACGTGCAAGTTTTGTCAGATTGCCTGACTCTCGGGTTGGCAGCACATCAATTTCTCGCGTCGGCAGAGAAGACCCGTGAATGACCGCGGCAAATCCGCCAATAACGATGTACTCAACTCCTTCCTCATTCAGAATCTCACAGATTCGAACGGGGTCGAACATCAGTCAACTTGACGGAGCATGGACGCCTGTGCAGTCTTCTGAATCTCGATCATCACATTCGCGACATGAACCATGTCTCGTACACGTTCTTCAACCGACATACGTAATTGTCGACGAATCTGACTGATGTCTACACCGCGATGGTCTTCGAGATTCTCGAACTCGAGCATGAAATCAGTGTACGCCGAACGGTGAGCGCTACTTCGTAATTTACGCTTTGAGAATGCCGGCTATCACTCAATTTGTAAGTTGAAGGCAGCAAACAATGCGAGGCATGCGAGTAAGAGCCAGATCGTCGCTCGAACCTTTCGATTCATTCGCCACGAGTCACCAGGGGTGCCACAGTAATTCGAGCAACTGAAATAATCACGTGATAGATCATCACAAAGAGAATTACTCGACCCGCGGTTACGAGGTTCCATCCAAAATCAGAACCAATATCGCGCACGAGAAAGATTGGAATTATCACACTGAGAACGATGAAGAATCGGCGCACGAAGCGATGCCAGTCGGTGCGTCCAAGACCCAGCGATGCGGTGAGCACCGTAGGAAGCATTGACGCCCCGGCTGCGGTGAATATCCCAAGTGAGAGAATCGCGGCCACTACCCGAGTCACTGTGAGCCATAGCCTCGACCATCCTCTGCGTCTCCCCAAAAGTACCGTTGCATGAACGGTGAAAAAGAGGACGAACCCAATAAGGATGCCAATTGTTCCGCCCCACGAAAATTCCGGATCGGTTGAAATCCACCGCATCCATGCTCGTGCGATAATTCCGAGAACTAGTCCGACTAACGCACCACCGGGAATTAACAAAGCGGGCTTGACTCGCTCAGACCATCGGAGCACTTTGCTTTCCGCATAACCGGTCTTGGTCGTACTCAAATCACACCCCCACAATTAACTAACAGCGAGACTTAGCTGACGCAGAACTCGTTGCCTTCGGGGTCAGCCAAAGTGACCCTATCATGCCTCCCTTGAGATCCCTTAATCTTCATTCCTTCTGGAGAGACGATCACGTTGTGTCGATGAATACTCGCAATTTCGTTGCGTGACCAAACGGTGGCACACAACCAATGTTTTATATATCCTTATTGACCACGCCAAACCAATTGGATACGTGCAGTGTCAAACTCCCGCTTGGCCACCTCTGCACGAGGCGGATGGACAATGACTTTTTCGATAATTGCTCGAATCAGCGCTCGCCGTGCGTCGATAGCCGAATTGTTCCAATATTCGCGGACATCTTTCTCGGTGAGCCTCGTGCCAACGTCTTGCCGCACAGTAACTCCGAGGCAGTCTTGGTTCAACTGAAGGCTTGTGCCGTCCAAGGAATTCCAGCTCGTCGCGGTGGTTTCTTGACCCTACTTCCACCATTACGACTTGCCAGATCAATGCGGCATGGTCGCTCGCAACAGCCAAGCACCCTGCACGCTCGCTTGGGTTGGCTCACTACGAGTGCGCTGCAGTCGTCGGTCGAGAAAAACTCACAACAATCCCAAATTTGGCCGAGTTTGTATCGGCTACTTAATTACTGAATAGTCCTCGGACTTGTTCATCGACAAAATGGCGTTCATCAATTTCTCAGGCGGCGCAATCTTTTTGCGAGTAGTAAGGTCGAGAAAAATCACCAGACTGGTAACGCTTGCTGCAAGTTTTCCATCAGCCCTGATAAAGCGATTGCGAAACAAAAATCGTGAACCGTCATCGTTCATGCCGGAAAACTCATTTGTGACCGTAAGTTCGTCTGCTAGGCGCACCTCAGCGCGATATTCAATCTCGTCTTTTAGCACAATTGGACCAAATCCTGCGCCAAAAAATTCCAACAACGTGTAACCGTTGGCATTAAAAAACTCCATCCGACAATTAGCCGACAAATCGAGATAGGCCACATTTCTCATGTGACCGTTTTGGTCTATCTCGCCCCAACGCGTGCGGATTTTGATCTCTGACAGATTGTTTTCACTCATCCCAACAAAGATTAGGAACTCACCTCGTCCGTGTCAAGAGCAAAAATCGCTACATGCAACTACCTGAGACGCCTTACACGCCGTAGATGCAGTAAAGTCAAACAAGTACTCAGGAGATCACCATGGAAATTGAAATAAACAAACTTCGTCGCCTCAACATCATCGCAGGGTTTCTTCATCTGACCTCATTAGCGGGCATTCTGTTACTCGCTAATGATGCAGCACTGCCCGTCAATGCCACCTACCTCACTGATGCACCCGGCAGGGGCAATTTTTCTGCGCCAGTCAATCTTTTTAATCTCAATATCAGTTACATGGTCGCAGCGTTCTTGGCGCTCTCCGCTTTCTTTCATTTTCTCATTAGTTCAAAAGCAATGTTTCCCAAGTATTCAGCAGGTTTACGCAACAACATCAACGTATTTCGTTGGATTGAGTACTCAATTTCGTCCTCACTCATGATCATTGTGATTCTGCAACTTAATGGCACCGCCGATTACATCGCCCTACTCGGAATTTTCGGAGTAAATATGTCAATGATTCTCTTCGGATGGTTGCAAGAGCGATATGCCAAGCCGGGCGACGGCGACATGCTGCCATTTTGGTTTGGTTGCATTGCTGGAAGCATTCCATGGATTGCGATTGCCATAAACCTCGCCCACCCAAAGGGACCCATCGAATCAACCGTGCCAGGTTTTGTGTATGGCATTGTCATCTCGCTGTTCATACTTTTCAACTGTTTTGCGATCGTGCAATACAAG
>JABMNW010000054.1 GCA_013204455.1 Acidimicrobiaceae bacterium
ACACATTTGTTGCCGTTAATTTCTAAGGTGCGGAAGTCCGGTGGAAAACTTGTTGTTGTTGATCCGCGTTTAACTGGCACAGCCGCACGAGCAGATCTACATATTGCACTACAGCCAGGCACCGATGTCGTGCTTGCCTATGCCCTAGCCAATGAACTTGTGCGCAGCGGTCAAGCCGATCACGAGTTTATAGATTCGCATGCGACCGGCGGTAAGGAGTTTCTTGAGGCTGCAAGTAAGTATTCACTAGATGACGCAAGTCGAATTTGCGGTGTGCCGAGTGGGCAAATCACGCAATTCGCACAGCTTATTGGCTCAATTAAGCCGGCTCTTTTACGAGTTGGCTGGGGAATGGAACGAAATCGCAATGGTGGGAGCAATGTCATTGCCGCACTCGCACTGTGGATTGTCGCTGGTCATTTTGGTGAACTTGGTTCAGGTGTTCTGGCATCAACGACCGATGGTTTTTCAATAAATGTGCAAGCGCCATGGCCCAAGGGAGTTTCAAAACCATTCCGGCGAGAATTAAATATGAATCATGTTGCGCGAGTTTTACGTGGCGAACCAGGTGCATGGCCGGTGCCGGCAAAAGTTTTAGTTATTCAAGGGTCTAATCCAGCGGTGACGGCGGTAGATCAACGCAGGATGCTTTCCGGTTTGGTCAGCGAAGAAATTTTTACTGTCGTCCACGAACAAGTAATGACCGATACGGCTCGTTACGCGGACGTTGTGTTTCCGGCGACGACACATTTCGAAGTGCACGATCTTGTTGGATCGTATGGCTCATATTCGGCACAGGTAATTGCACCAGTGATTGATCGTGTTGGCGAGTCGCGCACGAATAACGAATTTGCTGCTGGACTAGCGACACGATTGGGGTTTGGCGCGGCCGAATTTAATGCTGATCCGCAATTCATCGCTAATTTGATCGCCGATCAAAAACAACAACCGGTCCAACTGCGTGAACCTGGGTCAACAATTCAGTTTGGCGACACTTGGCCAAGTTTTGTCGAACGGCGTGCACAGTTGTGGGCACCTGAGAGCGAACTGCCTCTACCCAAGTTTCGTACATTACCAAGTAATTATCCGCTCGCATTGTTAAGTCCAGCAACATCCCACACGATCAATTCGATATTCGCGGATACGGATCCGCCACGTGTGGCGATCTCGATTAATCCAGATGATGCAGCGGTGCGCAAGATCACGAACTCGGCACGAGTTCGTGTACACAATGACTCAGCGTCGCTCGAGATAGATGTGGTGATTGATCCGACATTGCGTCAAGGTGTTTGCTCGATTCCAAAAGGTTTATGGCTACGTGCAACCAACCAAGGCATCACCGCGAACGCTTTTGCGCCAGACGATCTGAATGATCTTGCAGGGGGTGCGTGTTTTAACGATGCACGAGTCGAAGTGACCGCTGTGTGACGCAACGGAAATATTTTTTGGTTTGTATTGTTGCAATCTATTCGCTGACAAGTTGTGGAACTATCAAGATTGGTGACAACGCCGAATCTGATGTGCTGTCTGGTGTTGGGCGAATTCCCGGCTACGACTTTGGTGCGGTGATCACTCTTCCAGAAGGTTTTGAGATCGAGTTGCCACCAGTTGAAGGTGGATTAATCGGACCAAAGGCGGGTGGTAACCGACTGCTTATGATTGGCGACTCAATAATCGCCTCAACTTCCAGCCGCTATGGCAATGAGATGTGCGATGCGCTTGTGCCACTGGGTTGGCAGGTTGCAATCGAAGCCGAGGCCAGCAGATTTGCCGAGTTTGGCGTGCGGGTTTTGGATAAGCGGATGAATGCCGAATCTGGATGGGATGCAGCAGTTATTTTTCTTGGTACCAACTATGAAGGCAATAAAGATTCGTATGCAAAACAGATGCGCAAGATACTTGACAGACTTTCGCCGCGACCGGTGCTGATCATAAATACTTCGTTGTTCAGAAACGTCCAACGTGAAGTAAACGCGGCGATTGCTGTGCTCGCTGGCGAATACAAAAATATTTCGATTTTGAATTGGGCAGTGATTTCTAAAGTCGAAGGTGTTTTAAGTAAGGATCGAGTCCATCTCTCGCAAAAAGGTCGCAGTGTGTTTGCCGTGGCTGTTGCCCGGGCGCTCGATATTGCACCATTTCGTGATGGAGCATGTCTCGAATCGAAATTTAGAGATGACTCGTCAGCAAGCAAAGATGTGATGCCATCAACTGGTGACACACTATTTGCGCCAACTACATCGCCTACGGCGCAGTCGACTGCACCAACTATTGCGCCGACTATTGCGCCGACTGCGGTCGCCGCCACAGCCGCTGCTGCGGGGTCTTTCTTAACCTCTGCCTCGATTTTTTTCCGGGCTTTGGCCACGTCTTTTTTGACTATCTTCTTGTATTTTTCAGCCTCTCTGTTCCAGTC
>JABMNW010000055.1 GCA_013204455.1 Acidimicrobiaceae bacterium
GCCTGGCACTCGACCCTCGTGCAGACACGAGACAAATTGCCGAAGCGACCCTTGCCCTACGTCCGGGGGACATAATATTTGTTTCAAGGGCAGGTCGTGCGACGAAAGTGGTGGTTGTGGCAACAGCACAACGAGTCAATGGTACAAAACTTACGGTTGTTGGAACTTCCCGAGAAGTGTTTCAAATCCAAGCAGGTGATTTTGACACGCCACCGATTCGAATTGGACGGGCGGTGCTTCCAGAACCATACTCTCCCAATAGTCCAAAATTTATCCGGGAGGCAGCCCAGCGTGTACAGCGATCTAAGACAAATGAGCACAACCGTCCGGTAAAACGAAAAAACGGCACTAGGCATCCGATTGCTGACGATCCAGACCTGCGAAGTCGACTGACCGCCGCGATATCCGCGGATCGGATTGATAGTGAATTAGCGGTGATGATGCAACGTATTGATAAATCAGTTCAATCCGTAAGTGCACGTTTCGATGAACTTGTGTTGCTGATGGAGCGACGCGGATATGTCTCGCAGTGGAGTCTGACAGATCAAGGTCGAATATTGGCAAAAATTTTTCATGAACTTGATTTACTTGTCGCCGAGGCACTCTCAAATGGATTATTTGACGGCCTAAATCCAGCAGAACTCGCTTCGTTAATGAGTACTTTCGTTTACGAATTTAGACGTGCCGAAGATCCACCTCGCCCGCGAATTCCAAAAACATTACAACAACGGTGGAAATCGCTGACATTGCTCAGCAAACGAATTGCTAATGACGAAGCGAGTGCGGGGATTGCGCGTCATAGATTGCCTGATCCCGGACTGATGGAAGTTAGTTTTGACTGGACGAGTGGAGTGGAACTTATCGATATTTTGAACGACGACCTAACCGCTGGCGACTTTGTACGGACGATGAAACAACTCATTGATCTATTACGGCAAGTATCACTCGTTGCCGAACTCCCGTCAACACGCGAGGTTGCACAGAAAGCCACGCAAGCAATATTGCGTGGTGTTGTGGCTGCTTCGCATGGCTCACCCGTGCACCTGTAATGACAATCCGCAAGGGGGCTAACTGGGGTCGTCAGATTGCCCGACCAGATAATCTTGTGTATTGCAATGACGACACTGGGGCGTCAATACTGATTACCAATAATCTGCTCAAGTCCCTTGAACTTCCCACAATTGCGATTCGGAAGTCGAATCTTGCTCGCGTGCTCGGGATCGACGGCGCGAAAGTCACGCCCGACACGACAACGAAAGTCCTCTCAACGCTTTTTGATTTAATTCGTGTCGATTATCTGACAGTAAAGGGCACTCCGATCACTGTGTTTGGTCTTGGATATGCGTTGTTACGTAATTCGTGGTGGCACGGCGAAATTGTTGCAGTGCTCAATGAGAGTTTCATCGGTGACTGGGATTGCGCACCGAGAGCGCATCCAAATGACGGAAAACTAGATGTTGTTATCGTAAGTTCAAAGATGAAACCATCTCAGCGATTACTTGCATCACGCCGAGTACGTTCCGGCACACACATCCCACATCCTGGGATCACGATTGCTCAGCAAACCTATTTTGAGACCACGATCGGCGCACCAAAGATGCTCATTGTTGATGGTCGTCAAATATCGACAGTTAAGGCCTGTGAATTCACTGTGATCCCTGACGCCGTAACGCTGTGTTGGTAATGATTACGCTGGGAGAATGCCTACTTCAAAAATTGACGATATCAAATCGCAAGTCTGCGCCGATATCGATAAACGCGCTGCCGATCTAATCGAAATCAGTCGAGAAATTCATGCACATCCTGAATTAAATTTCGAGGAACACTTTGCTCACAATATTCTCAGCGAATATATCGCTGACGCCGGAGTGAACGTAACACGCGGTGCATTCGAACTAGAAACGGCGTTCGATGTTGCGATCAAAGGCGGCGCAGGCCCCACAGTTGCTGTGCTCTGCGAATACGACGCGTTACCAGGCATTGGTCACGCTTGTGGTCACAACATCATCGCTGCGGCCGGTCTCGGTGCTGGTGTAGCGCTCAGTGCAGTCGTCGAACTCTGTGGTGGCAGTCTTCGATTGATGGGAACACCCGCAGAAGAGGGCGGCGGCGGAAAAATTGAAATGGCGCGTAAAGGTGCGTTTAAAAATATTGACGCGGCAATGATGATCCATCCTGCAGATCGTGATTTGGCACGAATGAACGCAATCGCGATTCAGCAATTAATTGTTCGTTACGAGGGCCTTGCAGCGCACGCCGCAATGTCACCATACTTGGGCAAGAATGCGCTGGATGCTGCTGTTCTTGGATACATGAATGTCGCCGCATTGCGCCAACACATCAGACCCACAGAACGCGTACACGGAATCTTCACGAAATCTGGAGAAAAACCGAATATAGTTCCGCGCCAAGCGGAAATGTATTGGTATGCGCGTTCCAACAATATTGAGTCGCTTCAGCCACTCAAACAGCGAGTAGCCAAATGCCTTGAAGCCGGTGCAATGGCTGCTGATTGCACCATTAATTTCGAATGGCAAAAGAATACTTATGCCGACCTGGTCGACAATTTGCCCCTCTTAAAAAGTTACATCCAGAACTCCGCACAATTCGGTCGCATATTGACAGCTGAATATTTGGCCGGCACTGGTGGAGGGTCCACCGATATGGGAAACCTAAGTTATCTTGTGCCATCAATTCATCCAATGCTTCAGGTTGCTCCTGCTGGAGTCTCTCTACACAGCGCCGAATTCGCCGAGTACACAGCGGGCGACGCTGCCAATGCGGCAATTTTGGATGGTGCAAAAATAATGGCGATGACTGCCATCGATATGTGGCTCTCAGACTCGCTCCAAGCGCAGGTACATCAAGCATTTGGCAGCGGGGTGGTACCCGAGGGCGTGTTCTAACCAGTCTCTCGACAGTTTGGGACAATCCCTCAAGCAGGGTGATTCGACTCGTAAGATAACGCGCCATGACCGTGTACGTACCAGAATCCTTCGATACGAATGAGCAGGAGATTCTTCGACGATATTTCACGAATCTAGAAGGTCCTGTTTTTGCTCTGGTCAATTTACCTGAAGTGGTTAAGGGTGCACTTTTTGCGCGTTACAGCAGAAGTTCAAAAAGTTTGCGACGATTGTTCTTGGATGAATTTGTTTCGGATTTGGATCTCAGCGGCGATCATTCGGTTGACGCAACAGTTGGAGTTGAGCGTGCCGAGGATCTTTATGAAAAAATATTTGTCGAGTACGGCGATGACAGCGTTGCACAATTAGGTGGGGTACATCTTGCCTGTGAACAAGCATCAAATATTCTGACCAAAATTTTAGAACGTGGTCGATTGATGAGCTACCTCGAGCAAAGCACTCGTTACATCAATTACGACGCGCGACTCGGAGGCAGATATAGGTTTTATCGTGATGCAGAGATACTTAATGGACCGTTCGGAACGCGATATGTCGGGGACATGGACCGGATGTTTGATTCATACTCGTCGATGGTCGATTTGGTAACGGAGCATGTGCGAAAAACCGTCAAGCGTGGGACAGATGATTCTGATTTTATTTTTCGTCAGGCCACTCGGGCAAAGGCGCTGGATGCGGTTCGGGGAGTGCTTCCTGCTGCATCGTTATCGAATCTTGGAATTTTTGGAACAGGTCAAGGATATGAAGCATTGTTACTGCGAATGAGAGGGCATTATCTACCCGAGGCCCGGCACTACGCAGATTTGATGCTGACTGAGTTGCGTAAGGTTATCCCAAGTTTTTTACGTCGCGTTGATGTACCTGAGCGCGGTGGTCTTTGGACGAAGTATTTGGCATCTCGACAGCAAGAAACGTTGGCGTTAGTTGATGAATATTTTGGAGCGCTTGACCCGCAACCCACGGCTGAAGTGAAATTGACCGATTTTGATCCTGACGGTGAGGACAAACTGTTGGCGGCAATTTGCTATTCGAGTTCACATCTACCAGAAGATCAATTATTGAAAGAGGTAAGAGCACTAAGTCATGATCAGCGAGTTGCATTGATTCGTGCCTATGTCGGTGACCGTGGAAATCGTCGTCACAAACCAGGACGTGCCTTTGAGCGTGTTGACTACCGATTTGATGTGTTAGGTGACTATGGCGCATTTCGTGACTTGCAACGGCATCGCCTGCTAACTATCGAGTGGCAACGTTTAACACCGCATCACGGATTCGTTAGACCCGAGTTAGTCGCGGACGCTGGGCTGGGTGAGATGTTTGATGAGGCAATGCATCGCTCAAGTGCGCTATACGATGCGCTGTTACCGGAGTATCCGAATCAGGCGCCGTACGCAGTGTCAATGGCTTATCGATTGCGTTATGTGATGCAATTCAATGCACGAGAGGCGATCCATATGTTGGAATTGCGATCTTCACCTCAAGGGCATCCCTCATACCGTCGAGTGGTGATTGAGATGCATCGACTTATCGGAGAAAAGGCGGGGCATCATGCAGTTGCCGAAGCGATGACACATCTTGTCAAGCAGGCGCCAGAACTTGAGCGCCTCGACTCTGAGCGACGGGCGGAGATAAGGCGAAAATAACAACTTTTATGCTAAAAATCACGATTTGGAGTTATCGCTCCAGATATCGGATACTATGCGCGATCGAAATCAAACAAGCGAACGGACACCATGGCTGACGAAGAAGAAATAAAAACTGAGGACCCAGAAGAAATCATCGGCGAAGAAATCGAGTCGGATGACTTGACAGAGATTTCGGATGATTTAACAGAGATCGTTGACGCAGAATTCGACCCCGAGGCAGAAACACACGAGATCGATGATTTTGACCCAGACGCATTGGTCGCCGATGCTGGGGATGCCCTTGTCGATGGCGTTGTTGATGGCGCTGTTGATGGCGCTTCGGCGCCCAACGACGAAGGTTCAACGCTTGCTCCATTTGATCCAACAAAACCTAAACCGACTGATGACGAAGATGACGACGAAGATTTACACACCGAAGACGACGTAGAAGCAGACCTGTCGTCAATTTTACAAGAGAAATTGGCCTCACCCCAAGAGACTGCACCAGAAGAAGACGAAGAAGTTATTGGTGACGACCGAACCGATGGAGTCGAGCGCCTACAACCGCGACGACCAGATGAGACACAGTGCGCACACTGCTTCTTGCTGGTGCGTCAAACGGCTCCTGGTTGCCCAGTCGAAGACGATGCCTGTCCGCTGTTTAAGTACTGAAATTTCGGATGATGGAGACCTTCGTTCGACAAGGCTCCAAAGGCGATACTGATGTTTTAGAAATCCTCGAATCCGAAGCACGATTGTCTTTGGCCGAATTTCGAGGCGGGGACAGACTTAGTGTCGAAGTACCGATAATTGGCCCTAAGTGGGCTCTGGCGCTTGAAGATAGATCGTTGCATGTGCTCGTCGGTGGTCTTGACGAATCGGTAATGGGTTTTTTGGTCGTACGGATTAAGGATCAAATTGCAATTATTGAACAAGTCTTCGTGACCCACGACGCACGTACTTTGGGAGTAGGTGATGCCCTAGTTTCGGCAATCATTGTTTGGGCGAAATCAAATAGTTTTAAGTCTCTTGATGCGTTGGCGCTTCCAGGCGACCGCGAAACAAAAAATCTTTACGAGCGCTCTGGGTTAGTCGCCAGATTAATTACCGTAACTAAAACACTTGAATAGCAATAGCCTAAATTTTGATTAACGCGCAAGTCATTTTCCTTGCCAATTTGGTGGGCGTTTTTCGATAAATGCTGTAAGTCCTTCTTTTGTATCTTCCGATCTGAGGACTGCGCCGAATTCTTTGTTCGTCATATCAATCAATGTCGAATCAGATTCGTAAGCGGCGGCGAGGACAATCTTTCGACTCGCCCAAACCGCTAACGGTGCGGCCTTACAAATTCGTCCAGCAAGATCCATCGCCGCCTCGACTTCCATTTCTGGTTCGACCAAGTGATTTACTAATCCCAGTTCGTATGCCCGCTGGGCTGTTAATGGCACGCCAGTGAGAATTGCCTCCATAGCGACGGATCGGCCAATTGCTCGCGGCAAACGAAACAAACCGCCAGCACCGGCGATGAGGTTTCGTAACACCTCGGCTAAACCAAATGCCGACCTAGTCGTAGCGATTACCATGTCGCAAGCCAAAACTATTTCGCATCCACCAGCTGTTGCTAGACCATCCACAGCGGCGATGATCGGCTTTTTTCGATCCCGATAAACAAAACCAGCAAAACCACCTCGCTCAGTATTTAGTGACCCAGCCTGACCGGAATTGATCGCTTTGAGATCGGCTCCAGCGCAAAATACCGGTCGTTGCTGGCCTTGCGTATTGGCACGAATTATTCCCACCCAAACATTTTGGTCGGCTTCGAGTTGATCAATCGCTGATTCCAAGCCTTGAGCAACTTCACCGTTTACGGCGTTACGAGCTTCTGGTCGATTGAGCGTGATTAGTGCAACTTTGTCTTTAACTTCGTATTCAACGATATTTGCCATACCGCGAGCGTAGAGGACTAGACCTGCTCCGACACAGACGGGACTGCGACATCCGCAGTGACTTCAACTGGGACTTCAACTTCAACTGCAATGACCGCTGCATCAATTGGGACTTCAACTGGGACTAGGGCGTCGAGTATTACTGGCTTTGGTTTTGGGTCACGCTTAGGTCGAACCGTTCGTGCTGGTCGTGCTGGTCGTAAAGGTCGAGGGGCCTGAGCACCTGGCAAAACTTCGATCGCAAACAGTAGCGCAATCTGTGGCAACAACGGTGCGAGACGTTTTACGGTCTCACGTAATGCATCGGTAACTACTTCAGGTGCGACAGCAGGTTTTACTGCAGCACGAATCGGTGAGAACGCGAGGGCTTCGAGCACAGCAATCCAGCGATCGGCACCAGCATCGCCGGACAAAGACTCGATTGTGGCTTTCGCAATTCGAGAACCGAGTTCTGCTGGAAACAGCACCCCGGCTTTTGGTGGCTCGCCGGAAAGTTTGAGCGCACGCACAACGCGCGAAACCTCTAGCGCAGCCTTGATGTCATCGATCCACTGAACCATTTCTTGTTCTTGACGAACTTTCAATGCCGCCTTTAACTCACTTGCTAAGGCTCGCGTCGTCTCATCACGTAAGACCATTGGGTCTTCGCCGCTTGCAACGACCGCGCGAAGATCTCGAAGATCTAGCAATTCAATTTCGGATTTGGCCGCATCGGCTTTGTCCAGCCATTCCGCGACACGCAATTTTGGCAATATATCCTGGGCCATAGAAATTAAACCATCGGCTTTGATTTCTGGCTTGCCATCTTTGGCTAGTCGGACATTTTGAGTCTTGATTGCTTCGCGAACTGCACGAAGTCCACCAGCAAGGGCCCGCTCGGCGACACTGCGTTGCTCACTTGGCAGCGACTCAAGTACAGCAGAGCGATGGACACGCTTTGGCTTGAGACGTTTTGCAATTGGGCGTTTAGGTATCTCGGGCGGCGGGGGAGTGAACGAACGACGTTCTGGTCGATCTGCCCGTTCTGGTCGTGCTGTTCGTTCGGGTCTCGCTGTCCGCTCTGGCTGAGAGATCTTCTTTGAATCATCTCTGGCTGGGCGGTCAGTGCGAGGACCTTGGTTGCCACGACGAGGTTTGTCATCCCGAGATTTTTTCGAAAGCTTTTCAGTGACCCCAACAAAGGGTTTGTCGCTAATCAATTGCAATAAAGTTGCTTTTTGACCTTTTTCGCGCTGTTGTACGACTGACAAAACAGTGATGCCATCGATATCAAAATCGGCTTCGATTTTGAGAACGTCGCCAACTTTGCTTGAAGTAGGTAAAAGCGTCGACTCGAGCACACCCTTGGGAACTTTTGCCCCCGCAGCGCGCCAAGTCCATGTTCCATCCTCACGAGTGCTCGTGAGTTCAATATCTAGACGCCGAGACATGAGCCTTTA
>JABMNW010000056.1 GCA_013204455.1 Acidimicrobiaceae bacterium
CTTTCGCGGGCGCTTACCGACATCCGACTTAACCCTGTTTATGTTCGTCGCCAACGCAAACTAGAAAAGTTTTTGTATGAGTTACCAGTTGTTGGGCCTCAAGCCGAGCGTGGTCTTGAAGCATTCAAGGCAGGCGTTCGTGATTATCTTCAGCCACCGGCTTTTTTCGAGGCGCTCGGAGTGCGATATATCGGACCAATTGATGGTCACAATTTAGAAGAATTAGAACATGCACTTAAATCTGTAGAGCAGCGTGTGCAAGAAGGTCCAATCGTGATCCATGTGATCACGCAAAAAGGTCGCGGCTATCCACCAGCCGAAGATGATGACGAAAAAAATCTGCATGATGCGCCCGTCTTTGATCCCGTGACCGGTCCACCAAAATCTTTTCCAACGGGCTACACACAGGCGTTTGCCAATGCGATCATCAAAGTTGCCGAGCAAGATTCGCGCGTGCACGCAATCACTGCGGCAATGCCTGGTCCAACTGGGTTGTTGCCGTTTCAAGCGCACTTCCCAGATCGGTTCATCGATGTTGGAATTGCCGAACAACACGCCGTTACTGCTGCCGCAGGTATGGCGATGGGTGGACTAAGACCAGTCGTAGCCTTGTATTCGACATTTTTAAATCGTGCTTGGGATCAAGTTGTCTTTGATGTTGCATTGCACCGGCTACCTGTTGTGTTTTGTTTAGATCGCGCAGGAATCACCGGTGATGATGGCCCAAGTCATCACGGAATTTACGACATGGCATTGCTATCTAAGGTCCCTGGGATGCGGCTACTCGCTCCGTCAAGTGCACAAGACCTCGCCAAGATGCTCAGTGATGCGATGACGCTTGCCGATACGGGACCTGTAGCGATTCGTTACCCCAAAGGCACCGCCCGAGTTGTGGGTGAACACGAAGTTGGTACTGGAATCGCCGCACGAAAATTACGCGACGCACCGAAAACTAGCGTTTGCGTGCTGGCCATCGGAAAAATGGTTGGTGCCGCCGAACGCGCAGCCGAACTACTAGCAACGCGTGGTATTGAGATCTCATTATGGGATGTCCGTTGTTGCGTACCTGCAGATAAAGAGATGATTGCTGATGCGGCGCGACATGGTGTTGTTGTGACAATCGAAGACGGCATTCGCGACGGTGGCGTGGGCATGATGCTTGCCGATTCGATAAATAAAGTTGCTGGCTCAATACGACCGAAAATCGATGTGCTCGGTCTGCCAACCAAGTTCATTCCGCATGCCAAACCGGATGCGATCTTGGCACAACTAGGGCTCGACGCAGACGGCATCGCCAATACCATTTCCAAACTAGCAACACCAAAAACGCAATAACGATAAGCAAAGCGATGACCAATTCAACAGCTGATCTGGCTAAAGAACTTGCTCTCGCACTGCATCTCGCTGATGCCGCAGCTGCTGTAAGCCTTGCGGGATTTAATGCCCGCACCTTTACTGTCGAACGAAAAGCCGACAAAAGTGAGGTCACCGAAATAGATCGTGCCACAGAACTAACAATCACGAATATTTTGCGCGAGCAACGCCCCGAGCACAGTGTCTACGGCGAAGAGCACGGAATAATCGGACCAGCCGATTCTCCGTTTCAGTGGGTAATTGATCCAATTGATGGCACCAGCAATTTTGTCCGAGGAGTTCCCGTGTGGGCCTCGTTGATTGCACTAGTTCATAAAGGTGTGCCTGTGCTCGGTGTCGTCTGTGCGCCAGCGCTACAGATGCGTTGGTGGGCACATACTGACGGTGGCGCGTTTTATAATTCGCAGCCAATTCATGTCAGCAATATTGACTCCTTGCGCCACGCGAGTGTGAGCGTGACTATAGATAAAGGTTGGGATGCACTCGGTGCAATACCGTCGCTTATGAAACTGCAGCAAGAAGTTTCGCATGTACGTGGTTACGGAGATTTCTGGCAACACATGCTGGTTGCCCAAGGTGCAGTTGACATCGCGATCGACGCAATTGGGCTTGCCCCTTACGACATCGCTGCGCTCGTGCCGATCGTTCAAGAGGCTGGCGGAAAATTCAGCGACAGACTAGGTGTACCAGATTGGCGCGCCAATTCACTCGTTACATCAAACGGTTTACTGCACGAAGCCGCATTGGCATTTCTGCCCGGTTAATTGCGTGCGGTCGCTATTTAGTCAATAGCCAAATAATCACAGCAACTACTGCAATTATTGGTAACGCACGCTTGAGAATTGGCATCACCAACAACAAACCAGATGAGCCGAATAAATTGATCGGCGCATTTTCCACTGGCGAACTAGTCGCGCTTGCTGTACTTGTCGTGCCGACTGCGCCAGCTGTATCTTGACTTAACACAGACGTTTCTAGGTTTACAACAAATTGCTTTAATAACTTGTCACTCACATCGGCAAGCGCTCCGCGACCAAATTGTGCGATCTTGCCAGTAATTGTTAGAGCGGTGTTCACCGTGCAACGCGTTGTGATTTCATCAATTGCTTCAAGTTGCGCGGTGATGATCGCCGAAGCATTGCCCTTGCCACCAGAATCGCGGCCTTCGCCTTTTAATACAGCGCGGTGAAGCGCATCATTGCGTTCTTGAAAAATTGCTTGCCCGCCAAACTTGGCGACAATCGGACCGACCTTCACGGTGACGTGTCCTTTATATATGTCACCTTCAACACTCGTCAAAGTTGCCCCAGGCAGGCACGGGGCAATTCGCGCAAGGTCGGTAAGTGTGGCCCAAGCAACGCCAATTGGGGCCTTGACTTCAAACGAGTTATTGATTTCCATGCATCCTCCCTCCCCAGCAATGCTACTTACGCACCTAGGCTTGCGATATGGCGAGCACCGTGATTCGTGATGCATCACTTGTTGATGGCACCGGTTCGCCAGCACGCCCAGCCGACATCGTGATTCAAGATGGCCGCATCGTCGAGATCACACCACCATTGAAGGCCTCAACAAGCCATGCATCTCGCGTAATTAACGCCGACTCGTTACTCGTTACTCCTGGCTGGGTGGATGTGCACACACACTATGACGCACAGGCAACTTGGGATCCGTGGCTGACACCAAGTAGTTGGCATGGAGTAACCACGGCCGTGATGGGCAACTGTGGCGTTGGTTTCGCGCCAGCAAGACCAGATCGCCATGAGTGGTTGATCGAGTTGATGGAAGGTGTCGAAGATATTCCTGGTGCTGCAATGACCGAAGGCATCAAGTGGGAGTGGACATCATTTCCGGAATATCTTGACGCGCTTGAAAAGCGCAAACGAGTAATTGATCTCGGCACACAAATAGGTCATGGTGCACTGCGCGCATTCGTAATGGGTGATCGTGGTGCGCACAACGAAGACGCAACGCCTGACGACATTGCGACGATGGCCGATCTCACCGAGCAAGCATTACGCGCGGGTGCACTTGGCTTTTCGACTTCGCGAACATCACTACATAAAAGCAAAAATGGCGAGTTCGTTCCAGGAACTAGTGCTCAGCCAGAAGAGTTGTACGGCATCGCCGAAGGAATTCGTCGCGCCGGCCACGGAATATTTCAAATGGCGGCAGAACATTGGCGAGTGCCAGGTGACGAATGGTTTTGGATGCGTGAACTGACTCGTCGTACTGGTGTGAAGATGAGTATTAATTTAAATCAACCGTCCGATGATGCCGAACTGTGGCGCGAAACTCTTGCGCTGATCGAAGAGTCTGCACGCTTAGGCGAAAAGATCGAAGCACAAGTTGCTGGTCGCAGTATTGGTTTGATTATGTTCTTACAAGGCACAGTAAACCCACTGATGATGCACACCGTATACGACAAAGTTAAGGCGTTGCCGTTTGACCAACGTGTAGCCGCGTTATCCGAGCCTAGGCGTCGCGCACGACTAATCGAAGAAAGGCCATCCCACCGCTTTGCACAACAGTTCGTTGGCGACAACTTTCACACAATGTTTCCAATCACATCAGCAACAATTGATTACGAACCAACACGCGAACAATCAGTAAGTGGTATTGCAGCGCGCACGGGCAAAGCACCAATGGAAGTTATTGTCGATCATCTGCTCTCAAATGGCGGCTCCGGAATGATCTATCGTCCGTTTCTAAATTATGCATATGGCGATCTTTCAATGACTCACGAATTGTTGCAACATCCAAATACACGAAATGGATTAAGCGATGCTGGTGCGCACTGTGGCGTGATCTGCGACGGTGGCATGCCGACTTTTATGCTCACCCACTGGGTACGCGACCGCGAACGCGGACCACGACTCGAACTCGAACACATGGTTAGGCGTCAAACGCAAGACACTGCCGAGTTGCACGGCTTGCTCGATCGCGGCGCAATATTGCCCGGATTGCGCGCCGACATCAACATCATCGATTTCGACGCACTGGGTTTTAATAATCCACAAGTGGTGTTTGATTTGCCAGCCAATGGGCGTCGTCTTGTGCAGACCGCGCACGGATATGTCGCGACGCTGGTAAACGGTGTGCAAACAGTTGACCACGACGAGTTCACTGGTGAGTTGCCAGGAAAACTCGTGCGTGGCCCACAAGCCTAATCAGAAAGTATTTCTTGCGTCGATTTATACACGCGTCCGTTACCGCAATTTTAATTGGTGCTTGCTCATCAAGTTCGGGTACTTCAGTCGCGACTAGTTCAGTTTCGACAACTACTGCGACAACAAGTATCAGCACAACGACTGTTGCCGCTAACACGAGCACATCTACCAATACTCCAGTAACGATTTCTTTCACTATTGCCGTAAGCGGCGACACACTGCCGCATAGTCAGCTTTGGGCTGGCGCACAACGCAACTCTGCTTTGGCTGGCAACCCAAATGGCTACGACTTTCGTCCGATGTTTGCACGAGTTAAGCCGCTAATTTCGAGGGTCGACTTGGCTATTTGTCACCTTGAAACGCCAATTGCACCAGTTGGCGAACCGCTATCGACTTATCCACTTTTTGGAGTGCCGTCAGAAATTACAGATGCACTCGCCGATGCCGGGTACGACCGATGTAGTACTGCGAGCAATCACACAATGGATCGCGGCACTGCCGGCATTGACACGACTTTGAATGCGCTGGATCGTGTTGGGATTTCTCAAGCAGGCATGGCACGCACGCCAAGAGAAATTGAACCAAAGTTAATCTCGGTCAATGGAATTTCTGTGGCACATATGTCGTACACATTTAGTTACAACGGATTGCCAGCAGCCGACGGCGAGAGTTGGCGGTCGGCACTGATTGACTCGGAGCGAATCCTGCGCGATATCCACCAGGCAAAACAGATTGGCGCCCAAGTTGTAATAGTAAGTATGCATTGGGGAAATGAGCGTGAGTCTGCGCCCAGCTCTTTTCAGCAACAGATTGCTGACGAAATCACAAAATCTGGTGAGATAGATCTAATCGTTGGCCACCATGCACATGTGTTGCAACCGATTAAAAAAGTAAACGGCACCTGGGTGATTTACGGACTCGGAAACTTTCTTTCGAACATGCCAACCGTGCCCAAAGATCCGCCGTGGCCGGCGAGTACGCAAGACGGGGCGATTGTCACGACGCGAATTGCTCTTACATCTGATGGTCAAGTCACTGTCGACCAGCCAGTTGTTATACCGACTTGGGTGGATCGTATTTCGGGTTGGCAGATTCGCGTAGTGAACGACGATCTAAACAACGACGAGATCACTGGTTCAACTCGCGCCGAACTTCAAGCCTCGCTAAGGCGCACAAAAAAGGTCCTCGGTGGCTATATCGGCAACTAACGTCAGGGTCGTGAATCAGCATCGCGCACATTGGAGCCTTGACCCGCAGGTTGCATATCTAAATCACGGATCGTTTGGTGCGGTGCCAAGAGTGGTTGAAAGCGCGCAGCGTGAATTACAACAACTGATGGAAGCCAACCCGAATTTGTTTTTTCGCACGACGCTTCCACCACTGATGCGTGCGGCGCGAGCGAGTGTTGCTGCGTGGCTTGGTGTTTCTCCGGATCTTTTTGCGTTCGTACCCAATGCTTCGCAGGGTGTGATCACTGCGGCGAGTGCGCTTGTCACCCGCCCGAGATCGCAAATCGTTGCCACAAGCCTTGGATACGGCGGTGTAACTCTTGGGCTCGCCGAAATTGCTCGCCGAACTCAAAGCACACTTCGAATTGCCGAGATTGGATTTACTTCGGGAGTACAAAACGTAGATGACATTGCCGACAGTGTGTTTGCAGCATTGACCTCAGAGACAAATTTAGTTGTACTCGATCAAGTCACCTCAGAAACAGCCTCGCTCATGCCGATCGAACAAATCGTGCGCACGATACGCCGTGTCGCCCCACAGGCTCGCATCGTAATTGACGGAGCACATTCTGCAGGAATGCTGACCCCTATATTGCCGCCAGATTTTGATGTTTGGGTTGGCAACTTTCATAAGTGGCTCTGCGCACCGCGAGCCTCGGCTGGATTAGTTTGTCACACGCCACTGGTCGCCGAATTACTAACTCCCCTTGCACCATCGTGGGGTTTCGAAGATGGTTTCCCTGCATCATTCGATTGGCAAGGCACAAGCGATTACACGTCATATCTAGCAACGCCGCATGCAATTGAATTTCACAATACTTTCAACAGCGACGCGCGCGATACTCACAACCGTGGAGTGATTGACGAAGTTGCTCGGCAACTACATGATTCCTGGGGCACGTCCCCAGATGTCCCGACAGAAATGTTTTGCCCGTGGATGCGCTTAGTTCGCCTACCGCTTGCGAGACAGCTAAATAAACAACAGTGCGATGCACTTGTTTTAAAGGCCAGCAACGACTTAAAGACAGAAACGATGTTGATGTCTCCTGGTGACTCAACTTATCTGCGACTATCTGCACACATTTATAACGAAGTCGATGATTTTATGTCGCTGAAGCGTCTCCCTGAACTCGCAAAAAATATCTAACTATCGCGCACCAAGTGAACTGTCAATCGCTCGGCCAGCAGGCGGCGACACTGTGGGTCTAAAAATCGACACGAATCGCGCAGTAATTGGGTAATCGGATAGTCGGGTAATTGGCAGCCCCAACGGGATTCGAACCCGTGC
>JABMNW010000057.1 GCA_013204455.1 Acidimicrobiaceae bacterium
GCACCTTGTTCGTGACGCACAAGAATGTGACGAATGCTGGATTGGATTAGTGGATCGTATGCAGGCAAGATGCAGCCGCCTGGCAGACCGAACATCACGTCAACATTTTCCTGCTCAAGCCCCTTGATCAGGGCTTGCGCTCCTGTGAGTTGCTGATTCGATTTCATTTCTTCCTCTTTTATTTAGTAGTTGGTTTTTCTAGTAGTTGTTTTATTTAGTAGTTGTTTGATTTTAGGGTATAAAAAAACCTCCCTTACGGGAGGTTGTCGGCACACACGCTTTGAGCGCGTATGCCTAGAGAATTACTACGAGCGTTGCGCTAAAGAGATCCTTTGTTGTAAACATCCCTCCCAGTGTGCCAGCAACTAACTGCTGTTCGCAACCCGCAAGACGGGCTAATAGCGGATACTCTGCATGCAACTAGAAAACATCGGGAGCGATTTATTGTGAACGTGCTACAAACCCCAGACGAGCGATTCGACGGTCTTGCTGACTGGAGCTATAAGCCGATCTACACGACTATCAAAGCACTTCCAGACATCGACACAAATTCGGGCGCGACGTCCTTACGGATGCATCACATCGATACTGGCGCGCCAGATGCTGCGAACACTGTGTTGTGTATGCATGGCGAACCCAGTTGGTCATATCTATATCGCAAGATGATCCCGCGTTTTGTGTCGGCAGGACATCGTGTAATTGCTCCCGACCTAATCGGCTTTGGCCGCAGTGATAAACCAACGCAAACGGCCGATTACACATATGAGCGGCATGTTGATTGGATGGCGCAGTGGCTTGTCGCAAACGACCTAACCAACCTCACACTCGTGTGCCAAGACTGGGGTGGATTACTCGGTTTACGACTTGTCGCGTTGATGCCTGAACGATTTGCTCGTGTCGTGGCGGCCAATACATTTCTTAATACCGGTGATCGTCCGCCGAGCGATGCGTTTCTTGCTTGGCGTAAATACAGCCAAGAAACTCCAGTGTTCAATATTGGCAACATCATGCAAGGTGGTTGCAAGATCAAACCACTCTCCGATGCCGTGCGCGCGGCATACGACGCGCCGTTTCCGGACGATAGTTATAAAGCCGGAGCAAGAGTATTCCCGACACTTGTACCTATCTCTCCAGATGATCCATCTGCGCTCGCCAACGTCGAAGCGTGGACGTCATTGCGAAAATTTGATAAACCTTTTCTAACGGCGTTTAGCGACAGCGATCCAGTAACAGCTGGTGGCGACAGATACTTTCAGCGCGAAATTCCTGGTTGTGTCGGTCAGGCTCATACAACGATCACCGATGCCGCACATTTCTTACAAGAAGACGCCGGCGAGCGATTTGCTGATGTAGTTAACCAATTCATCGGAGCAAATTGATATTTGGCACTCGCTTCTGGGCTGAAGATTCACGCCTCAAGCGCTAATCCCTTATAAGCCATATATCGTTGGACAGATGAATACAAAGCCTTCACCAATAGCTCCCGCCACTGGACGCCTCGGCGTCCTCACGGTCGGGCTTGGCGCCGTCGCCTCAACACTTATTGCTGGTGTTGAACTAGCGAAAAAGGGAATGGCTTTACCAATCGGTTCGTTAACACAACTAGACACGATTCGGCTTGGCAAGCGCACCGATAATCGTTCGCCAATGATCAAAGATTTTGTGCCATTAGCCAAACTCGACGACATCGTTTGGGGCGCTTGGGATCCGTTTCCAGATGATGCGTATGTGGCTGCGCAACGCGCTGGTGTACTAGAAGGTCCAAAACATATTGAGGCTGTCGCCGACGTGCTGCGCGATGTGCGACCGATGAAGGCTGCTTTCGAACGTCACTACGTAAAAAACATTGACGCCGACAATGTGATGGGGAAAATTTCCAAGCGCAAGATGCTTGAGTCGATCCGCGAAGATATCAACCGCTTCAAAGATGAGAAAAAATGTGATCGATTAGTCATGATCTGGTGTGCGTCAACCGAGATCTACCTTGAGATTGGTCCGCAACACCAAGACCTTGAGAGTTTCGAAAAAGCGATCGATGCCAACGACCCGATGATTGCACCGTCAATGCTTTATGCCTACGCCGCAATTCTGGAAGGGGTGCCATTTGCTAATGGCGCACCAAACCTATGTGTTGATACCCCAGTGTTGCGACAACTCGCCACCGAGCGCGGCGTACCGATCAGCGGTAAAGACTTTAAAACAGGCCAAACACTTATAAAGACGGTGCTTGCACCAATGTTGAAAGCGCGCATGCTCGGACTCGCTGGTTGGTATTCGACAAACATTCTCGGAAACCGTGACGGCGAAGTGTTGGATGATCCCGAAAACTTCAAGACGAAGGAAGAATCAAAGTTGGGTGTGCTTGAACACATATTGCAACCAGAAAAGCACCCCGAGTTGTATGGAAATGTGTTTCACAAAGTCCGGATTAACTATTACCCACCCCGCGGCGACAACAAAGAAGGCTGGGACAACATTGATATTTTTGGTTGGCTCGGTTATCCGATGCAAATCAAAGTTGACTTTTTATGCCGTGACAGTATTTTGGCGGCACCACTCGCGCTTGACCTTGTGCTGTTCTCGGATCTTGCACAACGCGCCAAGTTGGGCGGGATTCAAGAGTGGCTCTCGTTCTATTACAAGAGCCCACAGGTTGCACCAGGTTTGTATCCAGAACACGATTTATTTATTCAGTTGACGAAGTTAAAAAACACATTGCGTTGGATGATGGGTGAAGATCAAATCACTCACTTGGGGCGAGAGTATTACGACGAAAACTAACTCTCGAAAGGTCGCAACGGCCTTTGGCTTAGATGTTTCAAGCGTTCTCTTGTTTGTCGCAGTCGGTCGACGCAATCACAACGAAGGCAACACTATTGCTGGAGTTGTTGACGTCGCCTTGCCATTTTTGATTGCGCTCATTGTGGCTTGGACTACCAGTCAGGCTTGGCGTAAACCATCTGTACTGCCAACTGGCATAATCGTCTGGCTGATTACGGTCGTTCTCGGCTTGCTACTGCGCAACTTAGTTTTCGATCGCGGAATAGCTCTGCCATTTGTAATCGTCGCAACACTCACACTCGGTTTTCTGCTTGTCGGCTGGCGCGCAATATTCCGACTCATCAGATTTCGACGTAGCTAATCCCAAGATCTTTTCGCGAAGTCAATCTCTCATCAATCGTCATCAATGGAGCATCCAAGTATCTCGCAAGAGCCACGTAGTGCGCGTCATACGCACTGATTTGATCAACCAACGACCAGAGTTCGGTTTGAAGTTTCGCGACTGATACAAAAGAAATTTGTGAGCGTTCTAACATTCGCGCTGCTTCGTCGGCCTCAGCAAAAGTAATTTCGCGACGAATTGCAATTCTGCGAAGCACATGGTGAACCTCGGCGATCAAAAGATGGGGTGCAAAAAGTTCATCTTCTAAAAGTGGCAAAACTCGCAAGCCTTTTTCCGAAGACAGCAACACTTCGACCATAACTGAGGCATCAACTATTTTCACTTACGTTCACTTCAATCTGCGTACTTCGTCGAGTTCTTCACGAATGACTCGTGAGTCAATCTCCCGTGTTGGTCTTGCGGCGAGTTCGGCCAGCCACGCAAGATGGGCAGGCCGCTGCAAGTCGACCCGCAGCAAGCGCAGAACATATTCGCCTAATGTGCATCCTGCCGCCTGGGCTCGCACACGCAATTGTTCGTGAAGTTCTTCCGGAACGTCTTTTACTTGGATCGCTGACACCATAATATCTTAGCATGCTTAGAGCATGCTATCCTCTGCGGGTTGTTGCAAGAAAACCATATGGATGCATTCCTGAATGTGTAACTCAGATAACCAGATATGGCCGACGCTCAATTTCGTTAAGTAACGCAGGAGTATTTCGGTGAGGCTGAAGATCGTCTGATGCGATTAACGCCTGTTGTTATTCGATGATGTTGGTGATTGCGCCGGTCTCGGCGCCCTGCACGAGTTTGGCAAATTTTGCCAAGACACCACTCGTGTAACGCGGCGGATTGGGCTTCCAGCCGTTTTTTCGCCTTGCCATTTCTTCTGTCGAGACGAGCAGTTCAAGTTTTAGCGAAGGCACGTCAATTAAAATCTTGTCGCCGTCATGAACAAACGCAATCGGTCCACCACTAGTGGCTTCGGGAGCGACGTGGCCGATACAAAATCCCCAAGTGCCACCGCTAAATCGACCGTCAGTAATTAGCGCACAGTCGGTACCCCGACCAGCACCTTTTAACGCGCCGGTGACTGCCAACATCTCGCGCATTCCTGGTCCGCCTTTTGGACCTTCGTAACGAATCACGAGCACGGTACCGGGCTTAATATCGCCCGCCATAATTGCCGCCATTGCGCCCTCTTCGCCGTCGAACACGCGCGCTGGTCCTTCGAAGTGCATTTGATCAACCGATAATCCGGCAACTTTTACAACTGCGCCGCGTGGTGCAAGCGTTCCCTTAAGAATATTTATCCCGCCTTGGGTATGTATTGGTGCCGAGAGCGTACGAATCACATCTCCGTCGGGTGCCGGCGGATTTAGCTCGGCAAGATTCTCAGCCATTGTTTTACCCGTGCAGGTGAGCACATCGCCGTGCAACAATCCGGCATCAAGCAGATGCTTCATCACAACAGGAATGCCGCCAACACGATCAATGTCAGTCATGTGATACTTACCAGCCGGCTTAGTGTCGGCGATGTGTGGCACCTTGGCGGCGATGCGATTGAAGTCATCCAGACTCAGCGCCACGCCTGCTTCATTGGCGATCGCCAACAAGTGCAACACCGCATTCGTGCTTCCACCAAGAGCATTGACAACAGCGATCGCATTTTCGAATGCCTTTTTCGTCAAAATATCACGCGGATAGATACCAAGTTTCAATAAATTTATAATCGCCGCACCCGCACGTTGGGCGTCATCGTCGCGACGCGAATCGATTGCTGGCGGCGACGCACTTCCAGGCAAACTCATCCCGAGTGCTTCAGCGACGCTCGACATTGTGTTGGCCGTAAACATTCCACCGCAGGCACCTTCGCCTGGGCAGGCTTGACGTTCTATATCACCGAGTTCTGTTTCGCTCATCGTGCCCGCAGCACATGCGCCAATTGCTTCAAACACAGTAGTGATGTCAATGTTTTTGCCATGGTGCACGCCAGGCAAAGTTGATCCGTTGTACACAAACACGCTCGGCAAATTAAGTCGCGCTGCGGCCATCAGCATCCCAGGGATACTTTTATCACAGCCGGCCAAACCGATAAATCCATCGAAGCGTTCGGCATGCACGACTGCTTCGACGCTGTCACAGATAATTTCGCGACTCGGGAGTGACGCACGCATGCCCTCGTGTCCCATACTTATGCCGTCACTGACTGTGATCGTGCCGAACTCGAGCGCTACTCCGCCTGCGTCACGAACACCCTTCTTGGCACTCGCAGCTAGACGACGAAGCGAGACATTGCAGGGTGTGACTTCATTCCACGCTGAGGCGATCCCGATTTGTGGTTTAACCCAGTCATCATCGCCTAAGCCAACAGCACGCAACATTGCACGCGATGCCGCTTTTTGAATACCATCTGTGACATCGCGGCTACGTGGCTTGATATCTACTGGGGTACCAGGCTCACGGAGTGTCATACCCGATGAGACTAGTTGCTTAACTAATTTTCTAACGAAACTTTTTCGTTATTCTTTTCGCTATTCCTTCTCGTTATTAGGCACAGGCACAGGCACTGGGGGCTTTAAATAAATTGCCACTACAGGAACTAAATAGACCAAATAGGCGATAACTCGCAATCGTTCGGGGTTGGCGTGCCAACCGAACAAACCCTTCATAAAGTCATAGAAAGTGCCAACAGACCACAGACCTGACTCGATCGTCCAGGCGGGCGTGATCAGCCAGCCCGATTCCCAACCGATTAGTCTCGCAATTCATGCACAGCTTTGCCCGCGAGACCAGCAGCGAACAGCAACAACAATATTGCAGTGACATTGAAGAATGTCTTCAAGTTGACGCGACTTCCAGCTTTATAAACTGCGAATCCAATCAGGATCGCCACAACTAGCCCGACTAATCCACCAATAACAACGGATGTGCCTGATGCTGTTTCTGTTTTTGCCCCAAGCAAAAACAACACCGTCTCAAGACCCTCACGCAACACCGCGACAAACGCAATCGTGAATAGTGCAGCACGTGTCGCACGATCAACTTTGTCTCGTAAGTGACCACCAAGTTTGCGAGAATTGGCACGCATCCAAAAGATCATCTGGGTAAGCACCGCCATTGCCGCGAGCGCGATGAACCCTTCGACTGCTTGTTCAACTTTGCCGTGCAGACCATCAATTAAGACGTAAATAAGTAATCCGGCAATAGCGCACACGACGACAGCAACCAAAGTACCGGCCCAAACTAAGCGATTATCGACGCGTCGATCTGTCTTTGCCAGATAGGTAAGCAGGATGGAAATGATCAGCGACGCCTCAAGGCCCTCGCGCAATGTGATCAGGAAACTTGATCCCATGGTTATATGTTAGGCAAACCTAACATTTTTATCAAATCGGCCAATAAATGTCTCAACTTGAACGTTTTGCCCGTAACAGCGCGGTAATAACCTTGCCATCGGCTTTTCCCTGGGATGACTTCATAACTGCTCCGACTAGCGCCCCGAGAGCCTTTTCTTCGCCATTGCAATACTTCAGCCAGGCGCCTGACTCGGTGGCAATTGCGGCATCGACCATTGACTCGACGGCGGTTGTATCGAGCGCTTCAAACCCGCGCTTAGTCGCCATCACCGCGACATCGCCACCACCTGCATCGATCAAATCGCTGAGCAGAGTCTTTGCTTGTGTAGATGTAATCTTGCCGGCGCGTTCCAGATTCGTGAGCGCCGCTAAATCACTTGCAGGAATTTTCGGCGTCGGTCCTTGTTCGGCGAACGCTTGTTGCACATAGACAAGTGCACGCGCAGGATCACCACCCGCGTCGACAACCGAGCGAACATAATCATCTTGACCGCGCTCGACAACTACGATCGCCGATTCGCCATCTTTGTCGACATTGCAAAGTTGCCCAAGTGCGTTTCGCCGCGCAGCCGGCAACACCGGTAGCGCGGCACGCACCGCCTCAATCCAAGCTTGATCTGGAATAAGTGGCACAAGATCTGGCTCCAAGAAATATCTATAATCGTCAGCGTCTTCCTTGGTCCGCAAGGTCTCGGTGCGGCCAGTTGAATCATCCCAGTGACGAGTTTCTTGACGAATAACTCCGCCACCTTCGATGAGGTCGACCTGTCGGCGTGATTCATAATCGATTGCCCGTCCAACAGAACGTATCGAGTTGACATTTTTGATTTCGCAGCGCGTGCCAAATGGTGTACCTGGTTTGTGTACCGACACGTTGACGTCACATCGCATCGAGCCTTCTTCCATTTTTGCGTCACTGGCACCAACGGCGAGCAGAATCGCGCGTAATTCTGCAACATACTGTCGGGCTTGTTCGGAAGTGCGAATGTCGGGTCGCGAGACGATCTCGACGAGTGGCACACCGGCACGGTTGAAATCGATCAACGAATAATCACTGCCGTGAATACGCCCGGAAGAGCCCCCGAAGTGCGTTGATTTTCCAGTGTCTTCTTCCAGGTGCGCACGTTCGATGCCGATGCGCACATCACCCGGCAACATCAGATGACCATCCACATTGAGTGGATGGTCATACTGGGTAATTTGATATGCCTTTGGCAAGTCCGGATAGAAATAGTTTTTTCGGTGGAACGTACACGGTTGAACTTTGCAATTTAATGCGAGTCCAATACGCATTGCGAGTTCGATTGCATGTCGATTTAAAACTGGAAGCGCCCCTGGTAATCCGAGTGTGACTGGATCGATATTTGTATTTGGCGCGTCACCAAAGCGGTTGGGACTCGCACTAAACATTTTGGTTTTAGTTGCCAACTCGACATGCACTTCAAGTCCGACAATTAGTTGCCAACCATTTGGCAATGTCGCAATATCGCTCACGATGCACGCTCAAGTTCGGCGGCAACTCGGAACATTGCTTGCTCTCCAAGTGTTGGCGCCAGTACTTGTACGCCAACTGGAAGCGAATGCGCCCCAGTTCCAAATGGCACGCTCATCGCTGGATGACCCGCCAAGTTCGTCGGAATCGTAAACAGATCACACAAATACATCGCCAATGGATCATCGGTTTTTGAACCAAACTTAAATGCCACCGAAGGAGTTGTTGGAGTCAGAACCACATCTGTTTTTTTATATGCACGGGCGAAGTCATCGGAAATCAAGCGACGCACCTTTAACGCTTTGCCGTAGTAAGCGTCGTAATAACCTGCCGAAAGTGCATAGGTGCCGAGCATGATCCGTCGCTTTACTTCATCACCAAACCCTGCTTCGCGTGTGGCGGCATACATTGCGTTGAGATCTGGAGAGTCGATGCGCAGCCCGTAACGCACACCGTCATAGCGTGCAAGATTGCTACTCGCTTCGGCAGGAGCAATTAGGTAATAAGCAGTCAAACAATAAGTAATCGACGGCAATTCAATATCAACAATTGTCGCGCCCGCTGCGCGCAACGCATCGAACGCTGCTTCCAATCGCGCAAGTACATCTGGTTCGCATCCTTCTGGAAGATCTGTAACTTTGCCGATCCGCATTCCGGATACACCGTGATCAAGAACCGATACAAGTGATGGTGCCGGTTGAGGAATCGAAGTCGAATCCATTGGATCGTGCCCGGCAATAACTTCAAGCAGTGTTGCAGCATCGCGAACGTCATTTGCAAATGGTCCAATTTGGTCAAGACTGCTGGCAAACGCAACGAGCCCATATCGCGAAACCATCCCGTAAGTCGGCTTGACACCAACTACTCCACAAAGCGCAGCTGGCTGACGAATACTTCCACCAGTGTCGCTACCTAATGCACCAGAAACAAACCCCGCAGAAACTGCAGCAGCACTACCACCACTTGAACCACCTGGCACGCGAGATATGTCATGTGGATTTTTCGTTGGACCAAATGCCGAGTTCTCTGTGCTCGAACCCATTGCAAACTCGTCCAAATTTGTTTTGCCGATGATGATTGCACCTGCAGCGCGCAATTTAGATACAACTGTCGCATCGTACGGCGGCTTCCAGCCTTCTAAAATTTTTGATGAGCATGTTGTTGCCACGCCACGCGTGCACATATTGTCTTTCAGCGCAATCGGCACACCAGCAAGCACACCAACTTTCTTGCCAGCTTTAACATCGGCATCAATGTTCGCTGCGTCTTGACGTGCCTGATCTGCCGTTACACAATTGAAAGCATGAATCTCACTCTCGCGAGTCTCGATTCGCGCTAGGTGCTGTTCTACCACGTCGCTTGCGCTCAACGACCCGTTGCTAACTCCAAATGCAATATCAACAAGTTTTTGCATCGGTTAAACGTCAAACCCGATTATTGGCGGGACTCGAAAGCGACCACTCTCAGTAGATGGGGCTTGGCTGAGAACTTCATCGTGGTCAAGCGATGGCGCTTCGACGTCGTCGCGTAAAACATTTTGAAGTGGATACGGCTGGGTCATTGGCTCAACTGTCGATAACTCGAGTGCATCGATGTCACGAAAATGCTCGAGCATCCCCGCCAGTTGCGATGTCATTCGCTCGATCTCTGCTGGTGTGAGGTTCAACCGCGCGAGGCGAGAAACTTTGACGACGATTTCTTGCGAAATTGATTCAGACACAGTTCTGAAGGCTACTTCGATGCTTCGGGCGATGCTTCCCGCAGTGCTTTGAGTGATGAACGTCTGGCGATATTGCTTTCAATTACGAGATACATAATTGCGAACGCGAACACGATGATCGAAGTCCATTGATTTAGTCGCATTCCACCAATATGTTTTGCCGTGTCAATTCGCAAAGATTCAACAAAAAATCTTAAGAATGTATAACCAACCACATACATTCCGAATAATCGACCATCGCGTGGACGCCAACGCTGGTCGATCTTGATTAGTGCCAGAGCCAAGACAAGACAGCCGAGTGACTCGTATAAAAAAGTTGGATGGAATGTTGTGCCCGCTGGAAAACCTGCCTCTTGAGCCTTGGCTGCAGAAATTCGCAATGCCCAGGGCAAAGTCGTCGGACTACCAAAAAGTTCTTGATTAAACCAATTGCCCCACCGACCAATCGACTGCGCGAGTGCAAGTGCTGGGGCGACACAAGTGAGTCCAACAGCAATACGTATACGGCGCCTTCGAGCCGCCAAAATGCCACCAAGTACACCCCCAACGACTCCGCCCCAAATACCCAAACCGCCTTGCCAAATTTTGACGACATCAAATAGCCGACCTTGAAAGCGCTCCCAATCGGTGAGCACATGGTATGCACGGGCGCCAACAATGCCGAATGGAACAGCCCACATCGCAATCGCGCCCGCATCATCGGGGTTACCAAGACCTCGTTGCGCAAGACGTTTGCGAAACAACCATACAGCGGCAATAACGCCAAGGGCGATCATCATTCCGTAAGCATTGAACCGTAACGGTCCAAGTTGCAATGAACCAGCAGAAGGACTCGGCAGGCTTGCAAACATTGTCGTCATACTATATCTATATCAATTAGCGATCGATATCAATTAGCGCGAATCTATAAATACGGGTCGTTGCTACTGCCTGGTTCGCTCCACCATTCGTTCGGGTACCCAGTCGATTGCCATTCTTCGAATGGATAAATACAGTTGACGGGACAGGCCGGCAAACATTTATCGCAACCACTACATAACTCTGGGATAATTACAACCTCCGTGCCAAAGTTAAAGATCGCACCAAATTGTGGTGGGCATGCACGCAAACACGCATCACAGTTGATGCATTCAGGCATCTCAATTCGTAGTGGCGGACTTTTCCACTTCTCGTTGCGCTGGCGTTGAACAATTCGTTCTTCACGCGTTCCACCCATATCAGCCGAGTGTAAACGGTGGTTGCCTTAAGTGGCTTATTGCTGGTCTACTTGATGAGTGGCAACCGCAAAACGTCAAGTTGATTCGGCTGCCATAAGCGCTCTTGCTCCGGTAGCGGCACTGCTTCCGATTTGGCTGATCGCAATCGGAATTCTGTGGATTCCATTCTGGCGTCTGACATCAGTTTCGTATCCGTTGTTTGCGTTTGCTGCTCTCGCATCGGGCATTCTGCTGTTTTCTAAATCCGTTCAGAAATTATTTCTGGCGCGTCTACTTGATGCGCGACAACCAACACCGGACGAAAGCGCAAAGTTGCACCAAGCCTGGCGTCGCGTCGCACAGGCCAACCACATTTCGATCGATGGTTTTGTTCTGACAGTCGTGGATAGCAATGACATTAACGCCTTCGCCTCCGGCGGTCATCTACTAGTTGTCTCTTCATACGCGGTGCACGAGCTTGACGACAATGAACTCGCAGGAGTGCTCGCCCACGAACTGAGCCACCACCTCGGATCGCATACCATTGCTTTAACAATTGCCCAGTGGTTGAGCCTGCCGATCTTGTTGCTCGCCAGAGTCGGTTTTATTTTGCAACGAGTTGCCGAGGCAACAT
Source organism: Acidimicrobiaceae bacterium (assembly GCA_013204455.1). GTDB lineage: Bacteria > Actinomycetota > Acidimicrobiia > Acidimicrobiales > Ilumatobacteraceae > BACL27. Next base: position 11,565 of record JABMNW010000057.1, read on the forward strand.
CGAATGCCTTCAATACGCGACTTTCAATGCTCAAGTTTGTTGGGCTACTGGTTTCGGCCGGACTCACAGTTGTGTCGTCTTTATTTGTTGCTGGACTCGTAGTCGCACAAGCCCTAAGCAATGCGGTTGGTTACTCGTCTGAGTTTCAAGCCGACCGACGAGCCGTGCATATGGGATTCGGACAAGAATTGCTGACTGCATTGAAACATGTCGCTGATGACATGCAACGCGGCGACGATCAATCGTTTAGTGCGCTTGTCGTATCTTCACATCCACCTGTGCGAGAAAGAATCGGACAACTTGAGTCGCTGCTGCGCACTGAAGATCCGTTTCGATGAACGAATTAACGAATACATTTCGCAGAACTACGTTCTCGCGACTATTTTCAGCACTCGCAAGCGGCTTGCTTGTCGGGCTTGCATTGCCTCCGTGGGGTTGGTGGCCACTTGCCTTTGTCGGCTCCGCATTATTTTTTATAATCACAAGATCTGTAAATAACTCTCGCCAACATTTCGCGCTTGGTTGCGCATTTGGAATTGGCTGGCTCGCTCTCGGCATGGGCTGGATGTGGTTTCTCACCGCACCTGGGTATATCTTGGCGACATTGTTGTTTGCGAGCTTTCATGGCCTTGCAGCAGTAATCGCATCGCGGATTGGCTCGTCAATTATCTCGCGCCCAATCGCGCACACATTGGCCGAAGCATTGCGATTTTCGATTCCATTTGGTGGCGTACCGCTTGCCACACTTCCAATTGCAATATCTCCGACTCGACTCGCCGACATTGTCTCGATTGGCGGACCAATTCTCGCCACTTGGTTCGTTCTCCAACTCGCAGCGCTAGTTGTCGTATTGATCAACACGAACGAATCACGGCGAGTGATTGCGGTTGTTGCGATGACTCTGATCGCCATGCAGACTCTTGGGCAAATAATTTCGCCAGTACAAACTGCTAACAGCACTCTGCGTATAGCACTAGTGCAAGGCGGCGGACCACAAGGTGTGCTCGCAATAAACGCCACTGCGCGAGATGCGGTGGATCGGCACCTTGCCGTAACAAACTCACTGCAAATAAGTGACAACCTAGATGTTGTTGTTTGGCCCGAAAACGTGATTGATGTCGCGGATTTTGCTGCAAGTCGCGAATACACAGAAATTTCTGCGCAGGCAAAGAGACTTAATGCCGAATTCGTAGTTGGTATCACCGAAGATGCAGGTCCAGGTCGATTTACCAACGCCCAGATTGTTGTGCAACCAAACGGAAATATCACCTCGCGCTACGACAAGGTTCGTCGAGTGCCATTTGGCGAATATGTGCCGGCAAGTATGCGCAGTGCGCTCAGCGCAGTTGGCGCACCGATGGATCGTATTCCAAGTGACGCCGTTCAGGGCACAGATCCTGCTTTGTTGAATCTACGCGACACAAATATCGCTGTGACTATCTCATGGGAATCATTCTTTGCTGGTCGCGCCAATAGTGGTGTCGAAGCTGGTGGCACAATCCTGATCAATCCGACAAACGGATCGAGTTACACGGGCACAATTCTCCAAACACAACAACTAGCAACCAACACACTCCGCGCACGCGAAACTGGTCGCTGGACATTGCAAGTAGCAACAACTGGTTTCAGCGCCGTGATTTCGCCTGATGGCAAGATCACGCAACGAGTCGCCATCGGCAAGGCACAAGCGATAATCGTTGAAGTTCCGTTACGAACTGGCCGAACTTTGTATTCACATCTTGGTGATGCTCCATTTATTGTTGCTTTAGTCATCGGTTTGTTGGTGTGTGTGAATACGCAACGCCGACTGCGTATCTCCAGTAAATAGCACTCCAACTACCTGACGGTAGAATTTCCCAATGCCTGTGCCGTTCGACATTAAAGGCCCCCTGCGCATTGCTTATCTCACATACCGTGGCAAACCACATGTTGGTGGGCAAGGTGTCTACACGAGACATCTGACGAAGGCCCTGACCGACCTTGGCCACCATATTGAGGTTTTTAGTGGTCAGCCATACCCCGTTCTCGACGAACGAGTGGAACTGCACAAACTACCAAGTCTGGATATTTTCAATGACCACAACCCGGGACGATTTCCTGCTTACTGGGAGTTGAACACCTGGCCAAACTTTGTTGAAGCAGCACTTTTCCTGAAGGGAACTTTCGGCGAACCACTTTCTTTTAGCCTTCGTGCCCACCGTGTGTTGCGCGAACGCATCAACGATTTTGATCTCGTGCACGACAATCAATGCCTCGGCACGGGAATTCTTAAGATCGAGAAAATTATTCCAACCATCGTCACACTCCACCACCCAATCACCAAGGATCGCGCTCTAGAGATGGCCCATACGCCTACTTGGTGGAAGCGCAAAGCAATCGGCCGGTGGTATTCATTTGTTTGGATGCAAGGACGCGTGGCTAGCAAGATGCCGCGCGTCGTTGTGGTTAGCGAAAACTCAATCAACGACATCCACACAGATATGGGAGTGTCAAAAGATCGGATGCGTCTTGTCCCAGTGGGTGTTGATCCAGATCTGTTTAAACCAATTCCAGCGATAGCGAGAAGATCAGCGCATCTGATCACTACCGCGTCAGCAGATGTTGCACTCAAGGGTTTGTCTTTTTTACTTGAAGCACTTGCCAAACTTCGCACAGAGCGCGATATTCATCTAACAATTATTGGCAAACCACGGGCTGGGGCTAGTGCCGATCTAATCGACTCGCTCGGACTGCATGACTGCATTAGTTATGTCTCTGGAGTTACCGATGAAAAAATTGTTGAGTTGTACGCAGCGAGCGAACTTGCTGTTGTGCCAAGTCTCTATGAAGGATTCAGCCTTCCCGCAATAGAAGCAATGAGCACCGGAATCTGTCTTGTTGCCACAACTGGTGGCGCATTACCAGAAGTTACTGGTCGCGATGGCGAGACAGTTCTTTCGTGTGTTGCTGGCGATGCCGATGCGCTCGCCACCACAATTCGACGCGGACTCGACGACAAGGAGTTACGCCAAAAAATTGGACTTGCTGGCCGGCAACGTGTTGCCGAGAGATGGAGTTGGCGTCACTGTGCGCAAATGACAGTCGATCAATATCGAGAAGTGCTCTCAATGCCACACAATCTACAAAAACTTGCCAAACGAAATAGCTCGTAGAGAAATGCTGACTATTAGATTCGACCTTCTAAACCTAAAGACTGGCGACACATTCTTGGACGCAGGTACGGGTTATGGTCGTCATGCGTTTGAGGCTGCTCGTCGTGGCGCACGTGTTGTGGCTCTCGATTATGCCGAACATGAAGTCGCCATTACGCGTGCAACATTTGCTGCGATGTATGAGGCTGGCGAACTGGATCCACAATCGTTTACCGGTGTCGTTCGTGGTGATGCAACTTGTTTGCCGTTTAACGATGCAACATTTGATTGCATCGTTACTTCGGAAGTTCTCGAACATATCGACGATGACATGTCCGCACTTCGCGAGATCGTCCGTGTGTTACGCCCTGGTGGCACGCTTGCGGCAACTGTTCCTTCTTGGTTTCCAGAGAAAATTAACTGGGCACTATCTGATGAATACCATGCACCATTCGTCAAGGGTGGACATCTACGCATCTATCGAAGTAGCGAACTTCGTTCAAAAATTACAACCGCGGGTCTCGTATTTCGCGATTCACACAAGGCACACGGATTGCATTCACCGTATTGGTGGTTACGTTGTGCAGTTGGTCCACAGCGCGAAGACAACAAAGCCGTATCGCTGTATAAGAAGTTTCTTGAGTGGGACATTGTTACTGCGCCACCGATTACCCGTGCACTAGACCGTGCACTAAGTCCGTTGATTGGCAAAAGTTATGTCGTGTATGCGACAAAGCCACCGCTGCAACTAGTTGAGACACGATCATGACGATCGAACTAGTTGATGCACGATCATGACGATCGAGAAACTAACCACTCCGCAGGCGCGCATCTTGACATTGGACGAACTCGCAATGACTGCCGACTCGATTGCGAGACTTCAACTGCCAAACGGAATGATCCCGTGGTTTCATGGCGGCCACTGTGATCCATGGAACCATGTCGAGACTGCAATGGCACTTGACGTGATGGGTCGACATGACAACGCTCACCTTGCCTATGAATGGTTGCGCACAACACAACACCGAAACGGCGCTTGGTCCAATTACTACCGCAGTGACGGCACGATAGAAGACACAAAGCTCGATAGCAATGTTTGCGCTTACGTTGGCACCGGACTTTGGCACCACTGGTTATGTACACAGGACGATGAGACACTGAAATTATTTTGGCCAATGCTGGACCTGGCGATGACTTGGGTCTTAAGCATGCAACGTAGTGACGGAACAATTCTTTGGGCACGCGAGGAGTTAGCAACGCCGTGGGATTACGCATTGCTTACTGGTTGTTCGTCGATTAGACATGCCTTGCTTTCGGCCTGCCATGTCGCTGAGGTACTTGACACCCCTCGCCCACAATGGAGCGATGCTGCAGCACAAATTGATCACGTAATCCGTAGTGGTCGCGACGCTTTCGAACCAAAAATTCGTTGGGCAATGGACTGGTACTACCCCGTACTCAGCGGCGCGCTTGTTGGTGCAGCGGCAAAGGCTCGGCTCGAAGACCAATGGGAATTATTCGTGATGCAAGATCGTGGGGTGCGTTGTGTCAGTGACGAACCATGGATTACCGCGTCGGAAACTGCCGAGTGCGCACTCGCCTACGCCGCGATTGGCGACATTGACACTGCACAATATTTACTTAATACAACGAGCGAACATCGCACTGCAGACGGATCTTATTTAACTGGTCTTGTTTATCCAAACAAGGTCGTGTTTCCAGCCGATGAACGATCTGCGTATACGGGTGCGGCTGTAATTCTGGCTGCGGATTCGCTTGCTGGTATCTCGCCAGCATCTCGTATCTTTCGCTACGACGAACTCCCATTGATTCGTTGCAAGACACGAAGCGAGCCGGTCGCAGAAATTTCGGTAAATTCACCAGAGTCGAGTGCGGCGAGATAAATAAATCTGTGCGGTGCCTGACCGCCGTCCCCTGGATCTGCAAAAACATCATGGATCGCAAGTAGACCATGCAAGGCAACTTTGGGTGTCCATCCTAAATAATCATCTCTTGCTGGTTCATCGCCGTGGCCACCGTCAATAAAACACATTGCTAATTGTTGTGACCATTGTGCGCTGACAACTTTCGATTCTCCAACAATCGGCACTACTGCATCGCCAAGTTGGGTCCGCCGCAAAGTTTCTAGCAGTAACGGCAAAGTATTTAGTCGTCCAGTTGTTGGATCGGCAAGCGATTCGTCATACCACTCCCAACCTTTTTGATTTTCTTCACTACCAAAATGGTGATCGATGGTGAACAACGTTGTGTTGTATTTGCGTGCCGCAGCGCCGAGCCAAACAGTTGAACGGCCGCAGTATGTACCGAGTTCGACAAGCGCCAAACCGGGCAATGTCTTGCAAGCAAGACAAGCCGCTGCGTAAAGAGCGTCGCCTTCGTTAGGCGGCATAAATCCTTTTGTCGCCAGCGCCTCCTCGCGCAATTTCCGTCCGATCGGCACTTACTAAATGATATCTGCGACGCATAATCAAACAGAGAGACACGTCGAAACATGCCAAGACACGTCGAAACATGCCAAGACACGTCTTGGGATGCCAAGATAGAAAGATGCCTTCTCCGCTTGACGATCTAGTCAAATTGCTAGATCTTGAGGTAATCGAAGTAAATATCTTTCGCGGTGTTTCGCCAGACGAAGATCGTCAACGAGTATTTGGTGGACAAGTGGCTGCTCAAGCATTAATCGCTGCGTTTCGCACAGTGGATGATAAATCCAGACATGTGCACTCGTTACACGCATACTTTTTGCGCCCAGGAGACCCAAAGGTGCCGATACTTTATGAAGTCGACCGAATTCGCGACGGAAAAAGTTTCACAACTAGACGCGTGATTGCAATTCAACACGGCAAGGCGATTTTCAACTTGCAGGCAAGTTTCCAGATTCATGAATCTGGATTAGATCACTTCATCCGAATGCCATCTGGTTTACCTGACCCAGAATCACTTCCGGATTTCAAACAGCGCATGACTCCGTACAAAGAACAAATGGGCGACTGGTACGAGCGACCCCGACCAATTGATTTGCGCTACATCGATTCCGATCCGATTTCACGAAAAGGAACTAAAAGTTCTGGACAAAAACTCTGGATGCGTGCTGATGGCCAACTGCCAGACGATCCTGTGCTACATGCATGCATTGTGACTTACGCCAGCGACATGTCGCTACTTGACACAGTGCTCCTACCGCACGGTCGTTCGTGGACTGACCAAGGAATCCAGATGGCAAGTCTGGATCACGTGATGTGGTTTCATCGACCGTTTCGTGCTGACGACTGGTTGCTATATGACCAACTCGCGCTGTCTACGTCAAATGCTCGCGGTATCGCGAGTGGTTCAATTTTTTCGAAGAGTGGCGAACTCGTTGTTACAGTCGTGCAGGAGGGCTTGACACGACTCGTTAGTTAACTAGTTTACTAACGCCGAGAATCCATAAACAGCCCGCGCAGGGCGACAAAGTTCTCGATGCAATGACCAGCGCCGAGCACAACAGCCTCAAGTGGCTCATTGGACATATTGACTGGCACCCGAGTTTCGTGGGCAATGCGCTCGGCCATTCCACGCAGTAGCGACCCACCGCCAACTAAATACATACCCCGCTTCAGAAAGTCTTGCGATAATTCAGGTGGTGCAACACCAAGGCAACGAACAACCGAGTCAATCATTTGAGTGACAACCGGGTTGATCGCTTCACGAATCTCTGCAGAAGTCAAAATTACGGTCTTTGGTAATCCAGAAACTAAATCGCGACCACGCACTTCTGCATCTATATCGCCAGGCATTGGCATTGCACTACCAACTGATTTCTTTATCTCTTCAGCTGTGCGCTCACCAATTGCAACTCCGTGTGCGCGACGCACATGGGCTTGGATTTCTGAGTCGATATCGAAACTTCCGATGCGCACTGCTTCTAACGCGACTATCCCACCCAAACTAATTACCGCTGTCTCGGTTGTGCCACCACCAATGTCGATGACCATGTTTCCGACAGGTTCGTTAATTGGTAAGTTTGCACCAATTGCTGCAGCCATTGGTTGCTCTAGTAGCTGTGCGTCAGCGGCACCCGCTCGGCGAGTTGCATCAGTCACGGCACGGCGCTCAACTTCGGTAATTGCCGAAGGCACACAGATCAACACTTTCGGCCGGGAGAATCTCGAAACACCTGCTCGTTGCAACAACAAACGAATCATTTTCTCTGTGACTTCGAAGTCAGTGATTGCACCCCCACGTAGTGGTCGCACGGCCACGATATAGCCCGGTGTTCGCCCGATCATCTGCCACGCTTCTTCGCCAGTGGCGAGCACTTCTCCACTCCGACGGTTTACTGCAATGACCGAAGGTTCGTTGATCACGATCCCCCTGCCCTGCATATAAACAAGGGTGTTCGCAGTACCAAGGTCGATTGCTAGGTCACGTGCCATCGCAACTTACCTTCGTGCCTGTCGCTCTTTGGCTTCGCGCAGTTGCGTGCGCACATGTTCTCTCGAGTCGTCTGAGAGTGCATCTAAATGCCGATGAAACGCCGCCATTCCCTCAGCAGAACCTGTCTTTCGTTCTTGGGTCAAAACAAGAAATGCAAGTGCACAGGCCGACACGATTGAAATTGCAGCAAAGAAAACCGCGATGGTCGACACTGCCAGCATCATTATGCGACTGGACTTTCCGCCGAGATGATCGTGCGTGCGTCAGAAATTTCGTGGCTGTTAGTTCCCCAGTCGGCGCCATCTTTCCATTGTTCATACTTCCAAATTGGCACACTTACTTTTACCGCATCAATTCCATATTGTGCGGCCGCGAAAGCCTCTGCTCGATGTGGTGACGAAACAACAACCAACACAGAAGACTCACCTAATTGCAGTTTTCCAATTCGATGGATTAGTGCAATTCGTCCTAATTCGCGCCAGCGCGCGCGCATTTCGTCGGCAATGACCAAAAATTTTGCTACGACTTGATCGTTGTATGCCTCGTAAGTTACAGATGTCACGTCTTTACGACCATCGGCATGATCACGCACAATTCCCGAAAAAACTACAATTGCGCCGCAGGATGGAATTGTCGCCCAGTCATAAACTTCGCCAACATTTAAAACATTGTCGGTTAATTCGAGCCGATCGTCACTACTGCTTGGATTTTGCTTACTAGACATCATTTTGAAGTGTACATCTCTGGTCAGATTTCATCTCATGGGGGTAGACCAGCATCTCGAATTCGTTCGCCGAAATCGTTGTCGGTCTGCCTAGCATCAGTTCATGTCCCAAGATCCAAATGAGCAGCCATCGCCAGGCATGTCTTTTTTTGCCGAAATAGCAAAAGCGATGTCAAGCAAAGGGCCAGTGCAGTGGGATGTGGCACGACAGTTCGCGATGATGACTGCAACTAGCTCGACTAGTGAAGGAAATGTAGACCCTGCAGTTCGCATCTCAGTTCAACAACTTGCAGCCGTTGCCGATATGCATGTTCGAGATGTAACCGGATTAACAACTACAAACACGATGAAAGTGCCAGAGATAGATGTCGTCAATCGATCGATGTGGGTGCATCACACACTCGAGGCTTACAAGCCGTTATTCACAGAATTTGCGACGTCGATTTATGGGCAGACGCTAATCAATCCAAATTCTGTCACATTAGAAAATACGCCAGATCTTTCTGCCGATGTACCGAATGAACTAAACGAAATGATCAGCAATCTCACAAAAATGATGGCGCCAGCGATGCTCGGCATGTCGGTGGGCTCAATGATTGGGCAACTCGCATTACGTGCGTTTGGTCAATACGATCTTCCACTCCCACGCGACCCAGCAACACAACTTCTATTTGTGGCGCGCAATTGTGAAGAGTTCGCTCGTGACTGGAGCATCAATGTCACCGAGATGCAGATGTGGTTACTGGTGCAAGAACTTACTTTCCATGCGGTGTTCAAAGTTCCGCACATTCGAGAAGCGATCACGATCGCCGTCAAAAATCATGTTGCAGGTTTCCGACCAAATCCAGATGCACTCGCCGATCGGCTAGGCACGATGGACATAACAAGTAGCGATCCCGCGGTAATGATGCAACGCCTGCTTACGGATCCGACATTGTTGATCGGCGCGGTGCGTTCTCCAGGACAAGAAGCCCTTGCGCCGATACTCGATGCGATGATCAGCAGCGTGGTTAGTTACGTTGACCATATTGTCGATACAGTGGCTGGCCGAATTCTTGGAACTGGCGACCAAATCGCTGAAGCAGTGCGCAGACGGAGAGTTGAAGCAGGCGATCAAGATCAATTTGTTGAACAACTACTTGGTCTTCATCTGACTACATTTCAAATTGATCGCGGACATGAATTTATTGCTGGCGTGATTGAACGCGCTGGCACAGAAGGACTCACAGGATTATGGAAACGCGCTGGAAATTTGCCTACTCCCAACGAAATAGTTGCACCTGGGCTGTGGCTAGAGCGAATTAATTACTAGTAACGAGAAAATAAATTGATCCTGTTGCACAGGCCACACCAACAATTGCAAAACCAACAGCACCCGGCAGAATCAGAACCACAGCAACAAGTCCGGAACCTACCCAGACGATTTGATTTCGTGTTTCAAACTTAACGAACGCACGCGCACGGTTGGCATCTGGCGCTTCGCGTTGAACTATCGATTCAAACGCCAAGCGACCAATCGTACCCATGCCGTTAGCAATCGCAATCAACACGATGCCTGCCGTGATTCCACCAATTACTCCAGTGATAATTCCAGTCAAACTTGTTATTGCTAGCGCAACAGTCATCATCGCTCGCTCGGACATCGCTCTACGGATCAGGGGCGAAATCGCGTTCGCCGTCATAATTGCCAAGGAAGACAATCCAAGCGCGAATGCAAACCATGCCGTACCTGCTCGCTCGTCACGGAGCCAAAATGCAACATGAAAGAATAGGAATCCAATTACGCCACGCAACAACATCATTGACAATGCAGCGTGCCGCACAATTGACAAATGCAACTCTTTGGTTTCTGCAACAGCAACAGTCTTAGGTGCTATTGCAACATTCCGAGGTAGTCGCAACGAGGAAACACTCGCAACGGTAAACATTACTGCCGACATGGCAAGAGTGGCGCGAGGATCAATCAATTGCAACAGCCCTGCGGGGATGGCAGCAGCAAATCCGACAACTCCTGCGAGCAATCCAAGTTTGCCATTAGCGGCGACCAACTCGTCGTCATTGCGAACGAGAGTTGGTACGAGTGCAGTTTTAGTGATCGCATATGTCCGGGAAAGCACTAGTGATACGAACGCAAGTGGAAAAAGCGTCAACGAATTCATTCGTGAAATCATCAGCACCACCGTGATGCTGCGCAACAAGAGGACAACGAATACCGTAAACCTTCTCCCACCCGGAACGCGATCGATGATTGGACCAATAAACGGTGCAATCACCGCAAATGGCGCGATGCTGATCGCCAGAAATAACAGCACCTTGCTGCGTGCCGCATCGGGACTAATCCTCAAGAACAACGAATCAGCTAAGGCGATTGCAAATGATGCTTCGCCGCAGGCAATTAGTGCGTGAACACGTCCGAGGCGACGAAGTGGCGATGCCGGCGCAAGCCCCGATCTAGAAATTGTTATGAAGCTATTTTCTCGTATTTATAGCCAAGGCCGCGGATGGTCACGACAAGCCGCGGATTGGCAGGTTCCTGTTCGATCTTGGCCCGCAGGCGTTTAATGTGCACATCCAGAGTCTTAGTGTCGCCAAAATAGTCACTTCCCCAAACTCGATCGATCAGCGTTTCTCTGGTCATTACTCGTCCAGCATTTGACATCAACATGTACAGCAACTCAAATTCTTTCAACGGAAACTTCGTTACCTCGCCACGAATCGTGACAATGTGCTGTTCGGGATCAATCGCTATGCCACCAATTGAAACCGAGCCGATTCCAGCAAAATTTAGATCGTGCGCCGAGAGCGCTCCGCGACGAAGTGCCGCGCGCAAACGCGCAACTAATTCTCGCAGGCGATACGGCTTAACGATGTAATCGTCGGCTCCAACTTCGAGTCCTACAACCGTGTCGATTTCGGCTCCTTTGGCCGAAACCATAATGATTGGCACTGTACTTTTCTTACGAATCTCTCGACAAACATCTGTGCCGGAAATTTTCGGCAACATCACATCTAGTAGCACCGCATCGGGTCTGACTAAATCAAAAATTGCAAGGGCTTCCGCGCCATCCCGTGCAACTTCCACACGAAAACCTTCACGCTTAAGACCGACTTGTAGAGCATCAATAAATGACTCTTCGTCGTCAACGACCAAAATTGTCGGCAATGAATTACTAATACTCAAGATGCGCACCTGCATTAACTTCGTGTTCTTTGATTGGAATTTCTATATTGATCTCAGCGACTTGTGGTAGACGGATTGTAAACATCGAGCCAATCCCCTCTTCGGAGGCAACGCCAATTGTCCCACCATGCTCAAGGACGATGTGCCGAACAATCGACAAACCCAATCCAGTACCTCCAGTTGCACGACTGCGCGCTTTGTCTACGCGGTAGAAGCGCTCGAAGATTCGCTTATGGTCCTTGGCCGCAATTCCAATTCCATGATCGGTTACGCAAATAACCACATCATCGCCGTCTAGCGAACTCTCGACCAAGACGATGCCACCCGCCTCGCTGTACTTGACTGCGTTGTCGACAAGATTAGAAAACAATGAAACGAGTTGGGCCCGGTCGCCACGAACTGGAAGTGGCGACACCCCGGTAAGCCTTAACTCAAGACCTTGGCGCTTGGCGGCATGTTGGTTCGAACTGACTACTTCAATTAGCACAGATGCCAGGTCTAACTCGGTCCATTCTTCCGTGCCACCAAATTCGACTCTCGAAAGATCCAACAAGTCGTCAACGATTCGTGACATTCGGTGAGATTCGGTGACGATTCGTTTGGCAAGTCGCCAGACAACTTCGGTTTCGGTCTCGCCATTTAATGAGTCCGCAAGTGCCGCCACCGCGCCGATTGGTGTCTTTAATTCGTGGCTAAGATTTGCCACAAAGTCGGTTCGCACGGTATCTATCCGTGATTTTTCTGTGATGTCTTCGATCGTTATAACAATTCTGTTGCTTTGTAAAACTTGCCCATGGACTTTAAAGAACCTTGTAGTTCCGGCAACTGCTTCAAGTATCCGATCTCCCGCACCAGTTTGTTGTACTTGACCAACCATTTCGTCGACCGCTTGATCGACCAACACGTCAACATAGCGCACACCAGTCATTGCAACTGCAGAACTATTTCGATACCGTCGATTTTCGGCGGGGTCGGCGATTACAACGCCGATTGGCAAAGCATCAAGCGCATCCATCACCTCGTCCCATGACACGTTAGGGGATGTCTGTGCCACGTGGATTTCCTGTTTTATGATCGGCTGCTTTATCTTTTTCGACCGAGTTGAAATCATGAACGCGACAAATGCCGATACGCCTACACCAGACAAAAAGAGAATCAGTTGCCTGTTCATAGTGATTCCGTTAATTCGTCTCCGGGACTATCGGTATTTCACCTGTACGGTCGCCTATCTGTTCGGCTGTCCGGGCGTATTGATCAAGTCCACCGCCGCCTTGCACCCATCCATTGACTATGAACCGTGTGCGCTCGCTGACATTCACCGCATGGTCACCAATCCGTTCGTAGAAGCGCGCGACAACTGCGAGTTGCACAGCAACCTGCAAATCAATCTTGTTATTTGCGTGCGATTCAAAAATTAGTTGCACGAACTGGCGATGCAGGCTGTCTAGATATGAATCCATATCATCAATCGCCGCTGCTTTTGCCGCATCACTTTCCTCAAATGCTTCCATCGTGGATGCGAACAATTGTTGCGCTTGTTCGCTCATCTTAGAAATCACACCACGCAATACTGGATCTATATCGTGTCCGTAAATGCGCCGTGCTGCTTTACAAATATTTACGACAAGATCTGCTGAACGCTCTAGTTCTCCCGCGATTTTGATGATCGCCACTATTTGGCGAAGATCTCCAGCAACTGGCGCCTGAAGTGCCAGGATTTCGAAACAGGATGACTCTACTCCGGTTGCTCGACTATTGAAATCAACATCAGACTGAATTAGATAGTCTGCTCCCTCTAAATCTGCACTTAGCAACACTTCTGTTGCGCGAGGGATTGCCTCGGTTAATGATGCACCTAGGCGAATTACCTCTGCGCGGACTGATTCGAGGTCGTTGTGGAATGTCTTGCGAATTTCATCCATTAGCAATGCCTTCCTCTTAGATCTGCAAAAGTGAACGTTATTACTAGCAAATTTAGAATAACTGAAGTTCTCGTAAATTTAGAATAACGGTAGTCCCCCAGCGGTTAACGCAAGCCGTCGGCAAAGTAACATCGGGGTGAACAGATCTAGCCACGCACATCAATACTGGTCAACACTGGTCAACGCACCTGAGTCGCCACGACCCATTCGTGCAGGCGTTGCTGAGCGTCTTGTGTAAATTCTTTCGACCGATGTTGGTTCCAGTAGTTGTCTTTACCCAGAGAGAAATGCACGACCTGATCGTCAAGTAAAAAGCCAAGCGCTGTGTCTAGCCACGCTCGATGCTTCGGGTGCGTCAATGGCACAAGTACCTCGACTCGACCATCCAAATTCCGACCCATGAGATCGGCGGAACCGATTAAGTGCAACGGTGAATCGTCATCAAAACCGTGATCGAATCGATAAATACGCGAATGTTCGAGATACCGGCCAAGGATCGAACGAACATTAATATTTTCTGACATACCGGGAACCCCTGCTCGAATACAACAAATTCCGCGAACGATTAGATCAATCTTCACACCAGCGTCACTTGCGGCATATAGTGCATCGATAATCGCCGGGTCAGAAATCGAGTTGAGTTTCAGAGTAATTCGTCCAGCATCTTTGAATGATGCCTCACGATGAATTAACTCCAGCATCCGTGGACGCAGTTGATGTGGTGCCACGAACAACCGTAAATAGTCTGGTTCGCGGGCATAACCAGTTAGATAGTTAAACAACTCGGTTACATCGGCACCGATTGATTCTTCACAGGTGAAAAATCCAATGTCTTCATACACGCGAGCCGTTGTCGAGTTGTAATTACCAGTACCTATATGCACATAACGTCGCATCTGATCGTTGTCTTGCCTGACCACGAGAATGCATTTACAGTGAGTCTTTAGACCGACAATTCCGTACGTTACATGCACACCCGCGTATTCGAGTTCTCTGGCCCAAGCAATGTTGCGCGCTTCATCGAAGCGAGCCTTAATCTCGAGCACGACTGCCACCTGTTTCCCGGACTCGGCGGCTCGAACTAAATGTTTAGCAATAGATGAATCTCCCGAGGTGCGATAGAGCGACAACTTGATCGAATGCACCTTCGGATCTTTTGCCGCCTGTTCAACAAAGGACTCAACAGAAGAAGTGAATGATTCATGTGGATGGTGAACTAGTAATTGACGCTCGCGAATTACTTGGAAAATACTCTGTCCATTAAATTCGGCTGCAGCGAGTCGACCGGCGGTTAGTGGCGGCCAAGGCTGATACCGCAAGTCCGAAATATCTAGCGATGCCAATTGAGAAAGCGAACTCATTTCGATCATGCTGCGATGGAAAGTAACATCGTCGGGTTCTAGTTCCAATTCATTGCACATCAGGTCGAGCACTTCTTGTGCCGTTCGATATGGAATCTCGATGCGCACGGCACGTCCAAATCGGCGCCGACGTAGTTCCATCTCGACCGCTGCTAAAAGGTCTTCGGCGTCTTCGTCATCAAGCGAAAGGTCTGCGTTTCGCGTGACACGAAAAGCGAAACATTGCTCAATCGTCATACCCTGAAATAGTCGCCAAAGATTTGCCGAGATGACTTCCTCGACTAACACGAAATGATTCGCATTACCAATCCTCATAAACCGCGGTAGATTTTTTGGAATCTTTAGTCGAGCGAATCGTTGCTCGCCCGTGTCTGGGTCGCGGGCCACAACCGCCAGATTTAGTGCAAGATTCGAAATATAGGGGAACGGATGGGCAGGATCTACAGCCAGAGGTGTGAGCACCGGAAATATGCGTCGATCGAAATCGTCAGAGAGTTTGGCCTTGTCTTGAGCAGAGAGTTGCGACCACTCAACAACGCGAACATCGTACAGTTCGAGTTGTGGTAATAAATCCTTTGTCCAAATATCGTCTTGTCGTCGCACAAAGTCTTGTGTGCGAATTGTGATTTCGCGAAGTTGCTCCAAAGGTGTCCGTCCATCAGGTGTTTTAGTTGAGACGTCTCCCGCAACTTGGTCTTTTAGTGCGGAAACACGAATCTGGTAAAACTCATCTAAGTTCGAAGAAGAGATCGCCAGAAAACGGCAACGCTCAAGAAGCGGAATGTCATTATCCATGGCGAGTACGAGTACTCGGTCGTTAAAGTCCAACCAACTTAATTCGCGATTTATAAATCTAGATTCGATATCCATCTCAGTAACATTTCAGAGAGAATTCAGAGACTCGTCTATTCGGCTGGCGCAGTTGCCGGATCAGTCGTAGTTGGATATCCGAGTTCCCACTCGATGCTGATGCGTTCGCGCTCGGCATCTTTGCTTACGCGTTCTTGGTTGCGACGAAACTGTGGATCGTTGCGTGGCAGGAGTACTAGCCGTGCCAGCACTCGTGCGCGAAATTCTTGGAGCATATTTTGGTCGCCGTAGTCACCGTAAACCTCCCAGTGCGGTGAAACCGAACCGAGATACACAATGCGTGCATGTCCGCGCGGTGGCTCGTTAAGAGTTGTGGGTTGCGCATAGTTCGTCATGTCATGCTCCTTTAGGCTTTAAATCCTACCGCCTAACAATCCCGTTCTAAGATGAGAAGTTGTGGTGTCAAAGTCTGATGTAACGATTGCTGCGCTCGATATTGGAACAAATAGTTTTCACCTAGTAGTTGCCAAGCCAGTTGAAACTGGCTTCGAGGTGATCACAACCGAGAAGGAAGTAATCCGCCTCGGCCAGGGTACTGGCGAAATGAAACAACTCGAACCAGATGCGATAGATCGTGGAATTGCTTGTCTCAAGCGAATGCGAGAAATAGCACAGACACACGATGCAAAATTGCGAGCCGTGGCTACGAGTGCGGTACGCGAAGCACAAAACCGTAACGAATTTATAAAGCGTGCCCGCAAAGAAGCTGGCGTAGAAATAGAAATCGTCTCGGGTATAGAAGAGGCTCGACTTATCCACCTGGGTGTCCTCCACGCAATCGGTATTGGGGATCAACCAATGTTGCTTTGCGATATTGGCGGAGGCTCAACCGAGATTGTGCTAGCAGCGGGAGAGGACATTTTGCTTTCGCGAAGTTTCAAACTTGGGGCTGTGCGACTGAGTAATCGATTTTTTAGAACTGATGCATTGCATCCGAGTGCAATTAGCAGTTGTCGAAAATTCGTCCAATCAATGTTGGTTACGATTCAGCCCGAGATCGAAGAACTCGGTTTTGAAGTTGCCGTTGGCTCGTCAGGCACTGTCGAAGCCATCGCCAAACTGATTCAACAAAGCAACAAAGAGCCAGAACCTAAGTCATTTAACCGCTACGAGTTCACAGCCGCTGATGTAACCAAGATGCTTGATCTATTAGCGGATGCTCCAACTATCAAACAACGCGAGAAGGCTTTCAACTTGGAGCCATCTCGCGCCGACATCATTTTGGCTGGCGCTGTAATTCTGGAGGGAATCGCCCTTTCGTTTGGTGTGAAAACATTTATCTATTCGGACTATGCGTTGCGCGAAGGCGTGCTGTTCGACACTCTGCAACGCCAAGATCTTTTGGATCACCCAGACGGCATCGATCCAGCAATGCACAGCGTGCAACAACTTGCAGATCGTTGCGATGATCGACCCGAACACTCGGCCAATGTGGCACGACTTGCATTGTCGCTATTCGAAAGTTTGCAAAAAAAACTAAAGTTGGACGTGTCGTGTCGTCGATACTTGGAAGCGGCGGCACTGCTCGCCAATGTTGGCGTTGTAGTTTCCCACTCCAAACATCATTTGCACTCGTATTACGTGATACGCAATTCCGAACTTGTCGGCCTTACCGACCGCGAAATCGAACTAATTGCGCAAATTGCTAGATACCATCGCAAGGGAGTGCCCAAGCCGACGCACGGAGAGTTCGCACAACTCAATGACGCCGATCAGCACATCGTTAGGTCGCTGTCTGGGTTATTGCGAATTGCGATTGGCCTAGACCGCACTCAGGATGGTCGAGTTAAAAAGGTTTCTGTGAGATCCGAAGATGAGCAGTTATTGATTTACGTTAAAGCGTCAGCGAAAACAGATTTAGAACTAAATTTGTACGCCGCGAACGAACGACGGGGTTTGCTTAGCGATTTGCTGGCAACAAAAATAAAAATTCTTGCACAAGAGTAGACACGCTGAATATTAAAGTGTGCCCACTTGGGCATCGCTACAGATTTATTTGGTGTCGGATTTTGGGGTGTCAGTTTTTGGAGTATCGCTCTTTTGCGCGTCGGCAATGCCTTCGGCGAGACCCTTTTTGAGTTCGCTTTGAGCCTTACCCAAGTTTCTAGCGATCTTCGGAAGGCGTGAGCCTCCAAAGAGCACGACAACCAATAAAATAATGATCCAAATTTCAGGTCCGTTGAACATAATGCCACTCTAGCATCGGCACCCAAAAATGCGCTAAGCAGTATGGATGCTGGAATGCGTAATCAATATCAGTGAGGGCCGTCGGCTTGACGTGATTGCTGAGATCCGCTCTGGCCTGGGCAATGATCTTCTGGATATTCACAGTGACTACCACCACCACCGCAGTGTGTTCACAACTGTCGGCACCGACATTCCGCGCCAACTTGCCCAACTTTGCGCTCGAGCATTCGATTTACGCGAGCACGTCGGTGTTCATCCACGAATCGGAATCATCGATGTTGTTCCGTTTGTTCCGCTTGACGAAACGACAATGCAAGAAGCGCTTGCCGCGCGAAACGAATTCGCCGAGTATGCCGCCACCGAACTTGGAATTCCGAGTTTTTTCTATGGGCCCGA
Source organism: Acidimicrobiaceae bacterium (assembly GCA_013204455.1). GTDB lineage: Bacteria > Actinomycetota > Acidimicrobiia > Acidimicrobiales > Ilumatobacteraceae > BACL27. The sequence continues at coordinate 29,774 of JABMNW010000057.1, forward strand.
ACGTGACCTGCCAGAAATTAGAAAGCGAGCATTCGTCGATCTTGAGCCCGACACTGGACCGAACCGCGCGCATCCAACTGCTGGGGCAATTTGTGTTGGGGCTAGACAGGTGCTTGTGGCCTACAACGTCTGGCTAAAAAACGCGAGAATCGAAGACGGAAGACTAATCGCCCGAAAATTACGAAGTCGTGAGGTGAGAACTCTTGGTTTGCAACTCGGCGATGAGATTCAGATAAGCATGAATCTGACTGCACCAGATGTAGTTGGCCCCGCAGACGTGTATGACGAAATTGCGAAACTCGCCGAGATCTCTCGCGCCGAACTTGTCGGTCTTGTACCGGCGCGTGCCTTAGCTCAAATCCCTAAAGTACGTTGGAGCGAACTTGATCTAAGCAAAGAAAAAACGATCGAATGGTGCTTGGCTGCACGTAACCGTGCGTTACAAAACCTGGATTAATAGATTAATTAGAACTAGTAAATACGTTTAATTACGCGCTGGCGGTACCGCGATTGCCTTGCGCACGTTGTCTGCGCAGACGGCGTCGCTCACGCTCCGACAATCCACCCCAAATACCGAATTTCTCGCCATTTTCCAGGGCGTATTCGAGACAGCCATTCTTTACGACACATCCGCGACAGACTTCTTTTGCTTCGCGGGTTGATGCACCACGTTCTGGGAAGAAAAGGTCTGGGTCAACACCAAGACAGTTTGCCTCGTCTTGCCATGCGCGGTCCGAACCTATAGGTATACGCCTGCGATCTTCCAATTGATAACCCTCCCGATAAATCCGTCTACCAACGCGGGGGCGTTAACAACGGTGTAACTACAACCATGAAATTTACCAAAGATTCGAAATAATTGCAAATATTGCCTAACTCGCTCGACGTGACGCCCCAAAGCGCGAAAATTCTCGCTTATGTTCGATGAAGTCGATGAGTAAATATTCGCCGAGATTTTCTGGACTCGTGAAGAACGCCCGACCCTTATTGACCGAGGTTAATTGTTCAATAAAAGCCTGTAACGCGTGGGATGCATCCAACATGAAAGTGTTGATCCGTATGCCTTCACGGGTGGCACGCATCACTTCGCGCAAGGTTGCTTCGATCGTTTCGCGCACCGGCGGATAGTTGAAGAATACACCCCCGGATTCAGAAA
>JABMNW010000058.1 GCA_013204455.1 Acidimicrobiaceae bacterium
CACGGGAAGAGTGTCTCGTGCACGATGTGGATCACGATTCGATGTTCGAGTTGGTTTTTCGTGCTGGCAATTAATTCTGTCGCCAATTGTTGATCCAATTCTGGGTTTCCGCTTCGGGGGGCGGTTCCGGCAAGGGGATGACTTGAGACATCGTTGCCAGAAACAGTCACGAGTAGTTCGGGAGAAGCACCTATGAGCCCGTCGACGAGATAACGATAACTCGAGCCAAACGAGGCGCGTAATCGCAACAAAATCGCGTGAACATCAAACGGCATATTTGTCTCGACAAAAATATCTCTGGCGATAACTGCTTTAGTGATTTCACCACGACGAACCGCATCGCGTGTCAGGCGCACTGCCTCGAGATAGTGCTCAACAGAGACACCAGGATGCACGGAAAACGAACCAGATGATGGCTTTGGCGGAGTTGTTGTCGTTAGTTCAACAGGTGCATCGTCAATCACGGTTATCCATTGTTCTCCGTTTGCGTCTTTGCCGACGACGACTTTGGGTATTACAAAATCGTGCCGCTCGCTACTGTCAAAGGGAATACATCCGATCGCTACGGGTCCCGCACCATTTATCTCCGTAAGGTTCTGATGCTCAATATTCTGAAGTGTCTCGAGTACGTCATCGTGACCAATGCGAATCGCAGTGCCACGGCCAGCCACGCCAACGCCTTCGCGGACAAATAAATATCCATCGTCACGCGCGACCTCGTTTAGATCGACATACTCGTGAGTAATTTGCGAGAGCGGTCGAGTAATGGCGCGCATTAACTAATTTCTGGTTGCAACTAGCAATTGTGTAAGCCCACCCGAAAGTTCATGATGTGTTGCATCCGTAAACCCAGAGCGCTTGAGCATTATCACAAGTTCATCACTTGGCGGAAGATATGCGACACTGCGGGGGAGATAGTTGTACGCGGCACGATCTGAAAGCAGTCCGCCAATTAGCGGGACTATTTTTCCGAAATAAAGGCCATTACCCCAACGGATTAGTCGATTTGATGGAATGCCGACATCTAACAACGCGATGCGACCTTGTCGGCGTGTGACTCGAGCTAGCTCAGCAAAAAATGAAGCTAGGTTATCCAGATTTCGCAATGCAAAACCGCAAGTAATTCCGTCAATCGATGCATTCGGCACTGGAAGACGCAGGATGTCTGCTTGACTGCGTGGAGCACCACTGCGATCTCGGCTTAACATTCCAAAGGAGAAATCCATCGAGATTGGCTTGTAATCGTGTTTGCTTAATTCTGCGCAAAGATCTCCCGTGCCACTGGCCAGATCCAGAACTAGCGAATCTTTTGGTAATTGCAAGGACTCAACTGCGATTCGTCGCCAGCGAACATCTAAGCGGAATGTCATCAGTCGATTCACTAGGTCATAGCGCGGAGCGATTGCATCAAACATTTCGCGCACCGCCGCTATTTTTTCGTCTCCATGTGGAAGATCGGCTCGATCCCATCTAGGACGACGATGTGTAGGCGAGTCCACGGATTGCAGGCTACGCCAGTAATAGTCCGTCTAATCTGACATGACAGACTTGCAGATTGAGGAAAGGCCCATTGTGTGATTGATTTTTCATTTGAACCAGAGATCGAAGCAGTACGTCTTAAAGTTCGTGACTTTATGGACACTCAGGTGCGACCAGCGTGGGAAGCAACTGATGAGAACGATCGATCAGCCGTTGTGCGCACGATTGTTAAATTACGAGCACAAGCACGCAACGAGTGGAATCTCTGGCTCCCGCATATGCCCAAAGAATGGGGTGGAATGGGACTCGGACCAACAGCGATGGCTGCGGTGTCGGCAGAAGCCGCAAAGGTCAGCATCGGACCGTATGTTCTAAATGCTCAGGCACCTGACGAAGGAAATCAGCACACCTTGTTGCATTGGGCAACTGATGAGCAAAAAGAAAAATATCTGCGTCCACTTTGTGAGGGCACGGCGCGTAGTTGTTTTGCGATGACTGAACCAGAAGTTGCGGGTAGTGATCCAACGCTGATTCAAACTCGTGCCTACCAAGATGGTGATGAATGGGTGATCAATGGTCACAAGTGGTTTATTTCTGGGGCACGAGGTGCGCAATTTGCGTTGCTCGTTGCGCGAACAGAGGATGATCCAGATTTACCTCAAGCAGCAAACACCTGTTTCATAGTTGATATTCCAAGCGAAGGGTTCAATATTGTTCGGGATATCCAAACAATGTCTGGTGGTCATAATCACTGCGAGATAATGATCACAGATCTACGAGTGCCTGCAAAAAATATGTTGGGTGGGCGCGGGCAAGGTCATTTGCTTGGACAGTATCGACTTGGACCAGCACGACTTGCACATTGCATGCGATGGATTGGTCAGGCCGAAATTGCCCTTGACATGATGGTTGATCGTGCACTCAAACGTTATTCGCATGGTTCGGTTCTTGCTGAGAAGCAAGGAATCCAATGGCTAATTGCAGACTCGGCGATGGAGTTGTATCAGTGCAAACTGATGGTCCTGCATGCGGCGTACAAAATCGAACATGGCCAGTCTTTTGTCTCTGAAGTTTCAATGGCTAAACATTTTGTCGCCAATAGTCTGTGGCGAATAATTGATCGTGCAATTCAAGTACACGGCGCACTTGGTTACTCAACCGATACGCCTCTTGCACACATGTTGCAACAGGCCAGGTGGAGTCGTTTTGCCGATGGGGCCGACGAGATACATCAGATGCGTATTGCCCAGCGAACGATTGCGGCGTACAAAGATCACGGATCAACAAAAACAGCAACAGGAGACTTGCCACTATGAGTACAACTATTAATGCCAACAAAGACCATATTGTGTTCGGTGTCTTCATTCCGCAGGGATGGAAGATGGAATTAGTCAGCATTACTGACCCCGTTGCCAAATGGGATAAAGCAGTTGAGATTGCTCAACTCGCAGAAAAACTTGGTTACGACTCGATTTGGGTATACGACCATTTTCATAATGTGCCACGTCCTGCGCATGAGGCTGTATTCGAATGTTGGACAGTGATGGCAGCGATTAGTCAGCGCACAACCAAGATTCGCCTTGGCCAAATGGTCGGATGCAATCTCTATCGCGAACCAAGTTTGCTGGCCAAGATCACTTCGACAATTGACGTGATATCGGGCGGTCGACTTGATTGGGGTATTGGCGCAGGATGGTATGAAAACGAATGTCGCGGATACGGTTATGACTTTCCAGAGCCAAAGGTGCGCATTGCGATGTTGCGCGAATGCGTCGAAATCGTTCGGTCGATGTGGACTCAGGAAGAGACAAATTACGACGGTAAGTACTACAAATTGGTGCGCGGCAACTGTGACCCAAAGCCACTTCAAAAACCACACCCACCAATTTGGATTGGTGGTGGGGGGGAGCAACTGACTTTGAGAGTTGTCGCACGGTATGCCGATTACTCAAACTTTGGAGGCAGCCCAGAGGATTTTGCCCGTAAGCGCGAAATCTTGAAGGGACATTGTGTCGCTGTTGGTCGCGATGAATCCGAGATTCGCAAAACTTGGTCGCCTGATGTTTTTATTCGTCGTACCGAAAAAGAACTTAAGGCCGATGGCGTGATTAATTTGGGTGCCAACACCTTTGAGGAATGGCAAAAAACCAACTTAGTTGGCACAGTCGAACAGGTTGTCGAGAAAGTTCAAACGTATGTTGATCTTGGTTGCAGTGGTTTTATTCCTTGGTGTAAAGATTACCCAAGCACAGAAAGTGTCGAACTATTCGCCGAGGTAATGAACCACTTCAGATGATCAGAGGTAATAGCGAAAGACGACTTCGGCAACGCATGAAGGTTTTTTTGAGTCTTCGACTTCGAATGTTGTCTCGAGCGTAACTTGTACACCGCCAGTGACATCTTCGACAGATAATAGTTTTACACCTGCGCGAAGTTTTGAACCAACTGGTACCGGTGAAGTGAAGCGCACCTTGTTCGTCCCGTAGTTAATACCCATGGCCACACCTTCGACTCCAAAAATTTGCGGAAGAAGCACAGGTCCAAGCGACAGTGTCAAATATCCATGGGCGATTGGTCCACCGAATGGGCCCGCCTTGGCGCGCTCAACATCAATATGGATCCACTGATGGTCGCCAGTCGCATCCGCGAACCGATTCACCTGGTCTTGAGTAATTGTCAGATAGTCGGAATAGCCCAAATGATTGCTAACCATCGACTTGAGTTCGTCAACACCTTTAACTATGAGTTTTGTCATGACCCAATTGTGGCAGATCAGATGTCTAGTCAGCGATACCAGATCCGCTGATGAGACCTGCTCTGTGAGTGCAACATCAGTATGCACAAGGCAATCTCAAAGATCAGGCTCATTGTGCTACCACCGCTTATCTTGTCGTAGAAACTGATACGACCACCCGTGAAATTAGCCAAATCACTAAAGGCCCAGTAGCGCAAAACAAACGGTGAAAACGCTGCTGCAAGACCTAATTTGTAACCGAGTTTTCGATCGTTGGCCATTAGTAATCCGCCGAATACATGAGCGCCAACAACAATTAGTCCAAATACGAAACCAAACCAAAACCGCGAGCGAATGTAACCGAGGTAGCCGGTCGTGTCGAGCACACTGAGGAGAGCAAAGAATCCGTTCAGGTATAACAACATCGCCGCAATTTGCAGAGTTTGCGGTTGCATTTTGTCGAACCATTTTCGCCAGTCAATATTGTTCATCATTCAATTGTGGCAGATCCGTGTTGCCTGCGTCGGTAGCCTCAGAGCATGCGTGTTGGTTTCGTTTCATTAGTTGGTCGGCCGAATGTTGGCAAGTCGACACTTCTAAATGCGCTGATTGGAAAGAAAGTGAGCATTGTCTCAGATAAGCCACAGACGACACGAACGCGGGTTCGCGGAATTGTGACGACATCAGATACACAACTCGTTTTCGTGGATACGCCTGGACTGCATAAAGCGTCAACTGCGCTGGGCAAAAGAGTTAACGCCACCGCGCTCGAGTCAATGCGGGATGTTGACACGGTTTGTTTAGTTCTGGATGCGACACAAACGGTGGGTTCGGGTGATCGTTGGGTGAGTCAGCAACTCGATGTTAGTAAGGCGATAATTGTGTTGAATAAAATCGACGCCGTATCTCCAGCCAAAGTAATGGCACAGCTATCTGCTGCGTCAGAATTTGGTGCTGCGGAATATTTTCCAGTTTCTGCAAAAACAGGTGAAGGTGTCGCGGAGTTTCTTGAAGCGCTCGCCACACGCGCGACAGAGGGTGACGCAATGTATCCACCTGAGATGGTTTCAGAAACTCCACAAGCACAGTGGGTCGCCGAATTAGTTCGCGAACAATTGTTGGCTGTAACTCGTGACGAATTGCCGTATTCGATAGCGACACGTGTAACTGAGTGGGAATGGCCGCGAGTCCGATGCGAGATTGTGGTTGAGCGTGAAAGCCAAAAAGGCATGGTCATCGGAAAATCTGGTCATTTACTTAAGACGGTTGGGATTGAAGTGCGTAAGCAACTTCCAGCGGGAGCATTTCTGGAGTTGTTTGTCGTTGTCGATAAAGATTGGCAACATCGTGCCGATCGGGTGATACGACTGGGTTATTGAACTAGTTATTGAACTAGTTATTGAACTAGCGATTAACCGGTGCGATCGATTAATAACGATGCATAGTCGTCGTAACTTACGGGTGTACCTGGTTTTGCCAAGTCACCGCGACCACGCGGCACGGCAATTTGTATTCCTTCAACACTAAAAATTACCTGTCCAACTCCGGGGCGCCGCGTAAAAGTCAGAACTAGTTGGGCTATTGCCAAGCGTTGATCAATTGGAGACAATCCGTTAAGAAATTCAGCGCTTGTGTCGATTGTTGCGATTCCTTTGGAAATATCAACGGATGCAGTAAGAGTTGTCGACAGTGCGCTACGCAATCCTGCGCCAGCATCACCAGATGGCGGTCCGGCAATCAGTGCTGCAAGAACCTGCGATGTTGTGGCAGGGCTGACAATCGGAAGCTTGGTTGCAAGTACTCGGTTGGCACTGATGTAATAAAGATCTACGGTCTCATTAATTATTTCAGGCAGAGTACTACTGCTCGACCCGCCTGGCATTTCGAGATCTGGCGAGGTAGTCGTCGTTGTGGTGGTTGATGATGTCGTTGTTGTTGTTACATTCAATTCGAATGGGATATCCGACTCAGCGATTCTGGTAAAATCACTTGCACTCGGCACACCACAGCCGCTCAGCACTAGAAGTGAAACGCCGCAGAAGTATCTGAATCGTTGGCGGCTCTTACGATTTTTACTCATACGGTTTTTAGAGGTTCAGTATCTGGCAATATTTTTCTGGCGATCATGACGATAAATCGAGCGCCACCAGCGCTCGTTGTTTCGACCCAAGCACGGCCACCTAACGCCAGCGCATGCTCCTGCACGATTGCTAACCCGAGACCACTGCCCGTGCTATTTCGAGAAGCCGTGCCGCGCGCGAATCGCTCGAAGATTCGTTCGCGTTCGCTTTGAGCAACTCCAGCACCGGCATCTTCTACGATTATCCGCAATTCGCGTGCATCGCCAGTCACCGATATTGATGTCGCGCCACCAGCGTGGTCGCGCGCATTTTCTAGCAGGTTTAATACAATTCGTTCGATCCGCCGACGATCTAACGCAGTTTCATCCGTTGAACTTAAAGTTGTCGCAAACGGCACTTGATTAAAGCCATGTCGTTGGGCGACTCGTTGCACAAGATTGGCGAGATTTACAGTTTCGTCCTGAGATGTTCCTGCGCCGGCGTCAAGACGTGATAACTCAAGTAAGTCCAGAACGGTGCGGTCGAACCGGCGTACCTGCGTGGCGACAATGTCAAAGGCTTGCTGATTGCGTTCGCTCAATTCACCGCGTCTTGCTTGGAGCACTTCGATGGCTGCCGCTAATGCAGTCACTGGTGATCGCAATTCGTGACTGACATCGCTAGCAAAACGAGTTTCACGCTGAATACGACTTTGCACTGCGTCAACCATATTGTTAAATGATGTTGCCAGTCGGGCAAGTTCTGGATCACGCTCTTCAGAGAGTCGCACATCTAATCCACCTGATGCAATGTCGGTTGCGGCCGAGGCAACACGTCGCAGAGGTCGCAAGACGTTACTGCTAATGCTAAAACCAAGTAGACCCGCGGCGATCGTGATTAGCAAAACTCCAAAGCTAAGCGTCGTTCTAATAGTTGTCAGTGTCCGCTCAACCTCCGCAAGTGGAAATGCTTCGAAGTAGTGAGCGTTGATTGCCGCAATGTTGATTCCGAGTGCTTCGTATGGTGCACCGTCAAACTCGAATCGTTGACGGCCTGTGGCACCAGCAAGAGTTTGATTGACAAGTTCTAATGGGAGATTAGATTGTGTAAAGCGCAGCGGCTCTTGCGGGAAAAAAGAATCCTCATCGGCAAGATATAACACGGCATATCCGCCACGTTCGCTACGAATATTTGTCATCAAGTCGCCGGCGTCACTGCGGTTTGAGGCAACGACAGTACGCACTAATTGCGCGTTGTTAAATGCCTGTCGCGTGGCGAACTCGGTGCGTTGATCTAAAAGATACGCACGCGTCGATGCATAAGTGACGATACTAAGTGCAAGAGCGGCGGTGAATGCGGCGAGACCGAAATACAAAACCATCTGTTGGCGTAATCCACGCCAATTGCGCAGACTCGTGAAGATCGAGATATGGCTCGATTTTGTCGCCGAGGTCGCTGTTCGTGGCACGGCTCAAGCATTGCGGGATTTTAAGAAACTCCCACCGGCGGGGGTCAAGGGGGAGCATGACATCCCGCCGGTGTGACTAGACAATCTTGCATTTCGTATATGACAATAAAGGCATAAAACTGTGCTTTTCATGTAACAATCTGCAGATTTAAGGCAGAATGTGAGCCTGTGCAACAGTTACTTTTTATTGAGGATGACGATCATATTCGGGCGGCATTGCGCCTTGCTTTAGAGGATGAGGGTTACGCCGTCCTTGAGGCCGCCGATGGTGCCAAGGGTTTGAGTGCATTTGACGCGAACACGGTAGATCTTGTGCTACTCGACTTGCGTTTGCCTGATATGTCTGGATTCGATGTCTGTCGTGCATTACGTGCCAAAAGTTTGGTGCCGATCATTATCGTCACAGCGCAAACAGATACGCATGATTTAGTTGCTGGACTCGAAGCGGGCGCCGATGACTACGTGACTAAACCCGTGATTGCCAAAGAACTTGCCGCACGCATTCGTGCTTCGCTACGACGCACCACGCTATTGAGTACATCTGCTACTAGCGCTGACCGCTTTATCGTTCGCGATGTCGAGTTGAGAAGCGTTCAGGGCATCGTCTTAAAAGCAGGCGTTGAGATACCGCTAACCAAGACAGAATTCAGATTGCTGCATACATTTATGGAGCATCAGAATAACGTATTATCCCGAGACCAACTTCTCGAACTTGTCTGGGGATACGAATATCTTGGTGATAGTCGTCTTGTGGACGCACACATCCGGCGCCTTCGCGTCAAGATTGAAGATTTTCCAGACGAACCGAAAATTATTATCACAGTTCGCGGAATGGGTTACCGCTTGCTCACCGCGTAACGCAAAAACTCTTGTGCTCGTGCGTTCTTGTTTGTAAATTCCATCGGTGGTAACATCGAAACAATTGTCGGGCCGTATCCCTTGGTTACTAAACGTGGGTCAAGAACTGCAACAACTCCGAGATCTGTTTGAGTGCGAATTAGCCGACCAGATGCTTGCGCAAGTTTTGTGGCTGCAATCGGAATGTCAATTGCATTGAAGGCTGACTTTCCGTGAGCTTCCCGACGTGCACTCATAAGCGGATCCGTTGGTACTGGGAATGGCAGTCGATCAATGATTACCAGACTCAGCGTTGAACCAGGAACATCTACACCCTGGAAGAAACTCTGGGTGGCAAACAAGCAAGTCGATTCGTTATCAGCAAATCTTCGCAGTAATTCCATCTTAGGTAAGTCGTCTTGTTTCAATATTTCGAAGTCGAGCCGATCGTTGAGGTCATTATATGCAGCGTTGAGTCGGGCGTAACTCGTGAACAATGCCAAGGTTCGGCCACCTGCGGCGTTAATTAATTCCTCGATCTCGTCGTGTACTGCAGAATCTCGATTGCCATGTGCAGGATCTGGCAGATGGGAAGCGCAGTAGAGCAGTGCGTTGCGCTCGTAGTCAAAAGGACTGGTAACCCAGTGAACGTCAAAGCCCTCTGGGGGCAGACCAATTCGATCTGGAAGATTCACGGGAATTGTTGCACTTGTCAGAATCGCTGTGCGCTGAGACCAAACAGATTGATTGAGAGTTGGGCCGACATTCAGTGGTCGCATCTCGAGCGAGCATTTCTCAGATGTGCCTGAAACATAAGCCACATAACCAGCACGATTGGTTAGTGCCAAATCTAAATCGGAGACAAACCGTGTGCAAAGTGTTTGCGACCGAAGTCTTCTTTGTTTGGCAGATTCATCTTTGGTCGTGATTGTTCTCAGGGCTTCGAGTGCTTCGTTGGCGCGACCACGCAACTCGATAAGGATCTCTCGTGTCTCACCATCGAATGGCAGGGTTATGCGTTTATTGGCCATTGGCGAAAGAACATCGCGAAGTCGGCCCGCACTTTTAGCAAATCCGCCCGATAGAGCATCGTCACGAATGATGGCTCGAATCGACGAAGCGAGACTTGTGATTCGATAGGGACTAATTGCCAGACCAGTCGAGTCGCTGACAACGTCTTCGAGTTCGTGCGCTTCGTCGAAAATCACAACATCGTGTTCGCCGATGATCGTGCCTTCGGTGACAATGTCGAGCGCGTAAAGCCAACCGTTAACAATCACAATGTCAGCGGTCTGGCTCTGATTACGAGCACGCTCGGAGAAACATCGTTCACCTTGCGGACAGCGTGACGCACCCGGACATTCTTCGCTCGTGACACTGACCATAGACCATGCCTGGCGTTGTGGCTGCCAATCCAATTCGCCCTCGTCCCCCGTATTCGTGGTTTGTGACCATTCGACGAGTTTGTGGACATCGGCTTTTGTTTTTGGAGAAAGATCGTCGAGTTCCAAACGAGATTGTTCGCGCTCGGCGAGTTCGGCAATGCGCTGGCGACAAAGGTAATTACTGCGGCCTTTTAGTACGACCCATTTCAACGGGTGATCGAGTGTGCCATCAAGCGCCTTGGCAAGTAGCGGCAGATCATTTTGTGAAAGTTGATCTTGAAGCGCCTTGGTCACCGTTGAGACTACTATTCGACGACCAGATGCAACGGCTGGCACCAGGTACCCGAGCGTCTTGCCTGTTCCAGTTCCGGCTTGCACAATTAGATGGCGTCCGCTGCGCAAAGCACGACCAACCAGAACTGCCATCTCGTCTTGGCCTTGACGTTCTTCAGCGTTTGCAATTTGACTGGTGACGAGGTGTAATGCTGTAAGAATTTCTTGGTCAGCAGTATTTGGTGGCATCAGTTCTTTTCTAGTCAGTGTTTGAGTAATGCGAGCGCAGCATCAAGTTCTACAGCGTCGAAATCTGGCCAGGTGCGCTCTGTAAAGTACATTGCAGCACCAGCGATTTGCCATAGCAGAAAATTTGAGATGCGTGATTCACCAGATGTTCGCACGAGGACATCAACTTTCGGTAACGATCCGTCATAGAGGTACCTGGTCATGTTCTCTTTTGTTAGTTCTTCACCGCTCTTTACTAATTGTTGCGCTGCTCGGGTAAGTTCGGCGCGCGAACCATAGTCGAATGCGACAGTCAGCACCATGCCGGTATTCGTTGATGTATCTTCGATGGCGCGGCGAATCGCTCGTTGGACGTAAAGCGGTGTCCGCGCTCCTGGTTCGTCGAATGGACGGCCGATCCAGTTGACACGAACATTGTTTTCGTTGAGCTCATCGATTCGACCGAAAAGTTTTTTATGTAGGCCGAGAATATGTCGAACCTCGGCGCGCGGGCGCACCCAGTTCTCGGTAGAAAATCCAAAGACGGTCAGCCAACCAATTTCTCGTTTAGATGCCGCGCGAACCACATCGGATAACGACTCCTCGCCAGCCGTATGACCTGCAGTGCGGGGAAGTCCGCGTTTGCGAGCCCAGCGACCGTTGCCGTCCATGATGCAGGCGACATGTGCACCGCGCGAAACTGGGCTGATGACAGGGCTGATGATTGGGCTAATGACAGGGTTGATACTGGGCGTTTCGCTTGTCACGTATAGAACGCTACACATCAGGATTGCACAAGATATTGCACAAGAAATTGCGATATGGATGTTTCATCAGGTCGTGGCATTTAATGGGAGAATATATCTATGTCCAAAACGACACGAGAAGTAAGTGGCGATTTGGCTCATGTTTTGGTGTGTGCGGGGACGATTACCGAATGGCTAACAACCACTCCGCTTCAGTGGAAGTCTCAAATTGATGCTCTAGTTCGTGCCGTTGGCGGCGCTGGGGTTGAATGGTTGACAATCTGTCCCTATTCTGGCGTGAGTTCGGCGATCGAAACCACGGCGATGTGTAGTGCAATTATCGAATCTCATGGAGGACAGCGTTCTGGTGATCGTGTTTCGGTAGTAGCGACTGCCGGATTGATAGTCGTCGTTGACACTTGTGCAGACGGTCAGCAACGAATCATTAACGCGGTCGCTCAACTTAGTAGGAATCAAGTTATTGACGAAGCAAGACTCGCTGCGACATTGACGTCACCTGCATCGGGCGAGCCAGATCTCGTATTGGTTCTCGGTTCGCCAACGCGAATTCCAGAATCATTGGTATGGGAACTTGCCTATAGCGAACTCGTATTTCTAGATGTGCCGTGGTTGCATTGTGATGTCGAACATATTCAAATGGCGATCAGTGACTTTCAAAGACGCGACCGACGCTTCGGCGGTGTTGATTCGTGAGTCTGTATCGCGACAAAGCGGTGGTGTTGCGTACTTATGATTTGCGCGAGGCGGATCGAATCATTGTGATGATGACCGAGAATCATGGCAAGGTTCGGGCAATTGCTAAAGGTGTTCGAAAGACGTTCTCTCGTTTTGGTGCGCGACTAGAACCGCTCAGTCATATAGATGTTTTGTTGTCATCGGGACGCGATCTCGACATCGTTAGTCAAGTTGAATTGGTTAGTTCGGCGCACAGGTTGTATTCGGATCTAGATCGTCTGACGCGCGGGCTGGCAATGTTGGAAGCAGTGGATCAACTTGGCATGGACCGTGAACCCACGCCTCATCTATACAAAATGCTCGTCGGTGCTTTGAGCTGGCTCGCCGAAAATGATTCGCCTCTCGTGTTGGCAGCGTTCTATCTGAAGTTGCTTGTCGCCGAAGGTGTCGGTCCACATGTCGACACTTGTGTTGGGTGCGGTGCAAGTAGCGAGACATTTGTAGCGTTTGATGTTTTTAGCGGTGGGGCACAATGTCGCGAATGTCGCAGTGGGGTCTCGCTAACGCCAGCGGCATTCGACGTAATCCGAAATATTCTTGGCGGACAACTCAATACAGCATTGGCATTACCAGATAGTCCCGCGATTCGCGAAGTATCGCACCTTGCTACGCAATGTATGGAGCATCACCTTGAACGACGCCTCAAGTCGGTTGCCGTTTTCGAACACCCAGAGCGATAATCCGGCGCAGTTAATTTTGTAATAGTCTGATCGGGTGCCAGCCAAGGATCTCGATCAAATAGTCAATCTTTGTAAGCGTCGGGGATTCGTTTATCCGAGCGCCGAGATATATGGCGGTTTTAGATCGTCTTATGATTACGGACCGTTAGGTTCGCTGATGCTGCGTAACGTTAAAGATGCTTGGGTTCGGGCGATGGTCCAACAACGAGACGATGTTGTGCTGATTGATGCTGCGATTCTTAGCCCGCCGCAAATTTTCGAGGCCAGCGGACATCTGAGCAATTTCAGTGATCCACTCGTGGATTGCACAGTATGCAAGCGTCGGTTTCGTGAAGATCAATTGGACAATCGTGACTGTCCGCAATCAAATAAAGGTTGTGCGTTCACCGCAGCTAGGGCGTTTAACTTGATGTTTCAGACACAGGCTGGTCCGGTTGAAGGCGAGGGTGCCAAAGTTTACTTACGGCCAGAAACAGCACAAGGAATGTTTGTGAATTTCGCCAATGTATTGCAAACCAGCCGCAAGAAACCACCCTTTGGTATTGCGCAACTTGGTAAAGCGTTTAGAAACGAGATAACGCCAGGCAACTTCATCTTCCGTACGCGGGAATTTGAACTAATGGAACTTGAATTTTTCGTGCATCCGTCAGAGAGTACGAAATGGTACGAGTACTGGTGTCAGACACGGATGCAGTGGTACGTCGATTACGGCATTCCAGCCGCGATGTTGCGAATTCGCGAACACGCCAAAGACGAACTCTCGCATTATTCGTCTGGCACAAGCGATATCGAATTTATGTTTCCATGGGGTTGGGGCGAATTAGAGGGGATTGCACAACGCACTGACTTCGATCTCAAACAACACACCGAACATTCGCGCCAGAAACTTGAATACTTTGATCAAGCGACTAACGAACGTTACGTGCCGTACGTTGTTGAACCAGCGGCTGGCGCAAATCGTACGATGGCGGCATTCTTGCTCGCGGCTTACGACGAAGATGTGATTAACGACGAGCCACGCACGGTGTTGCGACTACATCCACGACTTGCGCCATATCAGGTAGCGGTGTTGCCTCTTTCAAAAAAGGACACTCTGATGCCTTTAGCCAAACGAATTCATGCGATGTTGAGTGCGAACTACATGTGTGATTTCGATGAGACGCAAGCAATCGGTCGGAGATACCGTCGTCAAGACGAGATCGGTACTCCATTTTGTGTGACGATTGATTTTGATTCGTTAGAAGATGATGCAGTGACGATTCGCGAACGCGACACGACGAAACAAACTCGGGTACCGATTTCATCCCTCGTGGGAGAACTTGCCGGACGACTCGGCTTCTAAGGGTTTCTGATACTTGTACCTCAACGACATTCTCCAGCACCATCGTCGCATTGCCTCTCTCGATGAGCGTGATCTTGACGATCTAGTTGCTCGCGCGAAGGCGATGCCAGCGACTCGAGGTTTCGAATCAAAATTAAAAATAGATTCGACAACTCATCTCGCCGTGATTGCAGAGATCAAGCGACGCTCACCATCCCGTGGAGCATTAAATAATGATCTTGATCCAATTGAAATTGCCACAAGTTATGTAGACGGGGGAGCAAGTTGTCTTTCGGTGTTAACCGATGAACAGTTCTTTGGTGGTTCGCAAGACGATCTGCAAAAAGCGCGAAACGCTACAACCGTGCCCATACTGCGAAAGGATTTCACTGTTGATCCGCGTGATATCTGTGATGCCCGCCTGATGGGCGCTGATTGTGTGCTTTTAATTGTCGCTGCACTGTCGTCAACGGAAATAATGGAATTTCATAAACTTGCAGTTGGGATTGGATTAGATGTTTTGGTCGAGGTGCATGATCAACGGGAACTTGAAGTAGCACTTACAGTCCGAGCCACACTTGTCGGCATAAATCAACGCAACCTAACCACTTTTGAGGTCGATCATCAGCGAGGAATTCGAATGGCGTCGTCGATCCCGAGCGATGTGGTGCGTGTGGCCGAATCCGGCATACGGACACGATCCGATGCGCAGAGATTACGCGATGCCGGTTTCGACGCTGTGTTGGTAGGCGAATCGTTGGTCACTGCCAAAAATATCTCTGAGCGAGTCAAAGATTTATGCGTTTAATCGTCTAGCCACGATCACGGATGCAACTATGACATTAACGACGACATTAACTAAGATATTTAAATATGTTCGTCAAAATTTGTGGGATTACTAACGAGCAGGACGCATTGCTCGCAGTTGCCTTAGGTGCTGATGCACTTGGGTTCGTATTTGCGCCATCGTCGCGACAAGTACCTATTCAACGTGTACGAGAGATTGTCCGGCGACTTCCACAGAATGTGTTAACAGTTGGCGTGTTCCGAGATGAACATCCACAACGAGTCATTGAAATTGTTCACGAAGCCGGGTTAGTTGGTGCGCAGTTGCATGGACACGAATCAGCACGAACTGTTGCAGAGGTTATGGTCGAAGTGAAGTGGGTTATTAAGTCGGTAGTTGCTGGTTCTGTGGAAGCCCGACACGCAGACGATTTTCCAACCAGCATCGTCTTGGTCGATTCTGCAACACCTGGAACAGGCACAAGTTTCGATTGGCACTTGTTAAATGAAATGCCTGACACTCTTCGTCAGATTCTTTCCGGTGGGCTTACCCCCGACAATGTCAGCGAAGCAGTGCGACTTGTGGCGCCATGGGGGGTAGACGTTTCGTCTGGGGTCGAGAAATCTCCTGGCTACAAAGACCCGATCAAGATGCGACACTTTATTGCCAATGCCCGATTAGCGTCAGCCGATAAATTTGTAGGCGAGCCAATTGATCGACGACTAGACAGCAAATCAGAGCCATATAATTGGCAAGACGAAGTCCGGTAAGACTAGTTAAGTTTCTTTCTATGTCAATGACACCAATTCCGCGCGAGTTGATAACTCCTGGCCCCGACGGTCGATTTGGCGAGTTCGGTGGTCGATTCGTACCAGAAACTTTGGTCCCGGCCTGTGAAGAGTTAGAAAGATCATTTGATTCGGCATGGAATGATCCTTTGTTTCGAACTGAACTTGCGGATTTGTTGCGCGACTATGCGGGACGACCTTCGATTCTTACCGAGTGTCGTAATCTTGGCGCACGACTTGGTATCCGCCTCATCTTGAAGCGTGAAGATCTCAACCACACGGGCTCACACAAGATAAATAGTGTTCTCGGTCAAGCGTTACTTGCAAAACGAATGGGCAAAAAGCGAATCATTGCCGAAACAGGCGCTGGTCAGCACGGTGTCGCAACGGCAACCGCCGCGGCACTGCTTGGTTTGGAGTGCAAGGTGTACATGGGCGCCGTCGACATTGAGCGGCAATCCCTAAATGTATTTCGAATGAAACTGCTCGGCGCACAAGTTGAATCGGCAAATTCTGGCAGTCGCACACTAAAGGATGCCGTAAACGAAGCAATGCGTGATTGGGTGGCAAGTGTTGAAACAAGTTATTACTGCATCGGTTCGGTGATGGGTCCACATCCGTACCCGTTTATGGTGCGACAGTTTCAAAGTGTGATTGGTCAAGAAGCGCGCCAGCAATTTCGGGCACTTTGCAATGGTAGTGACCCCGATGTCGTTGTCGCCTGTGTCGGCGGTGGGTCTAACGCCATGGGAATTTTCTCGGGATTCATTGATTGCCAGACTCGTCTTGTCGGTGTCGAGCCAGCAGGTGGTGCCGCAATTGGTCGTGGAATACCAGGTGTCGTGCATGGCATGAAGAGTTACTTGCTGCAAGACGAACATGGTCAGGTGCAAGAGGCGCAATCGATTAGTGCAGGACTTGATTATCCAGGTGTTGGTCCAGAACATTCATATCTGGCTTCGATCGGTCGCGCCGAATATCCAAGTGTGACGGACGATGAGGTGATCGCTGGGTTTCAACTACTTGCCAGAACGGAGGGGATCATTCCGGCACTCGAATCCGCCCATGCGATTGCATGGATCACCTGTGAAGCACCAAAGATTCAAGGCCAAACCGTGCTGATGAATCTTTCTGGTCGGGGCGACAAAGATGTCGCGCAGATGATGAGCATCTTGGGAGAGTCATTAGAAAGATGAGTACCGAAGACCCAAAATTTGGCTCACTCGAGACGGTCTTGCGCAAGCATCGCAGTGCATCCCGTAAAGTTCTTGTCCCTTACATCACCGGTGGCTTAACTGGTTGGATAGATGCCATTCGTGGTGCAGCCGCGAATGGTGCTGATGCCGTCGAAATCGGTATTCCGTTTTCGGACCCCGTGATGGATGGACCGGTAATTCAGCAGGCATCCGAGAGAGCATTACGAAGCGGCGCAACGCCAACTTCTATCTTTCATGAATTGCGAAATGTGGATGTTGGCATTCCGCTAATTGTGATGTGTTATTACAACACGGTTTTTAGGGCTGGGCATGAAAGATTCGCCAATGCGTTGCGCGAAGCGGGCGTTGTTGCGGCAATTATCCCCGATCTTCCACTTGAAGAATCGGGTCCTTGGTGTGCCGCCGCCGATCACAACCTTATAGAAACGATCATGTTGGCGGCGCCAACTGCTCCCGACGAGAGATTGTCGCGAGTTACGGCGCGTGCACGCGGATTTGTGTATGCGGTAGGACTGCTCGGTGTTACTGGAGAGCGCACAGAACTCGCGGCGACAGCAATTTCGATGGCAACGCGACTAAAGCGGATTACAGAGGTGCCAGTACTCGTCGGCGTGGGTGTTTCGAATGCAGATCAAGCCCAACAGGCAGTGGCTGTAGCCGATGGAGTAATTCAAGGGGCTTCTGTTGTTCGTCGATTAATGGATCTAGGCCCAGATGCAGTGGGTGAGTACGTAGCCGAAGTTCGCGCCGCAATTGACAATCCACCGCGCGCATAACGCTAAATTATTGAGATGCTCAAAGCCGGCGATAAAGCTCCAGCAATCTCGCTGCTTGACCAAAACAACAAGAAAGTAACGCTTAAAGATTTTTCAAAACAAAAAGTTCTTGTCTATTTCTATCCACGAGCCGATACGCCAGGATGCACACAGCAGTCCTGTTTGCTGCGTGATGTTCGGAAACAAATTGGTAAAACTATAATCATCGGCATTAGTCCGGATGAACCAGCCAAGCAATTGAAATTCGATAAAAAATACGATCTCGGGTTTACGTTGCTTGCGGATACGGAGCACGTGGTGGCTAAAGCATTTAAAGTTTGGAAAAAGAAATCGATGTACGGTCGCGAATATATGGGAATCGAACGCTCGGCGTTTTTGATTGACGGCACCGGCAAGATTATTGACGCGTGGTACAAAATTTCGCCAAAGGATACGGCGACCAATTTGCTAGGGGCGCTTGGTAAGTGAATAATTTTCCTGAGCCATCGTCGCTTTTAAAACATCGCGCACCGTTTTTGTTTGTCGACAAAATCACTGCGTTAGAACCAGGCCAAAGCGCAACCGGAATCTGGCACCTAACTGGTGACGAAGCATTCTTCGCTGGACATTTTCCGGGGCGTCCAACTTTGCCTGGCGTGTTGATCTGCGAAGCGATCGCCCAAGTCGGTGCGATCGCAGTTAGCAGTGACGCGAAATTTGCCAACAAGTTGCCGCTGTTTGGTGGAATTGACTCGGCACGATTCAGAAGACAAGTCATACCTGGAGACACGCTTGAAATGAGCGTGACGTTGACACGGATGTCGTCGCGAGCGGGCAAAGGATCTGGTGTCGCACGCGTCAGCGGTAAAGTTGTGTGTGAATGCGAACTATTTTTCGTCGTAGTCAACGACTAGAAGTTTTTCTAGTTTACGTACGGCGCGATAATTATTGAACCGTTGTGACCGCCGAAACCGAAGTTGTTCGAAATTGTTGGCCCTGGTTCCCACTCACGACCCACACCCGTGACGATATCGACCGTCATTTCTGGGTCAACTGATGTCGTGTTAGCAGTTGGCGGAATTAATCTATGTTCGAACGAAAGCAAAACTGCCGCTGCTTCAAGTGCACCGGCCGCGCCCAGCGGATGCCCAGTAACTCCCTTAATCGAAGTCATCGGTGGAGAAGTTGCGCCGAAGACTTTAACCACTGCTTGCGCTTCAGCCGCGTCATTTAGCGGCGTGGATGTTCCATGCGCATTTATTTGTTTGATATCAGCCGGTGACAATCCAGCATCGGTGAGTGCAAGTTGCATGCAATCAGCCGCACCTGTACCACCAGGTGATGGCGCCGTTATGTGGTGAGCATCTGCGTTACTACCAGCGCCAAGAATTTCGCCGTAAATAGTTGCACCGCGTTCAATTGCCATATCTAGTCGTTCAAGTACAAACACCGCTGCACCTTCACCAAATATAAAGCCATCGCGAGTTGCATCAAATGGTTTGCTGACCATCGTTGTGGATAGAGCGGTCATGTTTGCAAAGCCAGCAACCGCTGTAATCGTCGCGGCAGATTCTGCGCCACCAGAGATGACGGCGTCACAAAGTCCCCACGCAATTTGTCTGGCGGCGTAGCCCATCGCATGTGTTGCTGCGGCACACGCAGTGCAAATCGTTTCGGCTGGGCCTTGAAAGCCATAGCGCATCGAAATTGCTGCACCAGATGCGTTTGACATCATCATTGGTACAAGAAAGGGTGATACTCGTCGCTCACCTTTTTCCACGCGCACAACTACCTGGTCTTCGAGTGTGCGCAGTCCACCGATGCCAGTGCCAAAAATTGTGCCGATGCGTGCGGGGTCGTACGGCAAATCTCCTGATTGTTCAATCGCTTCCGCTGCTGCGGCGAGCGCGTATTGCTCGCAACGATCCGAACGGCGTGCTTCTTTTGGACCAGCGAAGTAGGGCAATGGGTCCCAATTTTCGATCTCGATAGTGCGCGAGCCAGTCGCTCCCGGACCGAGTAGACCCGTCCAAAAATTCTGCTTACCAATACCACATGGTGCCACGACACCGTAACCCGTTATTGCTACTCGATGTCCGGCACCCTGCATGGAATTAGCGCTCTTGACGCGTCAGGAAACTTTCGAGGTGACGAGATTGAAAGCCTTGCCGATTGTGTCGACGCCTTCAAGATCGCTTTCCGGCACCGTGATACCGAATTCTTCTTCAAGAGCCATGACGAACTCGACGAGGTCCAGGCTGTCGGAGCCGAGGTCTTCTTTGAACTTGGCTTCCATTGTGATCTTGTCTGCTTCAATCGACAAAACATCTACAGCGCATTTCTTGAAACGATCGAATAATTGTTGGTCCATGAGATAAGCCTAGTGCCCCATGCCTAACCCACCATCAACAGGGATTATTGCGCCCGTGATGTATGCCGCTTCCTTCGAGGCGAGAAATGCAACAACTCCAGCGATCTCTTCGGCTGAGGCTATTCGACCAAGTGGTATGGCGTTGGTAAATTGTTCGCGACGTTCAGCGGATAACGCTGCAGTCATATCTGTATCGACTGCACCAGGCGCGACAATATTCACCGTGATAGAACGCGATCCCAATTCACGCGCAAGTGAGCGTGCCAAGCCGACTAGACCTGCCTTAGATGCCGCATAGTTTGCTTGTCCGGCCGAACCGAGTAACCCAACAACCGATGAGATCAAGATGATCCGTCCGGACCTGGCACGCAACATGCCTTGCGTGGCGCGCTTACATGTGCGATACGCACCAGTGAGGTTTGTATCCACAACTGAAGTGAAATCATCTTCGCTCATTCGCAGTAGTAATAAATCGCGGGTGATTCCAGCGTTAGACACCAAAACTTGAACTGCGCCAAACTTTTCTTCGACAGCCGTGAACGCTGCATCAACATCAATTTGTGAAGTGACATCACATTTGATCGCAAAGAACTCGCCAGGTGGCGGTGTGCTGTTGTAAGTGATGGCAACTTTGTCGCCAAGCCCGGCAAAATGTCTGGCGCAGGCGAGTCCAATGCCCTTTGCGCCGCCGGTAATTAGAACGACGCGACTCATGGTTTATGCCACTTTATAACCGCGCTGGCGGCGGTCATGCCAGCACCGAAACCGACTAACAAAACATTGTCACCATGATTGATTCGGTTGTTATCTGCAGCATCAAACAAGGCGAGTGGTATTGACGCAGCTGATGTGTTGCCGGTCTCGTGTAAGACGATCGCTGTTCGCTCCATTGGGATGCCCAATCGTTTGCAAGCAGCTTCGATTATCCGAATGTTGGCTTGGTGCGGTGCGACAAGTGATATCTCATCTGCAGTAACTCCGGCAGACTTCATCGATTTCTCGGCCGAGTCAACCATGACTCTTACGGCTCGTCGAAAAACCTCCTTACCTTCCATCTTCAATTTTCCGCCAATTTCGCAATATAAAAGATCTTCTAACGATCCGTCGGCGTCGAGGTCCCATCCGAGCAATTGACCAGGACCACTGACGGATTCAAGCAGCGCAGCGCCCGATCCATCGGCAAATAAAATCGCAGTATTGCGGTCGGTCCAATCGGTAATTCGTGACAAGGTGTCGGTACCAATCACTAAAATTTTTCGCATCCCCATTGCAATTAATCCGTGTGCTGTTACGAGTCCGTAAACAAAACCAGAACACGCCGCGTTGATGTCGAACGCCCCACAGCGTAAACCGAGCCCGTGTTGCACGGTGGAACTGGTCGCGGGGACGGCTCGATCGGGAGTAGTCGTCGCAAGTATCAACGCATCAATCGTTAGCGGGTCGACTCCAGACATCGCAATCGCTTTTCGAGCAGACTCAATTGAGAGACTTGCAGTCGAGCCACCAATGTGGCGGCGCGAAATACCTGTGCGCTCGCGAATCCATTCGTCGGTCGTCTCCATTGTTTTGGACAAATCATCATTAGTAACGATTTTTTCTGGCAGTGCGGTGCCCCAACCAGTAATTATCGCTCCGGTTGCGGAGTTTGGAATTGTGGGCACTAGATCGTCCTTAGCCAAGCGATTGGTTGATGAGCCGTAACTCGTTCGCCTTCAACACTGATGAAACTCTGCAAGATTCCGTCAAATAGTGAGCGGACTTCGTGATTGCCGACCATCCCCAACACATCCCCAACGCTAATCTGCGTGCCATTGGTAAGAGTTGTTATCGGGGTGAATACCCCGGCACTCGGACTAACGACAAGCCGTTCAACAGCAAAAAGGTGTTCACCTTCATGCAATATTGGGGTCGGGACCGCCGCTTGACCAATCCACTGAATTAGTTTGTCTAGTTCATTAGGGGTAGAAATGCTGAGTGTTCGCGCCTCGGCGAGTGTGCGTTTTGCCATCCCTGTAAGAATTCCGCCCGGGCCGAGTTCGACAAAGTTATTGATTCCATTTTCTGACATTGTGATCAAACATTGCTTCCAGCGAACAGGACTGGATAGTTGTGCCGAGAGCAAAGTTGTCCACTCACTGCCTCGATGGTGCGGTTTGGCGTCAACATTTGAGACGATTGGGACATCACTGTCACGGGGTTTAGCCATGGCAATTGCTTCGCGTAGTCGATCTCGTGCAGGAGTCATATACGGCGTATGAAATGCACCGGAAACGGGAAGTGCGATCACGCGCTTTGCACCAAGTTGTTTGACATGTTCGCTGGCGAGTTGCACGCCAGTAGGCGAACCCGCAATTACCACTTGGCCTGGAGCATTGAAGTTTGCCACCCAAACATCACTGTCGGCAAGTCGACACGCCGTTTCGACATCTTCATCATCGAGTCCTAACACGGCTGACATTACGCCCGGGGATGCTTCGCAAGCATCATGCATCGCTGCTGCCCGCTCGATTACGAGGAGAATTCCATCCTCGAATCCAAGTGCACCGTTGGCCGTGAGCGCCGTGTATTCGCCGAGCGAATGTCCAGCACAAAGACTTGGTTCAAAGCCGAGACGTTCAACGGCATCGAGCACCATCAGACTCGAAATGTATGTCGTCAGCTGCGCATTGCGAGTATCTTTGAGTGTCTCGGCGTCCGCGTCGAGCAACAGTGCGCCGACATCACGTCCAGCAATCTGCGAAGCCTCGTCAACGAGATCCCAACTTTCGTGACCCACCCAGGGCCGACCCATGCCTGGCCGTTGTGATCCCTGACCGGGAAAGGTAAATGCAAGCATCGTGGTGAGAAACCCTTCGTCGTCGTGTACAGCGTAGAAGACACAATGACGATTGCGCTGTGGATCTCTGAGTGTCAGCTATGACCAATGCTGGGTAGGCTTGATCGGTAAGCCCGAGTGGCGGAATGGCAGACGCGACGGCCTCAAAATCCGTTGTCTGAA
>JABMNW010000059.1 GCA_013204455.1 Acidimicrobiaceae bacterium
AAAGACCAGTATCGAACACCGAGTCGGGATGTACCGTGTTGACACGAATGCCATCTGCCGCCCATTCCAGTGCGGCGATTCTTGCCAGTTGTGTTGTCGCGGCTTTGGATGCGGAATAGGCAGCCGCACCCGGTCCGGGTGCCGCAACATTTTTTGAGCCGATTATTACTACGCGTCCTGCAACGGGAGATAATTTTAAAATAGGATACAACTGAGATAACAGATCTGCGACTGCGTCTGTATTTATTGACATCACCATCCTCCAGTCTTCGCTCTTGAGTTCAGAGATTTTGGCGGTTTGACCAAATATCCCTGCGGCAATTACCGCAATATCCACTCCGCCGAAAGCCTCAACTCCGTGAGAAATGGCTTGATGCATCGAGTCGGAGTTTGTTACGTCGGCAATAATTCCAAGCCAATTGGCATCACCCGAATGATCCAATACATTATTTGAACGATCGATAGCAATTACCGCGGCACCGCGTCTTAAGAGCGCTTTCGCGCATGCTTCACCAATCCCACTAGCAGCCCCGGTAACAAGAGCAACCTGACCTTGGAATTTAAGTGGACTAGTAGTCGTGTGAAGTTTTGCTTGTTCTAACTCCCAGTATTCGACATCAAAAATTGACTCTTCGGGTAACGCCTCCCAACCGCCTAAATAGTCTTGGCAGCGCGATGCGACAACGATCGTGTGTCGAAAGATGTCACTAGCAATCTTTGCATCCTTGGTTGACTGGCCGATTGTCAACATGCCAAGTTCTGGATCTAAAATGACGCGCGGCGCAGTATCGAGCATTGATATTTGAAGGCTCGAGCGAGAACGATGTCGTTCAAAGTACTGAGTGTACTTAGATGCATAGTCTGCGACATCGCGACCCAATAGTGGAATCCGTTTTGTGCGGATCACATGGTCGGGTGTCAAAGGTCCTTTTGTAGCGATCGCCTTTAGATCTGGTCGATTGACGAATTTCGTTATTAATTCATCAACTTCGCGCTGGACGATCATCGGCTGGCCGGCGTATACGGAAATTTCCTTTCGAATTTCGGCAAGAAGTGTGGCGCTCACAGATGTTCGCTGAGTTACTTCGTGATGGTTAAATGGAACCGGAGCAATTTGATCTAGAAATTCTTTTGCTTCTTTAATAATCGAGATGTGCTGTAAATAAGCGTCGCGCGTGGTGTCGCCAAACGTCAATAGTCCATGATTCATTAAGACTATTCCGATGGTATTTGAAGTCGAATCTGTTTCCCACTTCAAGTACAACTCACGCGCAAGATCAAAACCTGGCATCACATAGCGAACTATTAAAATTCGATCGCCAAAGAGTTCATGAACATAGCGCTCACCATTGGGTGTATTTGTCAGCGTCAAAATTAGGTCGGCGTGGCTATGTTGCACTGCTCGATGTGGCAGAAAAGCATGTAGCAGAGCCTCAACGGATGGCTGTGGCATTGCGGGGTCAAATCGAGCGGCCGAAAGTTCGCGCATCATGTCACGGTCGGAAAGCGCATCAAGTTGCAAGAGTTCTATGAGTCTGGCAATTGGTAAAGCGGCGAACCCCTCGCGCTCAATTGTGGCGAGATCCCAACCCGAGCCCTTGACGTAGAGCGCGTCAATGTTCCTCCCAGTGATGTCCCGATATGGCGTTTTTACGGAGGTGTTGCCTCCACCGTGTAATACGAGAGACTGATCTCTGCCCAGTAATTGTGAACCATAAACGCACTCATCAACGGCGTCCGCATTTTTTGGTAGAGAACTCTCATCCCACTTACCCAGCATCGCCATTTATAGTAGACCTTCTCCATGCGAACAATTGAATGGTGTGGAGATCACGTCCGTCTGATTGACCAAACTCTGTTGCCGGGTGAACTGACATATGTCGAGATTCGCGACGTGAATACGATGATCGATGCGATTCGTCGACTGGTAGTTCGTGGTGCCCCAGCCCTCGGCGTTGCTGGTGCGTTTGGTGTGGTGTTGTCAGCACATCAAGTTCGCCGAAGTGGTGAGGACATCGGACAGATTCATGTTGATGCGTCGCACCTAGCCGAGGCCAGACCTACCGCGGTTAATTTACGCTGGGGTGTGCTGAGGATGATGAACGTGATTTGTAAATGCACCGATATTGAAGAAGTATGTACTTTGGCAGAAAAAGAAGCAGTTGCGATCCTAGAAGCGGATGTCAAATCAAACGAGCAAATGTCACTTCGAGGCGCTGATTTCGTAGCGAGTTTGGTGAAAGGACAAATTTCGGTGCAGACCCACTGCAACGCTGGAGGCTTGGCGTGTGTGGAGTGGGGCACGGCACTTGGAGTTGTGCGTGCGATTCATGAACGCGGGATGTTGCACAAGGTTTTCGCCAGCGAGACACGCCCGCTGTTGCAGGGAGCAAGACTTACCGCATTTGAACTGGCGCAAATGGGAATTAATCATGCGATTGTTGTTGATGGCGCTGGACCATCGGTGATCGCCGCGGGTTTGGTGGACGTCGTACTGGTCGGAGCTGACCGTATTGCCGCGAACGGAGACACCGCGAACAAAATCGGCACATATCCGCTGGCTCTAGCGGCGAGTCGAGCTGGGGTTCCGTTTATTGTCGTGGCACCCGAAAGTACTGTTGATCTTGACACCATCTCGGGCAAGGAAATACAAATTGAACTGCGTGATGAAGATGAAGTACTGAGTTGGAATGGAGATCGAGTCGCACCCAA
>JABMNW010000060.1 GCA_013204455.1 Acidimicrobiaceae bacterium
CATATGTCGAAGATGAAGCACAACGCAATCGTTTGCAACATCGGCCACTTCGATAATGAAATCGACATGGCTGGTCTTGCTCGTAGCGGCGCAACTCGTGATGAACTAAAGCCCGGCACCGACCTTTGGACCTTCGCTGATGGTCACGCTGTAATCGTGCTTGCCGAAGGACGACTAGTAAATCTTGGTTGCGCCACTGGCCATCCGAGTTTTGTGATGAGTTGCTCATTTACGAACCAAGTGATTGCCCAAATAGAGTTGTTTAACAACACTGCAAAATACCCGCTCGGCGTATACGTCCTGCCAAAGCACTTGGACGAAAAAGTGGCGTTACTGCACTTGGATGCACTTGGCGCAAAGTTAACCAAACTTTCTGATGAGCAATCTGATTATTTGGGTATCGAGCCAAGTGGTCCATTTAAATCCGAGCGCTACCGCTACTAGTTTAAAGCGTTACCGCTAGTGGTTAAATTAAGAAGTTGGCTTTCTAACAGCCAAACGCGGCAAGAAAAATTGCACCAGTGGACCTACGCCAAAGGCAAATGCGAGAGTCGCAATTCCAACTTGTCCGCCTAGAAACCAACCGGTGACAAGAGCTAAGACTTCGATACCTGTTCGTGCAAATCGAATCGAAATTCCACGCATTGCAAGACCCGTCATAAGCCCGTCGCGTGGTCCAGGACCGAGTGCGCTTCCGATGTAAAGCCCAGAGCCAATCGCGACAATGACGATTCCGCCTGCAACCATGGCGATGCGCATGAAGATGTTTGAGGGCTCAGGAATTGTACGAAGCGCAATATCTGCAACTAATCCGATTTCAAGTGCATTTAGAATTGTTCCGATTCCTGGCCGTTGCTTGAGAGGAATCCATAACAGCAATATTGCAAATCCTGTGATGATGATGACCTGACCAATAGATATGTCGGTTCGCTTGCTAACACCTTGATGGAACACATCCCATGGGGGAGAGCCAAGATTCGCGTTCATCTGCATCGAGATTCCAGTGCCGAACAATGCCAGACCGATGACGCACCGCACGACTCGTTGTCCGAGTCGATCACGAAACGTTAGTTGTTCAAGTCCGTGCACCCCTGAACCCTAATTGCTAGAAACAAAGAACTAGCGCACACGGGTTGGTAATAATTCTGTTATATGTCAGGATTATTCACGAGATCATCAATCGGTTTACGCCTTGCAAATATTGCAGGTATAGCGCTCGGCTCGGTATGTACGATCTGCGGACAAATTTCTAGATCGAGTTGCGCAGCATGTGAAGCACAGGTATTGCAAATCGCGAGCATCAACAACTCTCCTAAGTTTCATGATGATGTGATCGTTGCATTTGCATACCACTCAAAGATACGAAAAATGATTCTCGGTTTCAAGTATCGCAATCAGCGGTCTTCGATCAGACTGTTGGGCGGGGCCCTCGTCACTAGAATTCGCACTGAACTTGTAGAAATAGATCTGGTTACATGGGCACCGACGACTAGCGCACGAAAATTCGAACGTGGTCACGACCACGCCGAACTCATCGCTCGTTATATCGCGGGCGAATTACAAATTCCATGCCGCCAGATATTACGTCGACTCTCGACCGAACCCCAGACCGGTCGGACGCGCAACGAGCGTCTCACTGGGCCACGGTTTTTATCGCGTAATTTAAATTGTCAACATGTTCTCGTAATTG
Organism: Acidimicrobiaceae bacterium; assembly: GCA_013204455.1. Taxonomy (GTDB): domain Bacteria; phylum Actinomycetota; class Acidimicrobiia; order Acidimicrobiales; family Ilumatobacteraceae; genus BACL27. The sequence continues at coordinate 1,691 of JABMNW010000060.1, forward strand.
ATGATGTAGTTACGACTGGCGCAACTCTCAAGGGCGCATCTCGTGCACTTTACAGCGCGGGGGCAGGTCGGGTTAGCTGTGCGGCGGTAGCATCAACGGTCTCATGGGCATCCTCGATCGAGTCCTGCGCGCAGGGGAAGGCAAGAAGGTCAAAGCCCTAGCGGCGATCGTGCCTGACATCAATGCTTTAGCCAGCCAAATGTCGGCGTTGAGTGACACCGATCTGCGCAACAGAACAAACGAATTTAAGTCACGTCTTGAGCGTGGCCAAACTCTCGAAGATCTTCTGATTGAGTCTTTTGCTGTCGTGCGTGAAGCATCTACGCGGGTTATCGGCCAACGACATTACGACGTACAACTCATGGGCGGAGCGGCGATGCACGCCGGATGGGTTGCGGAAATGAAAACCGGCGAAGGTAAGACTCTCGTCTCGACCTTGCCGGCGTATCTCAATGCACTTTCTGGCAAAGGTGTTCATTTAATTACCACCAACGACTATCTCGCGCAACGCGATGCCGAGTGGATGGGTCAAATTCACCGTTGGCTTGGACTGAGTATCGGACTAGTCATTGCAGGGTCGCGTGGTAACCCTGCGGAAAAGCGTGTTGACTACGGATGCGACATTACTTACGGCACGAACAATGAATTTGGGTTTGATTATTTGCGCGATAACATGGTTGTAGAATTAGATCAAATGACGCAGCGCGATTTTAGCTTTGCAATTGTGGATGAAGTCGACAGTATTCTAATTGATGAAGCACGCACACCGCTTATTATCTCCGGAGCGGTTGAAAGAACAGATAAAAATTATTTTTCTCATTATAAAGAATCTGTGGAAAGGCTAATGCGCAGCCAGAACCAGCTAATAAACGAGATGTTAAAAGAGGCTGAGGAGCTGTTAAAAGATCCTGAAAAAGAATATGAAGCAGGCATTAAACTTCTTCAAGTCAAAAGGGGCTCTCCCAAAAATAAAAGGTTTCTAAAAATATCCAAAGAAGGCTCATTAAAAAAGCTTGTGGATCAGATCGAGCTCGATTACATCCGCGATAAACGTGTATCTGAAATAGACGATGAACTGTACTTCAGCATTGATGAAAGATCAAGCACCATTGACTTAAGTGATAAAGGCCGGCATCAGATGTCTCCAAACGACCCTGATTTTTTCATCCTGCCTGATCTTAGTATGTCAGGTGATTATAATGACCTGACAGAAGATGAAAGATTCAAAAAAC
>JABMNW010000061.1 GCA_013204455.1 Acidimicrobiaceae bacterium
ACTTGCGCCCGGCGCTCCAGCCCATCGAGACATGATCTTCTTGCATCGCACTAGTTGGAATTGAGTCCACACTTGCCGGCATCGCAAGGCGTTTGTTTTCTGAGACCATGCTCGCCTGCGTGTACTGGGCAATCATCAGACCCGAATCCACGCCAACATTGTGGGCGAGAAATGGTGGAAGTCCCATCGAACGATTGGAGTCCAACATTCGATCGGTGCGGCGCTCACTCATTGACCCAAGGTCACAAGCCGCAATGGCCAGAAAATCCAACACATAACCAATTGGCGCACCATGAAAGTTGCCATTAGATCTAATATCGCCAGACGCAGTAATCACCGGATTATCGATCATCGCGGCAAGTTCGCGTTGCGCAACACTCAACGCATGGCTGATCGTGTCGCGGACCGCACCATTCACTTGCGGTGCACAACGCAACGAATATGCGTCTTGCACGCGAGTGTCATCTTGGCGGTGGGACGCGACAAGAGGCGAGTTCTGTAACAGAACAAAAATATTTGCGGCGCTGGATATTTGGCCAGGATGAGCGCGTAGTGGCTCGTGCATTTCTGGAGCGAAAACCTGGTCTGTGCCAAGTAGCGCTTCGACACTCAATGCAGTAGCAATATCTGTGAGCACACAAAGTTCGCTGAGATCGTGAATTGCCAAGAGCAACATGCCGAGCATTCCATCGGTGCCATTGATCAGCGCAAGGCCTTCTTTTTCTCGTAGGACAACTGGCACGATGTCATGTTCGGCGAGTACGTCTCGTGCTGGTCGACGCTTGCCAGCGTGATCAAAAACTTCACCTTCGCCGATCATCGCTAGTGCGCAATGAGCAAGTGGTGCAAGATCACCACTACATCCCAATGATCCGTATTCGTAGACAACAGGTGTGATCGAAGCATTCAACATTGCGGCAATTATTTGGGCTACCTCTGGCCGCACACCAGTTGCGCCACTGCACAATGTTCGAAGCCGTAACACCTGCATTGCCCGCACGACTTCTGGCTCAACAACTTGGCCCATGCCGGCTGCATGAGAGCGGATCAGAGATTGCTGAAGGGCGATCCGCTGGTCGGGAGCAATGTGACGTGACGCGAGTGCGCCAAAGCCTGTTGAGATTCCATAAACCGGTTGTGTGGATCGTGATAAGTCCTCAACAATTTGGCGCGAGCGAGCGATCGACTCAAGAGCACGTTGTGAAATCTTTACTTCTGCGCCAAATCGCGCCACGTTGATAACAGAGTTGGTGTCGAGTCCCGAAATATCGATAGTTACGGTTGCGGGTGTCACGCGAAAACTCTAGTTCGTGCTCACTGATCTCGGACTTGGACAACAACCTTCGGGGCACTCTCGTGGCCATGGGCCAAGTGGTGAGAGAGCCTTAGGTGCATTCCCGTTGAGCGACTCTTCAAGCAAGTCTGCAATACCTCTAACAAATAATGGGTTGCTAGCGGGGGTAGGAACTCGGTGAAATGCGAGATTAAGTTCGTTGCAGATCTGTGCCGCCTGATTATCAAGATCCCAAATTACTTCCATATGATCACTGACAAATCCGATCGGAACGATAATCACAGCCTTGCTTCCAGAACCTGCCGCTGCACGAATTGCGTCACTTAGGTCTGGTTCAAGCCATGGGGTTGTCGGTGCGCCACTTCGAGATTGATAGACCAGCGACCAGTCCGGAATTGGGGTGGCAATTTTTTCCTTTATCTGTCGAATCACGCTCTGACATGCGGCGAGATGTTGGGCGATGTATGCCCCTCCGGGAATGTGGTGTGGTTCAGATTCTGGTTGACCAGAACTTGTACTCATCGAGATGGGAATCGAGTGAGTTGAAAACAGAATCGTGATCTGTGACACCGTTAGGCCCTGCTCTCGAAATTGTATTATCGCTTCGGCCAGGCCATCTGCGAATGGCGTGATAAATCCTGGATGGTCAAAGTATGGCCGCACTTTATCGATTGTGATTATGTCTTGTAACTGGGTGTCGGTGAGTGCACACGCAAGATCGTTCCTATATTGGCGGCATCCCGAGAAAGATGAATATGCGCTCGTTACAAACGCCAGCACATTATGACATCTTGCCTCGTTGATCGTGAGCAAAGTGTCGGCGATAAATGGATGTGAATTTCGGTTGCCTAAATAAACGGTCAAGGAGTGTCCACGCGTCGCAAGCTCATTTTGCAATGCGTCCCGAAACTCTCGATTTTGAGCGTTAATTGGACTCACCCCGCCCAAGGCAAAGTAGTGCTGAGAGACTTCCTCCAAGCGTTCTCGTGGAATGCCCCTGCCAGCGGTAACTCGCTCAAGAAACGGCATCACCTCTTGCACACCTTCTGGCCCGCCAAATGAGGTCAGCAAGATGGCGTCGTAGCTATTCACCGTAGAGTCTGTGCAACCTTTGCTGGGTCGATGCGACGCCCAGTGTAAAACGGTGTCTCGACTCGAATATGACGACGCGTCTGTGAGCCCCGGAGATGGCGCATCATGTCGACGATGTCATGCAATACATCGCATTCAAGAGCCAGCATCCACTCATAATCACCGAGTGCAAAACTTGACACTGTATTTGTAATTACCTGGGGGTACTCGCGGCCCATGATGCCATGCTCAGCCAGCATCGCGCGACGTTCCTCATCGGAAATCAGATACCAGTCGTATGAACGTACGAATGGATAAACGCAAACCCACTCGCGTGCCTTTACCCCTGCCATGAACGAGGGCACATGACTTTTGTTGAACTCTGCTGGGCGATGTATCCCCATCGATGACCAGACCAGTTCGACGGATTGGCCGATCTTGGTCTGTCGAAATGAGCGAAGCGTCTTTTGCAGCAGCTCTGCAGTTGGGGCGTGGAACCAGAGCATCAGATCGGCGTCAGCCCGTAGGGCGGAGACATCGTAAATTCCGCGCAAAGTTACATCTTCACCTTCAGCCAATGAGAGCAAATCCTCCAACTCGCGACTGGCCTCGGCAACAGAACCTGTCATTGGCACACTGCGGCGATAAACCGCCCAAAGCGTGTATCGGATAGTGGCGTTAATTTCTCGGGCACTCGGTTTTTCTGTTTCGCTCACGCGTTTCCACTCTCTACTAATGATTTTGCACAGACCTTCGCATTAAAGATCACACCGGCAAGTCCGTTTCCAGATATACCAGGACCCAACAAGCCTAATCCTCGTCGTGTCTCGAGCAATTTATCAAGCTGATCAAGCAGATCGCGAGAGCCAACCAAGGCTTGAGTCATCGAGTTCTCCCAATAACAGGTAGCCGAATCAACGAGCTTGATGCTTGCTACGGGCAAGTGGTAGATCGCGGCCAAATCATGGAGAGCGTCGTCAATAATTGTGTGCTTATCTTGGTCACGAGTAAGCAGTCCATTACGACCATATGAAAGTCGAAAAATGTGACGATTTGGTGGCAGCAATTGTGATATCCATTCCCACTTGGCATTCACGTGTGTCAATGCCTTCGCCTTGATTCCAGAAACTTGGCTACTAACGAGAGCCCCGGAACCAAGAGGAGCACTATTAAATCGCTCGTCGTCGACCATTAGAGCTGTCACTCTTACCGCGGAGGACTGCAACAATGAGAGGGCATTGGAAAGTGCAGGATCTCCCTCGAGTGCTCGCGAACTGGTCCACGTCGGAATTGCGAGAACTACATTGCGCGTCGGCAATTCGAATTCTTTCGTGCTCACGGTCCAACCCGAAGGCGTGGCCAAGACTTGATCAACCGAGGTGCTCATCGTGATACTCACACCTTTCGCCCGCAGATCGGATACTAAGGCCTCAATCAACGTGCCCATCCCGCCACGCAGCCCCTGAATTGCATTGCCAGATGGTCCTCGATTACCACTGATGGTACCAATGGCCGCGCTCAAGCTGCCAAGTTTTGCGGTCAATTCGCGAAGCCGCGGAGCTACTGCATCGACCTCTACCCGGATCGCCGAGATGGCGTGCACTCCTGCCACGATGGGATCCACTAACCGCTCAAGAAGATCCGTACCCATTCGTTCTTGAACAAGTTCTCCAAGTGTCGCCGGCAACTTCCCGACGGGTAGTTTGTCGCGTGCTTGGGCTTGCGTAGCTACCTTGCGACCGATGATCCGCAGAACATCTGGAGCCATCAAGTCGCTGGGGATACCAAGCAGTGAATTTTTTGGAATCGGCAACGTTTGCTCTCCATGTTCACCGAGTATCAAGTGAGCACCCTGCGTTAACGGGGTGACAATGTTTTTGCTAAGGCCGAGTTCGGTCACCAATTGTGAAACCTCGGGCCGCAGAATCGAATACGCTTCAGCGCCTATGTCAATTTTTATGCCACCAAGGGTATGACCTTGTATTGACCCACCACACTTGTCTGAGGCTTCAATCAGTTCAACAGAGAGTCCGGCGCTCGCCAACTCTCTTGCCGCAATCAGTCCGGATACGCCGCCACCGACAACGACGGCATCAACGAAAGTTTTCACTCCTCACCATGCACGTATGCCACGATCCGCGTGAGTACATCTGGATCAGTAGTCGGCGGCACACCATGTCCAAGATTGAGAATGTGCGAAGGAGCGCTACGACCGCGAACGATGACATCATCAACGTGACTTCGCAGAGTCTCCCAAGGAGCGAACAGATAGCCAGGCTCAATATTTCCTTGCAATGGGACACTTGCGCCTAGTCGCTGTGCAGCAACATCAAGTGGAAGGCGATGATCTACCCCGATGACATCAGCCCCGACGTCACGCATCGCTCCGAGTAACTCTCCTGAGTTCACACCGAAGTGAATTTTGGGTATTCCCAAATCCGCTAGGTGACCGAATACCCGAGCCGAATATTTCATCACTCGCTCAACATAGTCAGGCAGTGATAGTGCGCCAGCCCAAGAGTCGAAGAGTTGTACCACGCTAGCCCCTGCCTGTACTTGGGCTCGTAAGAATTGTCCACTTATATCTGCGGCCCAGGTGAGAAGTGCATCCCATGTTTCCGGATCGGAGTACATCAATGCTTTGGTGTGAAGATAATCGCGAGACGGTTTCCCTTCGATCATGTATGAGGCCAAAGTAAATGGAGCACCGGCAAATCCAATCAGTGGTTTATCACCAAGTTGTGAAACAACTGCACCAACGGCAATCGAGATTGGCGCTAACGAATCAGCGGTCAACTCTTGCAGCTTGGCCACCGCGGCGGCTGTGCGTATTGGTTGGGCCAACACGGGTCCGACGTCGGCAACAATCTCGACTGCAACGCCAGCCAATTTAAGTGGGACCACGATGTCGCTGAAAAAGATTGCGGCATCTACATTGTGACGGCGCACTGGTTGGAGTGTGATTTCGGCGGCCAGGGCGGGAGTCAGGCACGCCTCGAGCATCGTGGTTCCGCGTCGAATCTCGCGGTATTCAGGAAGGCTTCTGCCTGCTTGTCGCATAAACCAGATCGGCGGACTATCAGTCCGCACGCCCGTCGCCGCCCGAACTAGAGCCGAGGTGGCGGTGCTGGTGTTAAGCGGGTGATCCATGGGCAGACCCGGGAAATTGGAAAAACTAGTCACCATCGTATTTTGTCACCGAAAACGATGAGCGCCCGACCAAAATGTTGCAATGCCTAAAGTCTGACCAAATTTGGACCAGTCATTTGGTGGGTAATCGCGACACTGATTGGCCCAGAGTGGTGTAGGTTCCACGCGTCGTTCTAGTTCTGGTGGGACTCAACTCGATGACGATTTTCAATGCGAAGAACGCATACGATCCATATCGAGTCAGGGCACCTGGCACTCGTCGCCACACGAAAACACCACATCGTCATCGTCAAGAACATCGTTGTCGGCGGTGAGCATCGTCGAACCGTGGAGCGGCACGACATTGCGCAGTCGTGCCTCAGAACGAACGAACAACGCCGCTGTTGCGGCAACGGGCCACCACGGACGCAAGGCTTCGACCTCGCCAACCCTTGCTACCCACCCGTCGAGCCAGCACCCAATATGGTCGCGAACAAATGCCCGTGCAATCCCGACACAGATCTCAGTGCCATCCACATCGCCCCGAGCAATGGCATCGGCCTGAGCAAGAGTAACGAGTGACATGAATTCCAACTCGGCAACGACGTGGTCTGGGCGATCGCCCGACACTGACATTCCGAATGCCTTGTAGAAACCGGCCACATCAGCAAGTCGTGGCGTTATCCCTCCCGCAGTTGCAGGAACGTTCGATCCCTCATACGGCGACACTCGACCATGATCAAACCACCTGACCCATCTCCCGGCGAGAGTTTCTGCGTCGGGCAGTTGATCATCGGAATACCGATCAAGGGCAACGAGCGATTCGTCCTCACCGAGTGTCTCAAGAACATGACGCAGAGCTCCGAGGGTTTCGCCGTCGGCAAGTTTTCCCGTATCTTCGCCGAGTAGTTGCGCAAGGAGAGCAAACACCACTCCGCGACCGGCAAGTTCACGATCGGTTGATTGTCGGGTAATGATCATGTCAGGCCTCGAGCCGCATCCGAAACGTGTTGACACTCGGCGACTTATGTCCGCCGTTGTCTTTGTCTTTGCCGGACCATACTGCGAAGGCACATGTGGCGGTACCGCCAGCATGGAGAACGGTTTCTGATTCATCGCTGGCGGTCATCGGTTTGACGATTGCAACACGCCAACCCTTCTTCGTGCGCTGCCCGGCGCCGATAGCATCCTGGGTCTTGCAACTCGTAGAGGTGCCAAAACCGATCGCCACAAGTTTTTCCACCGATGTGGGGCGGGTGGGGGCCGACAACGGATTTCCGACGGCCAAACCGGGTAACCAATCTGTGGCTCCAGCCTTGACATAATCCATCGGCGTGATTTCCGTCGGGTTATCAACGATGAGCGGTGGATACGTGTCGACGGAGAGATTTGGGTACACATCTGATATTCCCTGAACTCCCAGTTGTACGTCGCGCTCCCAGTCGGCCTTCCAATGGAGAAGCGTCGCTGGTGACGCGGGTGTACCCATTGCCCGCACGGAAGCATCACCGGCACCGGCAGCCAAAAGAACTGCACATGCATCGCGAAAATCGTCGACACGCACGGTGAGGTCGTTGGTCTCGGCATCGTCCCATTCGATTCGAATTCCTATCGAGGTGCCATCATGAACTGCTCTGACCGTGAGTTGGGTCACCGTAGGCACCTTCTTCGTTGGTAGTGCCATCTCTTGGGAACCCATCTCGATGGTGGCCTGCGGTCCATACTCCCAATCCCTTGTTGATGGATCGAGTCGTGGTACCTTTTTCACTCGTGCCACAAAAATTTCTCCTTTCGGAATTGCATTATTTGCGTCGGGTCCACAACTGGCAACGACGATTACGGCTGTACCAGTGAGTCCTCCTGCGAGCAATTGTCTTCGCGTTATTGTTCCCGTTTCAGATCGTTCCACTTGATCCTCCTCATGTGATGTTGTAGCGGTACACCTTCAGATTCTCGTCAAAAGCAGACCGCTCAATGATCGGGACCTTTAGCGGGATGCGGACAACTTCGTCACCATTGTCTGCCCACCCAATGACCGAGTCACTTTCCACTTTGAAGCGACTAATAATCTTGTCCGTTGAGACCGCCAGCAACAGGGCACCGAGTAGTTCAGGGTCATTGCCCTCCATCGCATTTTGATATGTGTTGATTGCGGCCCGTGCACCTGGACCAAACAGCATTGTCAAGAACTCGTCACTCTCTACATGAACTGGTGGGATGTAATACACATTGGGCTCCAATCCGAACTGCGGATAGAGCGGCAGTGCAACCTTGCGCACGTGAACAAGGAAGTCGATGGGGTTGTCTGGTCGTGCCGTCTGTGGCGTACCAACGAAGCCGAAGGAGCGAATCTTCCCGATGCAATTTCGCATGCACCGTGGCTGGATACCGTCCTCCACTGCGGGGAAACACATCACACACTTCTCCGACACTCTGGTCGTGTGGTTGTAGAAGATCTTCTTATATGGGCAAGCCTCCATACAGATTCGATATCCGCGGCACCGCTCTTGGTCAATGAGCACTATCCCGTCCTCTTGACGCTTGTAGATGGATTGTCGCGTGCAGGCTTGCAAACACGCTGGATATGTACAGTGATTGCAGATTCTTGGTAGGTAGAAGAACCACATGTCGTGTGGAAGTTTGAGATGGTAACGCTTGACGGTGAGCGTTACGTTCACTTCGTCCTCACCACGATTCGGATATGCGTAGTCGAGACCCGTCGGCTGCCATCCGATGTTCTTCTTGCCTTGTGGGGCAGCCTCAAAGATCGTCTTGCCGCCGTAGGTATCGCCATTCCAATGTTGTGGTCCGAGCAGTTCAAGTTCGCGAACATCCCATGCCAAGGGGTAAGAACCCCATGGTTTGGTTTCGACGTTGTTCCACAACATGTACTCCTGGCCATGCCCGGAGGTCCAGCAGGTTTTGCAAGCCATCGTGCAGGTCTGACAACCAATGCACTTGTTCGTGTCGAAAACGGCGGCAGCTTGTCGGATCGGTCTTGCCTCCTCATACGGATACGCCATCATGCGATTTAGTTGCCAGTTCATTACTTCAACCATGAGTCTCGCTCCTTATCGTTTTTCTGCGTAATTGCCGGCCAGGTACTGGCGCATCGAATCGTTCTCGGTGCCCGGTCGGTATCCCTGCGCCGCTGGGTACCACAGGCCTTCGCCCGACTCACCGCCGTCTTCTGCCTTGGTGAACTTGACGAAGGACTCCTTGGGGGCACCAACTGGGCAATAGACATCCAATTCAAATCCCATGCCAATTGCCTGCCCGACGCCGTCTTTGCGCGTGAGACTGTCGGTCATCAGGGTTGGTCTCAACCATGCTCTCGTCACCGACTGGTGGCTGCCGTATCGATATCCCGATTGGTAATTGGTTCGTGGGTTCCGTGCCAAACCGTCATCTCTCGTTTCGTGACCAAGCACGCTGCCGTGCGTGGCAACGTGGAAGTGAAACCATGCACGTGCGATGTGGCGTACGATAGATGTGTTCACTCGCACTCGTACAAGCCAGCGAAATACTTTGTAATCATCCGGCTTGTCCTGCCAACCCTTGAATGGGCGGTCGGTCGGATCGGCGTCAACCCACACATAGTCTCCGTCGGCGACACCAAGTTCGGCGGCATCATCGGGATTTAGATCCACATAGCCCTCAGAAACCCACGGCTTGCGTTTGTCATGTCGGTAGAAATCTCCGAATGGGCCGAAGATGAGAACCTCGGAATCTACCGATGCGCCCATCGAGTGACAGGCGTGGCGGTATTTCGGAGTAATGAGTATGTGGGTGTAACCCTCGGACGCAAGGGGGTGTGTCGATGCAACAATTTCATCTGGCGTGCGAACTACGTTGCGCACTTGTCTGGTCTCCACACTCATGTCATTGACGCTCAGGCCGTACTGCTCCGGAGGTGCGGGATCAAGAAGCGGATGAGGTTTGGCCATGATCACGCCAGGTTCGTACACCGTGCCGTCGATTGGCTCACGATGCAGGGTGAGGTTCTCCCCGTACTCAATGAACTCGTCTTCATCACGATAAAACTCAAGTCGTCCAGATTTTGTAAACCAAGGCTTGCTCTCTTGGGTTTGTTCCCAACCGACGATCCTTGGCATGGTGCGGTTCATCATGTAGAACGGCACACCGTTCTTGCATGACTCGTGTAAATCATCGAACTGATAGCCGCGTGTCGGATTTCCGGTATCGAACACTCGCTGGATGTAGACCCCTGGATCTTTGTCGAAGACGAACTTCCAGTAGTCAGAGAACCTCGAATCGCCGGTTTGCTTGGCAAGTGCCTTGGCGATCAGGGCGTTGACTTCCATGTCGTCGAGTGTCTTGTAAATGCGCGGCAACGGTGTGGTTGGCCAGGCCTGCAAGAAAGGATTGCTTACCGATGCGTAGACATCCGGCAACTTACGCTCTGGCCACGAATCAACACCGAACACCACATCGGCGTACTCACACGATGCCGTCCAGAACCAATCATGGTGCACGATCATCTCGATCTTGGGCAACGTGTTGATCATCACATCGTGGGCACCCTTGGCATTGCCGAGCAAAGAGTTCGAATTGGCAAAATGCATCGCCTTTGTTGGGGTCGGCATGTGTGTCTTGCCAGTAAACATCTTGTTTCCGATCTTCAACGGGCGATCACCATAGTTGTAGTAGTGGGCTGATTCGCCCTTGACTCGCTTGTTTGTTTTGGCCTTCGCCGTGGGATCGAGCGTGATGTCGAACGGGTCTTCATAGATCCATTGACTGATTCCCGAAAACATCGCCAAGCGGTAGTTGCCCGCGTAACTTCCGACGGTGCCGCCGTAATGACCGACGTTGTTGGTGAGTGAAGCGACGAGAATGATCGCGCGGTCCTTGTTGTCGTTGTTGAAGAAGTGGTTCGGACCCATTCCCTCGACAAAGAGTGTCTTGGCCGGATTGCCGGCAATTTCTTTGGCGAGTTCTTCGATCGCATCGACAGGAACCCATGTCACTTTGGAAATTTGCTCGGGAGTGCAAGTGTCATCAAGGTGTTGTTTCATCGCATCAAACACGGGGCGAACTTCGACGACCGATCCGTCCACCAACTTCACCTGGTAGCGACCTTCAAGTGCGGCATCGATGTTCTTGGGAAAATTCTTGCCGGTGTGATCGTGAGTAACTACCTTTGGCCCGCCACTGTTGGTGTCCCACACGACCTGATCACCCCAAAGTTCGCGCACATCGGAGTAGGTGTACTGAGTCGCCTGCTCCACCACTGGCGGCAACTTCGTTCCAGGGGCAACGACCTTCACCGTCTTGAGTGTCGCTGATTTGTATCCAGTGATGATGTCGCGCGCTTGGAGTAGTTTTTTCGTATCACTGCGAACGAGTAGCGGCAGATCGGTCTGTGTCTTGACGAACTGTTCGTCGTAAAGGCGATCTCGCACGATGACATGAGCGAGCCCAAGTGCAAATGCACCGTCGGCACCGGCACGAATAATGATCGCGCGGTCGGCCTTGCACGACGATGACTGGTATTCGGGTGCAATCGTCACCACCTTGGCACCCTGCAACCGAGCTTCGGTCAACCAGTGAGCATCGGGCATTTTCGTGGCGATCCAGTTCATCCCCCAGAGGGTGATCAATTTGGAGTGTTCAGCGGTGACAAGATCAAAATCCAATGTTTGTTGCCCGGTCACCATTGGATGCCCAGGCGGTAGGTCGGTATGCCAGGAATAACTGTCCCAGTGGCGAGCCCCAAGTGAGTGCTCCGCATCCACATCCCGTACGGAAACATCAAGGAGCGCCATCATGTTTGCTAGTCGATAAAACCCTCCGATTCGAAATGGAGCGTTGAACGGCATTCCGCCGCGAAATTTCAACGCCTGCACACCAGCGCCGTGCATCGCCTCAATCATCTCCGGTTCGTAATAGCCCTGTTGCAACAATCGCTTGGCACCTTCATCGCCGCTGTAGGTCGTGGCAATGTTGACATAACCGAGGGCGACCATCTCCGCCGCCGCCTCGTGGCTGATCTTGACGAAATCCTCTTTGCCGCGACCTTCTCGATAACGAAGTGGTGGTTGTCCGTCGGAGCCACGGGGAAATCCGTCGTCAATCCATTTCTTGAACCCGCTCCTGACATAACAACTCTTCACTCGACGATCGCTGTAAGCACGCCGGACATACCCGAGACCCGACACACACGCGCGTGGATCCCAACGTGCCGACGAAGTGTTGCCGTAAACATCGGTGGCGTCCTTGTAGCCAAAAGATGGATCGCAACGTACCGCGACACCGTTCTTTACAGACGCCTTGAGCAAACATCCGTGAGTGTCGTTTGGTGCGCAGAGGTAGTGAAAGGTTGAATCAGGTCTGTAGAGATCGCGATACACGCGCTCCCAATCACGATTCGGATAAGCGGCAAGTGGGTTGGGAACTGGTTCGGTTGCCTGTAGCAGTGAGAACGCTTCGACAACTCGTACGAGTGGTAGTTGTCCAGCAACAACACCGAGGAGAACGGCTGCTCCACCGGTAATGAATGCTTCTCTTCGTGATGAGACTTGCATACCACTATTGGTACCAACAGTTGGTTCGTCTGATCGACCCATCAACTTGCCTCCTCAATGCGATTTAAAATTGCACTTCCATTCATGGTAGTTCAGTCGCGGTTATGCGATTCGTATCGGAGAGGAGAATTGAAATCCGGAACACGGTGTTTTACGTCACGCTTTTTCTACTACTGCCGTGTTATAAATTACTACCGTGTTATAAATTACTGCCGTGTTGCAAATGTTCGGTCTACCTAACGAGTTTGGAAAAATTTTCAATCGACTTGTCGGTTTTGCGCGAATCAAGTAATACTGAATCATCTGTATTCAGGTGACGTCATGACGGCTATGTCAATCACGATGCCGAGCGCGCGCTTGGACTACACGCGTCGGCCGATGTTGGTTTTCTGGGAGAGTACGCGTGCCTGTCAACTGGCCTGTCGGCACTGCCGTGCCAGTGCCACCGCGCAGGCGCTGCCCGGTGAACTTACTACCGCCGAGGGTCGCGATCTGATCGACCAAGTTGCCGGCTTCGGGCGCCCCTATCCGATTCTCGTACTCACCGGTGGCGATTGTTTGCTGCGCCCCGATCTGTTCGACTTGGTTGAGTACGCCACTGGTCTTGGCATTCCAGTGGCACTTTCGCCGTCAGTCACGCCGTCTCTTACTGCACAGATGATCGATCGAATTTCTTCCAGTGGGGTCAAAGCGGTCTCAATCAGTTTGGACGGCGGAGTGGCTGCGACGCACGAGGGAGTACGAGGTATCCCCGGGCATTTCGAGAACACAGTGCAGGCGATTCGTGCGCTGGTCGCAGCCGGACTCACCGTGCAGATCAATACCACGGTGATGCAAACGAATTTCGAAGAACTCGCGGACATCGCGGCATTGGTCGCAAAGTTGGGGGCGAACATTTGGGAAGTTTTCTTTCTCGTTCAAGTTGGGCGTGGTACGGCTACCGAGGCGGTCAGTCCGCAGGAACACGAAGATGTTTGTCACTTCTTGTACGACGCTTCGCACTACGGCTTCATCGTTCGTACGGTCGAGGCGCCGTTTTTCCGTCGCGTCGTGGCCCGACGGAAAGCCGGAGACTTGGCCCCCGACAGCGACTTGTATTTAGCGTTGTCTGGGCGACTCGAGACACTAATGGGACCGGCGATTAAACAACCTAAGGCGCATACTGCCGCGACTCGTGATGGCAAGGGGATCGTCTTTATCGCCTATGACGGCGATGTCTATCCAGCAGGATTCCTGCCGCATTCGCTGGGTAATGTGCGGCTCAATCCGATCGCACAGATCTACCAAGACGACCCGCTGTTGCGCCGAATTCGGGCTGGCGATTTCACTGGCCGCTGTGGTTACTGCGAGTATTCCGATTTGTGTGGAGGTTCCCGCGCTCGGGCGTTCGCCGCGAGCGGAGACCCGCTGGGGGAGGATTCGGCGTGTCTGTATCAGCCCAATCAGCCCGACGGTTGACTGGGGACAGCAAGACATGACAAAGCCGCACGCTCACCGGAGCGTACACATGCGGCGATTCCCAACCCATCATAGGACGCTCCCGCGAGTGTCAACCCCGGATGACTTTCAAGGTTTGCACGAATCTTCGCCACTAGTTCTAGGTGCCCCACCTCAAGTTGCGGGATCGCTGCTGGCCAGCGTTGCACGTGATACTCGGTGGGCTTCACGGTGATGCCAGTTGCATCTTGCATGTCGTTGTGTAGTCGGGCGACCAGTGCGGCATCGTCAAGGTTGTCGATTTCTTGTTCGCCGACACGGCCGCTGGAGAATCGCACGAGAGCATAGGTTGGGTCGATCAGATGTGGCCACTTAGTGCTCAGAAACGTCGCTGCCTTAAGCAATCGATGTCTCGAGGAGGGCACGAGGAGACCGGTTCCGGTCAGTGCCCGAACTTTCGTTATCAACGCACGGGGATATGCGACGACGGCTGTGGCCACGGAAGCGTACCGCACATGTCCCAACATCTCCGCAGCGTTTTGTGAGAATGGTCTGATCAATTCGGCGGCAATTCTCGTCGGAACCGCCAGTACAACCGCGTCCGCTCTCGTGACGAGACCATCAGTCGAACGGATTTCGTAGCGCCCATCCGACATTGGCGTCACTGAGTCGATCGATGTGGATGTTCGAACCTCGATTCGAGTATCGGCCGACAAGCGCTCGACCAGTGTGGTTAGGCCGTTGACCCAGGTGGCAAACGACATGGTCGGTCCGTTTTGTCGTCCCCGCCGTTTGAGAATCACAGAACTTCGTGCGTCGGCAACGGCAGCGAGATCCGGAGCGGTGGCCCGAAGACTCAATCGGTTGACGTCGCCGGAATGCAGGCTTCCGAGCACAGGGTCAACGAACCGTTCGACGACCTGACAACCAAATCGTTGGCTGACGAATTCGCCGACGGCGATATCACTACCGATATCACGTCGTGGTACCAAAGGTTCCAGTCCAGCCCGAATCAAACCCCCAATGGACATCATCCTCGAATTCAAAATCGGTAGCAGGCGTTGTGGACCCGATGGACCAACTCCCGCAGGAAGGCGGCGCAGACCACGCTCCGTCCAGAGCCACGAGATGCTCGGATTGGATGTGATGAGTTCGTCAGCCAGACCCAGCTCCGAGATGAGAGCGCTCATTCCTGGCGCAGCAGTGTGCACGGCTTCAGCCCCCATATCGACAAGGTGACCGGCGACGGTGGCCGTTCGAATCTGACCTCCGAGCACGGGGGCTGCTTCGAATATGGTGACACGGACGCCCTGCTGACTAAGTCGGCGGGCGCACGCTAATCCACTGATGCCACCACCAACGACGGCAACGTTATGACAATAGATAACTGACAACTTCCGCGGCGGTCCACCCCTCGGGATGGGTCGTGATCATTTTGGTTGTGCCTCGAAATCCACACCCAGAGTTACCAGAGGGAGTTCCTGGTAACCGCTGCGGCGGGTTTGACCGAACCCGACGTTGGCCATAAGTCCATTGCACAGGCACTTGCGTCCGACGGTCTCGTCGATCACTCCACCTTTGCGAAGATAATTACGAACAGGTTCGCCCGGGCAACGGTAGCCAACGATGCCGGGCGCACGCTGATATGGGACGCGAAGATAACCCAAGTCGCAGAGACGCGGCCGAGCAGCACAAGTTTCCATGTCAGAGAGGGTGCCTGATAGTGATGCGACCTTAAATGGGAAACCGGTCGGTGAGGCCAGCGGGTCAGTACGAACCACGAGCTGTCCGACGGCCAGTTCGGTGAGCAACTTCTGGCGGACCACTTTACTGAACCCGGACTCAACAGATAAGGCAAAGAGTGTGCCCACCTGGACCCCGACGGCGCCCGTTTCGTGTGCCTGTTTAAGTCGCTCTGGTGTGGAGTAGCCACCAGCCAACCAAAACGGCAGTCCGATCTTGGCCATCTTGTCCAAGTCAGCGTCATCTCGTGGACCGAAAACCGGCTGGCCATCTTCGTCCAGAACCAGATCTCCGCGAGGAGGGGCGTTGTGTCCCCCTGATCGTGGTCCCTCGATGACGAACCCGTCTGGCCTTGTTGCCTCTTCCCGTGCCAGAAATGCAGCCAAGATGTGCGCAGAGACAATTGCCAAGAACATCGGACGACGCAACGGAGCTAATCCACCACCGATGAGAATTTGTGGATCCAACCCGATGCTGTATGCCGTCGTGGCCTCGTCCACATGTACCTTCAACGAGCACAACTTGTGACTGGCCAACTGATTCAGGAGTTGGGGGATCTCTGCAGGGATTCCAGCTCCCATCAGCACATAGTCAACGTCAGCGAGCATCGCCCCGTAGACCGCGCTCGGGGTGGCCATCTGAATTTTTTCTAAATAGTTGATCCCGACAAGACCATCATGACCCTCCTTGGCCAACCACACCTCTGCAAAATTGGCGACAATCGAGAGTTCCAAGGAGGCTGTACTCGGACGCAAACTCAGATTTGGCACCAATATATATGACTGACCCTTGGCTCTTCCGGTCGGGCGAAAGTATCGCCGGAGCACCCGCCGTGCCATCGACAACACTGGGAACTGTTCCAAAGCGCGCCGGATATGACCACCTATGTCGCCGTCTTGCAGTCGACGGGCGATGACGGTATCCAACGCGGTTCCGGAGACCACGCCAAGTTGTCCGGTTTGCGATACCGCACGCGCCAACTTCCACGACGAGACTGCCACACCCATCCCTCCCTGGATAATGGTCGGTAGCGACCTGTTCTGGGCGTCAGGTGTATAGGCATCGATACGAAGTGCGCGAGTCAAGTCGTGAATCGCCTCCGTGGACATGGCGAGACCTCCAGTAATTGGTTAGTCTATAAGTATGCGACTAGAGATTACGCGTCGGGCGGAGTTGGCGGTGCGGGCGATGGCATTTCTTGGCGGCACCACAGAGCGAGTCAAGGGTTCGGTCTTGGCCAACGAGTTGGGATCGACATCGGCGTTCGTGGCTCAGGTGGTTGGACCGTTGGTCAAAGCGGGGTGGGTTCAATCCGATCCTGGTCCGTCTGGTGGCTACGTGAACCGCGTGAGTCTCGATGAGTTAAGTGTGCTCGACGTAATCGAAGTGGTAGATGGGGTAACTGATACAGGTCGGTGTGTTGTCGTCGATCGTCTGTGTGACTCGGAATCACCGTGCGCACTCCATAATGCATGGTCACACGCCCGTGCTGAGTTGACAAAGATTCTTGGCGATATGTCACTATCCGATGTGGCTGCGGGAGCAAGGTTATGACAATTGATCCAATGATTGCACTTGGTGTGCTGGTGAATTCTCATCCCGAACTTGCTCGCGAGTTGGAACGACGTGGGCTCGACTATTGCTGTGGTGGCAAGCAGACCTTGACCGATGCCTGTACAAGCAAAGGTATAGATCTGACATTGACGGTATCCGAACTTGCCGCCGCGCTCACCGAAGAAGTTGTCACCAAAGAAGTTGCCACCGAGTGGTCGACAATGGAAGCGGCCGAACTTGTCGGTCACTTGGAATCCACTCACCATCGCTACTTATGGGAGGAATTGCCTCGGCTGTCAGCGCTCGTGACCAAGATTGTCTCGGCCCACGGTGAGCGCCATCCTGAACTCAGTGCGATTGCCGCGTGCTACGAGGAGCTGTGCGCGGATATGCAACCGCACTTGCTGAAAGAAGAGCAGATATTGTTCCCGATGATTCGCGAGTTGGCAGTGGCGCAATCAGCGCCGTCGTTCCACTGCGGGACATTACAGAATCCCATTTCGATGATGCTGCGGGAGCACGATGCTGTCGGTAAATTGCTTGCCCAGTTGCGACAACTGACCGACGGCTTTCAAGTACCTACGGATGGTTGTCCTTCGTACAAGGCATGCTTCGCTGGTTTGGCGGAACTTGAGGAGGACACTCATCTCCACATCCACAAGGAAAACAACCTGTTGTTCCCGATGGTGGTGCGCATGGAGGCACTTAAAGTCTGACCAGTCATTTGCTGGGCAATCGCGATACTGATTGGCCCAGGGCGGGGTAGATTCCACGCGTGGTTCTAGTCCTGGTGGGATTCAACTATCGGAAGGCACCACTGGATCTGCTTGCACGCCTTTCCGAGGGAAGTACAAAAGGTGCGCAGACGATCTCTCGAGAATTGGTAAAAAATTCGGAGATTACCGGTGCAATCACCCTCAACACTTGCAACCGTCTAGAAATATATTTGCAGGCGCAAGACATCGACCAGGCGTATTCGATCACAATTAACGCTTTGGCTCGTCGAGCCAAAGTCCCGCCAGAATCGCTCGCAACAACAGTTGAGTTGCATTCTGGCAATTCGGTTGTGGAAAATCTCTTTCGCGTCGCATCCGGATTGAATTCGATGGTCATCGGTGAGTCGGAGATCTCTGGGCAGGTAAGTCGCTCACTAGTCGAAGCAAGAAGAGAAAAGACAACCCAACCAACTTTGGAGCGCCTCTTTCAATCGGCAGCTATGGTCTCCAAGCGAATTTCCGGACTTTCGGGACACGACAGAGCTAATCGATCTGTTCTTTGGGCTGCGCTCGATATTGCCATTGCTCGTAATTTACGTTTAGCACACGCGAACACGATTGTTGTCGGCACGGGTGCCTACGCACGAGTTGTGGTGAGCGCATTTAAAGATGCCGGAGTCGGTTCGATCGGCATCTACTCATCAACGGGTCGCGCCAAGGAGTTTGCGGCTACTCACAATATTTCGGCAATCGCCGATGACGAGTTAAGTGGGTATATTGCGCGCGCAGATCTAATTGTGACATGTAGCGGGAACAAGAGCCACGTGCTCACCGCCTCGGTACTTACACAAGCGCGAGCAGGTAATAGATCGATGCTTACAATTTTGGATCTGGCACTCCAATCCGATGTCTCTGAGGATGCCAAGACTTTACCCTTCATCGACTTGATCTCGCTGCGCGACATTCGCGGCGGAGACGACTACGAAGGTGCTCTTGATAACTCCGAAGTCGACGAGATCATCAAAACCCACACAGATGATTTTCAACGCAGAGAGCGTGAACGATCAGTTGTGCCCGAAATAATTGCGTTACGAGATCACGTCGCATTGACAATAGAAAACGAAGTTGAACGAGTCCGTAGCAGTAGCGGGGATGAAGTGGCAGAACAGGTTGCTGAATCGCTACGGCGCTTTTCGTCCAAGTTGCTGCACAAACCACTCACGCGCGCACGCGCGTCGGCGAGTCTGAATGGCGAGATGCTTCCCGAAGAGGCGATTCGTCTGCTCTTTGGCGAGCCGTCAGATTTGCAGTGATCATGATTCGTAGCGCTCTTCGATTAGGAACCAGAGGAAGCCAGTTAGCTCTCGCTCAATCTTCAAGTGTCTCCAGTTTGCTTGCAACCGAAGTCGGAGAAGCGATCGAGATGGTGATCATTCGAACCGATGGCGACGATACCTCTCTCCCGCTCTCTCAAATTGGACGTCCAGGCATCTTTGTCTCTGCATTGCGTGATGCATTATTGGCGAATCGAGTCGACTTCATTGTGCACTCATTTAAGGATCTACCCACCGGTGCGTGTGAAGGAATTGATCAGGCTGCCGTCCTTCCACGTGAGGACCCTAGAGACATATTGATCTCCGCAACAGGCGCGAAACTACACCAACTCGCCCCAGGAGCAATCGTTGGGACAAGTTCCCCACGCCGCAGTGAACAATTGAAATTGTTCCGCCCAGATCTGATTGTCAAGGAGATTCGTGGAAATGTTGATACTCGTATTTCTAAAGTTCATCGAGGCGAATTTGATGCCGTGATTCTGGCCGCGGCTGGTTTACATCGACTCTCAAGGCAGCAGGAGATCGTGGAATATCTCGACACGAGTATTTTTATCCCGGCACCAGCCCAAGGAGCGCTCGTCGTCGAGTGTCGATCAGATGATCATGATCTCGCTTTACGATTACGCAAACTTGATCACTTCCCGACGCGCTTAACGTCCGTCGCCGAGCGCGCCATTTTGGAAGGAATCTCGGCGACATGTCAAACTGCGTTGGGAAGTTATGCCCGCTTTAATGCGCAGAGTGTGACGACGCTCCACTTGATAGCCGATCTCGCCGGAGTTAACACGGTCGGCTATGTCCAGATTGAAATCAGCAGTAGCAAGCCGATAGTCGAAGAGGATTCCGCGCGCGAATTTGGACTCTCTGCGGGTGCGTTACTTCTAAGGGACAACGCCACGCGAAAAATAAAAAAGTGATCACGGTAAAAAGTGATCCCTGCAATAGAGTGAATGTGGCAAAAAAGTGAATGCGGCAAAAATTCGGGTGCTCATCACACGGCCCGACTCATTAGGTGATGTTGAGACGAAACTTCTTACGAGCGCCGGCTTCGAGGTAATCCGCGAATCATTCATCCGCGTCGAAACGATTGACGACGATGCGAGCAGAGCGAGTGCCAAACGCCTGTTGACCACATTCTCACATCACCCCAACGCATCGCTGATTGTCACTTCGGCCTCGGCGATCCGAGCGCTAAAAGATCTCGCGCCTGATCTATTGGAAAAGATCGCGAAAAACGCACCCACTTATGATGTCGTTGCAGTAGGTGAGGCAACGGCGCAGGTTCTACGGGACTGTGGATTTACTCGGGTCGCGGTTCCCGTAATTCACAGCGCCGAAGGAATCCTCGCTTTGTTAAAAAGTAGACCGCCGAGCATCGCGGTCATCCCTACCGGTAACTTGACACTTCCGACGCTTGGCCTAGGTCTTAAAACTCTCGGCTGGCAGGTATTCACTGAAGTTCTCTATCACACGGCACCAGTCACGAAGCCACCCGCAAGTGTTACGGCGTTGCGTGATGGTCGAATAGATGTCGTTGTTCTGCGGTCGCCGAGCGCGGTCGATGCACTGGTGGCTCATGTGCCTGATATCCATCCTCGTGTCTGGATCGTCTGCGTCGGTAACACGACCGCAACGACAGCCGAAAAACATCGCCTGTTGGTTTCGGTTGTCGTAGATCCATCTCAATTAACGGATCTACCTGGCAAAATTTCACAAATGATTAATGGAGGTAATTGATATGCCACTCATCGAGCGACCGCGCAGACTTCGGGCAACTGATTCCCTGCGACGATTAACACGGGAAACAGCCATCCAGCCTGGAAAATTAATCATGCCATTCTTTGCTCGCGAGGGTCTCAAAGAACCACGAAAAATCGCAGGCATGCCAGGCGTATATCAACATTCGCGTGACTCGTTAAAGAGGGCGGTTGCGGATTCGGCGGCTGCCGGTATTGGTGGTGTGATGCTCTTTGGCGTCCCGGAAATACGCGATGCCACCGGAAGTGGCGCATTAGATCCTCAAGGTGTCCTTTCAACTGCGATCGCCGATGTAAAAAGCGAGGTCGGAGATTCGCTGACGGTGATGGCCGACTTATGTATTGATGAATTCACCGATCACGGACACTGTGGAGTACTCGACAGCCAGAATCGGGTTGATAACGATGCCACTCTTCTGCAATATGCAGCTATGGCGCGGGTGCTCGCTGATGCTGGAGCCGAAGTGGTCGGCACTAGCGGAATGATCGATGGTCAGGTTGGTGCCGTACGCACCGCGCTTGATGAATACAACCGCAGTGATGTAATCATTTTGGCCTATGCCGCGAAGTTTGCCTCGGTCTTTTACGGTCCGTTTCGTAACGCAGTTGAAAGTAAATTGGAAGGTGATCGTCGGACCTACCAAGAGGATCCGGCCAATGGAAAGGAAGCGCTCCGCGAGGTTCGCCTTGATCTGAGTCAAGGCGCAGACATCGTAATGGTCAAACCAGCGCTTGCTTATCTCGATGTCATTTCTAAAGTTTCGGCAATGGTTGATGTCCCTGTCGCCGCGTACATCGTCTCTGGTGAATACGCGATGATCGAAATGGCAGCTGCTGCTGGGGCGTTCTCGCGCGAAGCGGCGATCCTTGAGAGTGTGACATCAGTTGTGCGCGCAGGTGCACCGATCGTCTGCACATATTGGGCGAATGAAATCGCTACATTGCTTCGTCGAAACTAAATCGGAGCTAAATATGACGTCCACGTCACTGCCTAATTACGATGCCAACGCGCAAGGATCGAAGACTTGGCACGAACGTGCATGCGGGATTATTCCCGGCGGAGTGAGTTCTCCGGTGCGAGCCTTTACCAGCGTTGGGGGAGTACCGCGATATTTTGTGCGCGGCACCGGCGCGATCGTTGAAGATGTTGATGGGCGCGAGTATGTTGATCTCATTGGCTCCTGGGGTCCGATGATTGCTGGTCACGCTCATCCAGAAGTTGTTGCGGCCGCGTGCAATGCGATGGCACATTCGTCATCCTTTGGAGCACCAACAACACAAGAGGTGTTACTCGCCGAAGAGATTCTCCAGCGTGTGCCGATTCTTCAACGAATCCGTTTTCTTTCGTCGGGAACTGAAGCAGTGATGACCGCACTTCGATTGGCTCGTGCCGCGACCAACCGCGATTTGATTGTGAAATTTGCCGGTTGCTATCACGGTCACGCCGATGCGCTATTGGTGCAAGCAGGTTCTGGTGTGGCGACACTTGGATTACCTAATTCGCCAGGAGTTACCGAAGGGCAATCGCGCGACACGATCGTGTTGCCCTTTAACGATCCGTCTGCACTCATCGCGCTCTTTGACAAATGTGGGGACGCGATTGCTGCGGTTATCACAGAAGGTGCAGCCGCCAACATGGGTGTCGTTCCCCCTGCTCTCGGTTTCAACGAACTTATTGGAGATCTCTGTCGAAAACATGGCGCGCTGTTTATCTTGGACGAAGTGTTGACGGGATTTCGCGTTCATCAAGCCGGCTGGTGGGGTCTGAATCTCGCTAACAATTCGATCAGCCCGGACCTCTTCACTTATGGCAAGGTAATCGGCGGCGGTTTCCCGTTAGCTGCGGTCGCAGGTTCGGCGGCGATCATGGATTTGCTAGCGCCAATCGGCCCTGTCTACCAAGCGGGGACACTTAGTGGGAATCCAGTTGCCAGCGCTGCGGGGCTCGCCACATTGCGGCTCTGCACTCCCGACCTTTACGCGCACTTAAATCAGTCGGCGCTAATTTTGGGCAATGGCGTTTCGGACGCCCTAAGGCACGCAGGTGTACCGCATACCCTGCAACGCGCTGGCAATCTCTTTAGTATTTTCTTCCATCCGCAGAGCGTGCAAAATTTTGAGCAAGCCAAACGGCAGGATGTCCGAGCCTTCTCCTATTTCTTTCATGCAATGCTCAGTAGAGGAGTATCTCTTCCTCCGTCAGCGTTTGAAGCATGGTTTGTCTCGGGTGCACATCGAGAGCGCGAGATTGAGTGGGTTTTATCTGCGGCCCAGGAGTCAGCGACCGAAGTCACTAATAAGTTGGCCGATAGCGATTAAACAAAAGGTTTAACCCGAATAGATTCGCCCGGATAGTTTTAATAGTCCGGTGAGTGTTATCTTTATTACATAATTACTTTCACCCCACCTGCAAGACCATCGTTGGCGAGTTCCAACTTTGAGGCGAGTCCACTATCTGCTTCCTTTCTATTAGAGAAGGTCGGTGAACTGGTTAAGTTTCTGCACATCCCAGAGAGCACGGTAAGTGGGATGTGTCAATTCATCGCGCTAAGAACTTTCGCCTTCCTTCATTGCGACGCGCTCTATCTCTCGCAACTCAACCTAGATGGGAACATACGCCTGATTGAAGGATATGGATTTCCCAAGGATGAGATTGCGCAATGGCGTGATTCGCACATCCAAGAGCCGTTCCCGTTCAAAGAGGCGCTCAGAAAAGATTCGATAATTTGGCATGGTAAATCTGGAACCAAAACTGTGGTGACTTTGCCACTCGATATCGTCGGTGCGCCAATTGCGTCGATTCGTCTATTGCTGACCAAAGAGGTTCAACCTTCAACGGAGCTAATGGCCTTCCTTACAACAATTGGGAATGTGATCTCGTTACGACTAAGCCACGACCCTCGTTTTAAGGGATGTCCGTTCATTGCCCGACTTGACTCAAGCGAGATCGTTGATGTTGAGTCCCGACTCCATTTGCTCTCGGCAAGGCAACTCCGTGTTCTTGAATTGATCCACGAGGGACGCACCAATGCCGTGATTGCCAAGGAGTTGGGCTTCAGTGAATCCACTGTTCGACAAGAGACAATTCGAATCTATGAAAAATTAGAGGTATCAGGTCGTCGTGAGGCCGCCGATCACCTCAATCGACTTGTTGGCTCTGCCGCGGAAGCGTAAATCGGCTGATCGTACGGGCGAAAAGTAAAGCGGCGGATGATTTCGCTGTATCCGCCACGATATAAACAATCGATTTGCTCCGCACGCTCGTAGGCGTTTAATCGCGCCGCAACCTGCGGTACTTCGTACCACGGAGTCCAAGGTTGATCATGGTGGGCAACATGGAGATTGTTATTCAACATTAGAAGACTCATAATTCGACCGGCGTCAATCATCGCGGTGCGAGAGGATTCATCTTTGAGCGTCTTATGCTCGGCAAATGATCGCAACATATTTAGCGAATGCGAACCAAAGACTCCACCGATTACATACTCGAAAATTGACATGCCAGCAAAGTTGTTAACAATTACGAGCACAAGTACACATCCTGGTATGTGTACCAGCCAAGCGTTACGTGAATTGGCGACGCCACGCACGGCGCACCAGAAATCAACGACGAAATATTGCACAGCACTGAATACTGACCACACCGTCAGGCGGAAGGCGAGTGTGCGATTCGCCCAGTAGATCGACCGCAGCAGCCAACTTGAGTCCCGCCATTTTTCTGGCAGTGCGTAATAACTCTCGGTATCAGTCTTTGGATGAGTCAGTGTGGTTTGATGGTGTGAGAGGTGATCGCGTTTAAACGAGAGAAACGGAATCCAAAGTGTTACTGAAAGTGCGCCAAGTAATACATTAAGTCTCGAATCGTAAAAGGGATGTCCGTGCACAAGTTCGTGTTGCAGGCTTAAATGCCATGCACCGAACCAGGTGAGTAAACCAAATGTCACCCACCAAGGCATTATCTCGTGAGTGAATATCGTTGCGAACCAGCCACCGTACACGACGACGGCAACGATCAGTGTGCGCCAATCCCCAGAAGATTTAAGGATTGATTTTTTCGTCTCGCTCACAAACACATTTTACAACAGTGCACCGACAACACATGTGCCTCGTCGAACAACCGCATCAACAAGATTTACTCCGGGTCGATAGGCAAGATAAACATGACTTGGCGCATTGAGCAGAATGAAGTCGGCCTGCGAGCCTGCTTGTAGCGTGCCAATGTCTGTACGCCTTAAAGCAGCGCCGCCGCCAGCAGTTGCCGCCCAGACGGCTTCATCGCAGGTCATCTTCATATTCAAAACAGCAAGAGAAATTGCTAACGGCATCGATGTCGTATACGAAGAACCTGGATTGCAATCCGAAGCCAGTGCAACGGTGACGCCAGCATCGATCAGTCTGCGTGCATCGGGGAATGCAGAGCGAGTACACAACTCGGCGGTGGGCAACAAGGTCGCAACAGTACGACCGTTTGTGCCGGCGAGAGCAGAAATATCTGCGTCATTCAAGTGCGAGCAATGATCGCAGGAGGCTGCACCCAGTTCAACGCCGAGTTGTACTCCGCCACCATGTTGTAACTGGTTGGCATGAATCCGCAACCCAAGACCTGCGCGTGCTCCAGCGGTCAGGATTGTGCGCGCTTGATCGACGTCGAATGCGCCACGATCGCAAAACACGTCGATCCATTTTGCGTGGGGTGCGCATTGCGTGAGCATTTCGCCACAAACAAGGTCGACGTATTTATCTGTATCCGTATCTGGCGGCACAACATGTGCACCAAGAAAAGTTGTTTCGTTGCTGACTGTGGTCGCGGCTCGCAGAGAACGCGCCTCATCGCGCACAGACAATCCGTATCCAGATTTAACTTCGAGAGTCGTTGTACCGGAGCGCAACGCTTCGTCGGCGAGGCGACGTGCATTAGCAACGAGCGCATTATCAGTTGCGGCACGGGTCGCAGTCATCGTTGTACGAATTCCGCCTGCCGTGTACGTCGTTCCCGACATTCGTGCTTCGAACTCATCTGATCGATCACCGCCAAAAACCAAATGCGTGTGGCTGTCAACAAATCCGGGAATGATCGTGCGTCCACCAACGTCGATTGCATCCGCCGCAAGGTCTACTGCAAGGTTTACTGCCTCTCCAGTCCAATTGATTTTGCCATCATCGCCAACGACCAGCGCTGCATTTCTAATAATCCCGAGATTGCCGCGCTCAAGAGTTAAGTCGTTCGTAACTAGTGTGCCAATGCCGGTGATTGTGAACACTACGAACCAAACTTCTCGACGAGTTCCTTCACTCTGATGACGAAGTCGTGGTGCTGGTACTTATCAAACGAGTCCCATGACGCAAAGGTGCTCGTGTCCTTAACTTTGTCCATAAACAGAAGTCCGTCCAGATGATCGACTTCGTGTTGGTATGTGCACGCCGTCATGCCGCGGATGATCTCGTCGATCTTGTTGCCGTGTCGGTCAAGCGCTTCAACATGAATTGACGTATAGCGCCAAACATTGCCACGAAACCCTGGTACAGATAAACACCCTTCGTTGTTTTCGAACATCTCGTCATTGAGTGGTGTCAAAACTGGGTTGACAAGAATTGTCAGTGGAACCTGAGGCTTATATGGGTAACGCGGATTGTTGTTTACTTCGACCGCGCAGATGCGTTGGTGACGCAACACCTGTGTCGCGGCGAGTCCCGCACCGTTGGCATGTCGCATTGTTTCGACTAGATCATCAATGAATATCTGCATCTCTACAGACTTGAGTTCGTCTACCTCTACTTCAGTGGCACGAATTCGTAATTCCGGGTGACCAATTGTGGCAATGGCAAGAATCGTCATAGTGAATTCAGTGTAGTTTGCCCGTAATAATAGGCACAGTAATAATGAGCACAGTTATTTGAGAACGGCGCTTACGGCAGTACGCAACTCATCGGCGATATTCGTAAATCCACGATGGACATGGTTCGCCACGATCTGTTCTCCGCCAACCCAGACGTTACGCACATCGTTGGCACTTGCACTATGTACAAGATGAGCCGCCCCATTTGCAGAGTCAAAAGTGGCGAGCCTGGTCGACTCCAGAGAAATCGCCACAAAATCTGCAGGTGCACCAACCACGAGCCCGTGATTCTTCCAACCAAGTGAATGCGCCCCGTTTACAGTCGCCGCTTCAAGTAGTTCGCTACTCCGATGGATGCCACGTCTACCCGTAACAAGCCGTTGGTGCATCTCTACTGCGCGCGCTTCTTCGAACAAATCAATTACAGCATGCGAGTCGGTACCGAGCGCGAGTATTGATCCCGCACGAACTAAATCATTTGAAGGACCGATTCCATCTGCGAGGTCACGTTCTGTAGTTGGGCAAAAACATGCCGTTGTTTTTGATATTCCAAGTAACGCGACATCGTTCGCATCTAGATGTGTTGCGTGCACCGCAGTCGTAAACGATCCAAGCAGACCCGAATCTGCGAGCACTTGCGTTGGCGTGCGGCCGGTTGAAGTGCGGCACTGATCATTCTCGGAAGTTTGTTCCGAGACATGGATGTGCACGACTCGGTCGTTGCGATGCTCTGCGATCTGTGCGAGTTCGCTGGGGTGGATCGCGCGCACGCTGTGCGGCGCAAGACCGATTGTGTGCATTGCATCACCACGCCCGAGCAGATCAACACGGGTCAGCCACTGTTCGATTGACAAGTCACTGAAGCGCCGTTGTTCGTCAAGCACGCCATTTGAGTCGAGTCCACTATGCAGATATGCAACATCAAGAAGCGCTAATCGAATTCCTGCTCGGCGCGCTGCTTCAATAACCACATGACCCATCTCGTTTGGGTCCGAATACATCTTTCCGTTTGGCTGGTGGTGCACGTAATGGAATTCGCCAACACCAGTAATTCCGGCGAGCGCCATTTCGCTAAACACGGCTGTTGCAAGCGGGAGATAATTTTCGGGTGTAAGTCGGTTTGCGACTTCGTACATTAAGGTGCGCCACGACCAGAAGTCGCCGAGGCCCGCGTGAGTGCGACCGCGTAAAGAACGATGAAAGGCATGACTATGACTGTTGATCAAACCAGGCATCACCACGCCAGTGATTTGCTCATCGCCAAAACGTGGCTGAACATTTGCTTCAAGCGTCGAAATTAAACCGTGTTCAACTGTGATCCGCACATTTGACGCGCAAGTTTCGCCACTCAGCCATGCGTATTGCGCATGAATCGTGCTCATTGTTCGCGCATTGGTAATCGCACGCCGCGTTCGTCGGCAACTTTGATTGCGGATTCATATCCAGCATCGGCATGGCGGATAACACCCATTCCTGGATCACTAATAAGAACTCGTGAAAGTTTTTCGGCGGCCAGATCGGTACCGTCGGCAACACAAACCATGCCAGCATGAATACTTCGTCCGATACCCACGCCACCACCATGGTGGATACTGACCCAAGTAGCTCCACTAGCGGTGTTGACAAGTGCGTTGAGTAGCGGCCAGTCGGCGATTGCGTCGGATCCATCGAGCATTGATTCGGTTTCGCGATAAGGCGATGCCACAGAACCAGAATCTAAATGATCGCGGCCGATCACGATCGGCGCTTTAAGTTCGCCGCGCTTGACCATTTCATTGAAGCGCAATCCAAGTCGATGCCGCTCACCATAACCAAGCCAACAAATTCGAGCGGGGAGTCCTTGGAAGGCAACTTGCTCACTTGCCAGCCGCATCCATCGCGCCAACGATTCATCATCGGGGAATTCTTCGAGCACTGCGCGATCTGTTGCGGCAATGTCTTGCGGATCGCCAGACAGAGCAACCCATCGGAAAGGTCCTTTTCCTTCGCAAAATAATGGACGTATATATGCAGGGAGAAAACCCGGATAATCGAATGCCCTGTCGTATCCACCAAGTTGTGCCTCACGGCGGAGTGAGTTGCCGTAGTCGAAAACTTCTGCACCCGCATCTTGAAACCCAACCATTGCTGCACAGTGTGTTGCCATCGCAGCTCGCGAACGCGCAATGTAATGCTCAGGATCAGTTTTCCGCAGAGTTTCGGCTGCTTGCATTGTCAAATCGTTTGGGACATAACTCATTGGGTCGTGTGCGCTCGTTTGATCTGTCACGATGTCGGCTAGAAACCCTTGCGCGAGAAGTTTTGGAAACATATCGGCCGCATTGCCGACAACACCTACAGATAGTTTTTTGCGTGCGTTTTTCGCTGCTTCGCACCGTGCGACGGCATCATCAAGTGAGTCAGCAACTTCATCCAGGTATCGAGTCTCAACGCGTCGATGCACTCGAGTCGGGTCGACATCAATACACAAAGCAACACCATCGTTCATCGTGATTGCCAATGGTTGTGCGCCACCCATACCGCCAAGTCCGGCAGTGAGTGTGATCGTGCCAGCAAGTGTCCCTTTGAACTTGCGTCGTGCAATCTCCGCAAAACATTCATAAGTACCTTGCAAAATTCCTTGCGTGCCAATGTAGATCCAAGATCCGGCCGTCATCTGGCCGTACATCGTTAAGCCCATTGCTTCGAGTCGACGGAACTCGTCCCAAGTCGCCCATTCGCCGACAAGATTTGAGTTCGCCAGCAACACTCGCGGCGCCCACTCGTGTGTGCGAAATACGCCGACTGGTTTGCCTGATTGCACGAGCATCGTCTCGTCTGGTTTGAGTCGTTGTAGTGTTCGCGTCATTGCATCGAACGCATCCCAACTGCGTGCCGCGCGGCCGGTGCCGCCATATACGACGAGATCATCTGGTCGTTCGGCTACATCTGGATCCAAGTTATTTTGCAACATTCGATATGGCGCTTCGATTTGCCAGTTCGCACAAGATAACTGAGTCCCGCGCGGGGAGCGCACAACTCTTGGACCACTCATGATCTACATTCTCGCCGATTCTTGGCGGGTAAACCCAATTATTTGGCCAAGGTTATGTGGGCAACGGAACCAGAGCGAAGCACGATTTGTTTAGTGTGGGCGTCAAGAAATGCATCTTGGTGGCTCAGGTTAGTAACCCGACCGTCTACTACGATCTCAACTTCTTCGGTTACTGCAACAAGCATTTCGCTATTGGGCAGGGCTCCTGGTTGAGTGCAATGTGTCATCACCCCGAGTGCCTTGCCGCGAACCGTCATTAAGTTGAGGTCCACAATCGGGCCGTCGGTGAGTTTTGCTGTTGTCACGACATCACCAGCAAACTCGGCGACCTCGCCAGGTTTGCAAACAACTGTGATCCCACCGACTGTTAGGACCATCTCACCGCCAGAAATAATAAGCAACTGTCGATGGACATTTTCGAAATGAGAAAAAGTGCAGTCTTCCGGAACCGGTGCGATTGCTACGCGCCAAGTCCAACCAGGTTCACCCGGTGTCGCGCTTGCAATTTCGTAACTAATACCACGACCGTTTGGCCAGGGCATCTTGAGATGTTCTGCGAAACGTTGCACAGCCATGCGATGAAATCTATCTACGTCTAGTTAACTAGTGCGTGACAAATAGCGACGGCAGTCCACCAGTGTGAATAAATACAACATTTTGTTGGGCCGACCATTCGCCATTTGCATCGCGTCCCAACAAGCCAGAGAAACCTTTCGCACTATAAACCGGATCGAGCACCCATGCGCCACGATGTGCTGCCCATGCTGTTGCATCAGCCGCCGCTTGCGTCGCCACCGCATAATCACTTCCCATGTAATTGGCGTCAATGATTACATCTGCTTGGTTCGCGCGCGCCGACTCACCAAGCAGAGCAAGTGTCTCATTGGCAAGATCTGAAACGTGGGCAGTATTTAGTGCAACACCTTTAGCCACGCCGATGCCGACTATTTGTGGAGATTTTATAATTTGATTCTGTTTTTGATTACGAGCCTGGGCAGTTTTCAACCCAGCAATAAGCCCAGCATGTGTGCCGCCACTTGAAGTTGTAAACACAATTGCATCAGCAGCGAAACCGTTTGCTGTGCAT